>NZ_CP126625.1:0-311156 GCF_030219325.1 Geothrix sp. | reverse complement strand
GTGATCGCGGCTGCTCCCGCCGTCGACAAGACCGATGTCAAGACCGCCAGCAACTACCGCGCCGACAGCGTCGATCTCCTGCCCAACGCCCGCAACATGGAAGGCGTCGCCCTCCTCACCCCCGGCGTCACCGCCGGCGTGGGTGGTCGTGTCCAGATCCGCGGCGCCATGACCTCCGGCAACCTGTACCTGCTGGATGGCCAGAACATCGCTGACAACGCCTACAACAACCGCGGCCTGGCCGTGATCGATGACTCCATCGAAGAGACCCAGATCATCACGGGCGCCATGTCTGCCGAGTACGGCGACGTGGATGGCGGCGTCATCAACTCCATCACCCGCTCCGGCTCCAACGAGTTCGCCGGCTCCCTCCGCTGGGAACTGCAGAATCCCGACTGGAACGCCACCGCGCCCCTGCAGGCCCGGGGTGCCAGCATCAACAATCTCCTCAGCGAGTTCAAGACCCTCTCGGTGAGCGGCCCCATCCTCAAGGACAAGCTCTGGTTCTCCACCTCCTACTACACGACCAAGAGCAGTGCCATCGGCTCCATCGGCGGCAACCTCTCTGCCGACCCGCTCGGCCTCGGCGCCGCCAATCCGACGGTTGCTGGAACCGGCTACGGCTCCAGTTACACGGCCGGCACCAATGAAATCCGGCGCCAGATCAAGCTGACCTGGTCCATCAACCAGGACCACACCCTGGTTGGCGCCTTCATGCGCAATGAAACCAACCAGACGAACCGCAACTACTCTGCGGGTGAAATCGCGTCCCTCGTGCCCCAGAAGAGCACCTCGAATTTCTACAACATCGCCCTGCGGTCCGCCTGGACCAGCAACCTCACCACGGAAGTCCGCTTCGGCCGCAAGAACCAGATGCTGAGCGCCGGTGGTCTCGCCAACGGCCAGAGCCCCATCCAGTCGGATGACACGGGCCTCTACTACAACAACGGCATCTTCAACAGCACCGATGGTGGTGACAACCGCGGCAACAAGACCTACAACGTGAAGGCCAGCCTCTTCTGGAACCTTCTCGGCAGCCACCAGACCGACTTCGGCATCGACTACTACGACGGCATCCGCCGCGCCAAGAACGAGCAGACCCCGACGGGCTTCATCTTTGAGGCTGCGGGCATGAACCTCATCACCCGGACGGCCATCCCCACGGCCATCTGGACCTACCAGAGCGCTGCTGGCGAGGCCCAGAGCTTCTCCACCGGCCTCTACGTGAACGACAAGTGGAGCCTCGACCAGCACTGGAACTTCCAGATCGGCCTGCGCTGGGACAAGTACAAGGCGCAGAACGAAGCGGGCGCCCAGACCGCCGGCGCCAATGGTCTCTCGCCCCGCCTCGGCGTCAAGTTCGACCTCTTCGGCGACAGCAAGCACATCTTCGGTGCCAGCTATGCCAAGTACAACGCCAAGGTGCTGGAAGGCATCACCAACTCCGTGACCCTCCAGGGCAACCCGAAGGAAATTGACTACTACGCCTTCACGTATGCCACCGGCGGCGGAACCCCGGCCACCAGCTACGACTGGCTGAACGCCAACCGCACCACCTTCGCGAACCTTCAGAATCCCGCCCTGTACGACTTCACCAATATCGCCTACTACAACGACCCCACCCTCAATGTGAAGCTGAACCGCAACATGAAGGCTCCCACCGTTGAGGAACTCCAGGCCAGCTACGCCTACTCCTTCAACTTCGGCGGCTACGGCGACGGCTACGTCAAGGTCACTGGCGTGAGCAAGAAGTGGAATAACCTGATGGACGTCAGCACCGGCAACAATGGGACCGTGCTGGACGGCGCCGGGAACACGCTGTATGTCAAGCTCTGGGACAACAACCCCGATGCCAAGCGCGAATACAAGGGCCTGGAAGTCGAGTCCCAGTACAACCGCAACCAGTGGAGCTACACGACCGGCATCACCTGGAGCAGCCTCAAGGGCAACTACGAAGGGGAAGGCACCAACACCCCCGGACGTGGCGAATCCATCCACTACTACGATGTCGTGGGCGGCGTCTCCCTGTATGACTCCAGCAAGACCGCGCCCTACGGCTACCTGACGGGCCACGTGCCCATCCGCATTCGCGCGACCGGCAACCGGGTCTTCAACAATGGCTTCGGCAAGACCTCCGTGGGTCTCGTCTACCGCTTCGACTCCGGCGCCCACTACAGCAACACCCGCACCATGACCGCCGCCCAGCTGAACCCGGCCCTGCCCGGCCAGTTCGGTGCCACCTCCACCCAGTACCTGAACGACTTCCGCGGCGGAGGCGTCTACAACTCCGCCTCCTACCTGGATCTGGCCGTCACCCATGATTTCCCGCTCTTCAAGGCCATGGGCAAGGACGTGACAGCCTTTGCCAAGTTCAACATCGGCAACGTGCTCAACCACCAGCAGATCGTCACCTTCAATACGTCCTGGAACCGCGTGCCCAACACGGCCCCCTACGCCTACCCGAATGCCTACACCGCCCCCTGGGTGCAGTCCCCTGCCACCACCACTTACACTGGTTTCGGCAACCCCCAGTCCTTCGGGAACTACGGCACTCCCCGTACCGTCGCCGTTTCTGCCGGCTTCCGCTTCTAAGCGACCCCGGTACCACCCAAAACGAGGCCCGCAAGGGCCTCGTTTTTTCGTACCTGCCCGGCGATCGTCCTCCCTTAAAGGCGATAGAAAGGTGGTTTTAAATGCCTCACATACTGATGTTGCCGGTCCCATCCGTCGAAAATAATTTGTGTTACCCGGGGAACCTGACCTATTCTTTCGACACTCCCCCGATCTTTGGTCGTCCTTGTGACAGTCGCCCCGGGCATCGCCACCTCGGGGGATGGTGCATTGGCACCGGCCGAACTTCATCACGCTTTTTTCGCGGCCCCCCGCCGCTCACTCCAAAGGAGTCCCTATGAATCGAATCTTCACGCGGCTCGGCTTTACGGCCGCAGCCCTTGTCGCCGGGAGTGGCATCATCGCTCACGCGCAGACGGCCACCACCGGTGCGCTGTCGGGCACCGTGTCCGACAAGAACGGCGCGCCCCTGGCCGGTGCGACGGTGCGCCTGAGTTCCTCGCAGACCTCACGCACCATCATCACGGGCTCGGATGGCGCCTTCCGCCTCGGCCTGCTGAACCCCGGTGCCTGGACCGTGGAAGTCACCAAGGGCGGCTTCCAGAAGATCACCCAGACCGTCAGCGTGCTGGTGAACCAGACTCAGCCCGTGACCTTCAAGATGGCCTCCGAGGCCGCCACGGTCGTCGAAGTGCTCGGCACCACCACCACGGTGGACTCCACCACCACCCAGACCGGCCTCACCACCACCATGGAGAACCTGTCCGCCATCCCCAAGGGCCGTGACATCAGCAGCGTCGTGCTGCTGGCGCCCGGCGCCGTCGGCGGCGGCATGGCCGGCCATGACGATCCCTCCATCGGTGGCGGTTCCGCCGCCGAGAACAGCTATGTGGTCGATGGCCTCTCCACCACCAACACCAACCGCGGCTTTCAGGGCGCCACCCTGGTGACGGACTTCATCGATCAGGTGGAAGTTCAGACGGGCGGCTTCAAGCCCGAGTTCAGCGCCCTGGGCGGCGTGATCAACGCCATCACCAAGAGCGGTTCCAATGAATTCAAGGGTTCGGCCTGGCTCACCTGGGATCCCATCGGCATCGGAGCCAAGCCCAAGCACAACGAGTTCTACTCGCAGGCCCCTGCCCCCAGCCGCTACGACGTGGGCGCCGAGGTCGGCGGCCCCATCATCAAGGACAAGCTCTTCTACTTCGCGGGCATCGACTACACCTACACCGAGAACAGCGGCTCGAACAACCTGCCCAACCGCAGTGGTCTTGCCAATGGCACTCAGAAGATCGATGACTATCAGGTGATCGCCAAGGTGAACTGGTACCTCACGCCGGACCAGCAGTTCACTTTCTCGGCGAATCTGAACGATCACAAGGACAACCAGCCCATCGCCTACCCTGCAACGCTGGGCAACGCCAGCCTGGGATCGCTCATCAAGGGCACCACCCAGAATCTGGTCATCAACTACGACTGGACCATCAGCCCCAGCCTCTTCCTGAGCGCCAAGCTGGGCACCACCCAGTACAAGACCGACACCACACCCGCGGATACGACCAACATCGCCGTCACCGACTACCGTTGGGAAGATGACGGCCCCGGCGCCCTCGGCGGCGATCCCAATGCCGGATCCGGCCTCGGCTACCGCCGTGGTGGCGCGGGCTACTATGTGGCCCAGGACAAGACCAACACCACCCAGGCCAGGCTGGACCTGAGCTACTTCCTGGGCACCCACAACATGAAGTTCGGCGTGTCCCAGCTCACCTCGAAGTACACCGAGATCGCCGCCACCTCCGGCGGTGAGCGCGTCACCATCAATGCCGTGGGCACCAGCAGCAGCCAGATCATCCGCCAGTTCCTGCACACCAACGCCACCGTGAAGGAGATCATCACTTCGTTCTACGCCCAGGACACCTGGGATGTGGGCGCGGGCGTGAAGCTGATGTATGGCTTCCGGTTTGAGATGCAGGACCAGCGGGACCTGAACGACAAGTCCTTCCTGAAGTTCGACAACTTCAAGGACTACGTCCAGCCCCGCCTGGGCTTCACCTGGGACGTGAACCAGGATGGCAAGACCAAGGTCAGCGGCAACTACGCCAAGTACTTCGAGCAGATCCCGCAGCGCATGGCCATCCGCGTCTATGCCAACGAGACCTACCTCCGCTACAACTACCGCTTCTCCAACTCGACCTACACCAACGCCACGGGCGCCTACACCTTCGGCGCGACGCCCAACACCATCACCGATTACGCCACGCCCTTCAGCTTCGATCCCATCGCCGTGGGCGTGAAGCTGCCTGAGCGCAACGAGTACATCCTCGGTATCGATCACACCCTGCCCAGCGGCTGGACCGTGGGCGTCCATGGCAAGTACCGCGAGCTGAAGAACCCCATGGAAGACATGGTGTTCACCGACAACTTCGGCAACCCCTACGATGAGGGCCCGGCCATCTCCTACACCAGCACCGGCGCCCCGCGCTACGGCGCTGGCGCGGCGGTCATCGGCAACCCCGGTGCCTACCAGCAGTGGCGTCCCAACCCCGCCAGCATGACCCTGGTTCTCCTGGGCCGTGGCCCCGCGGGCACCAACTTCCTGGGTAATCCATACACCCAGAACAACTACGGCATCGACTACCTGAACTACTACAACCCCGCCACGGGGCTCTTCACGGTTCAGAACACGAACTTCCCCAAGGCCGGTAACAAGTTCTCCAGCGTGGATTTCACCCTGGACAAGAAGACCGACCGCGACGTCTTCGGCTTCAGCTACACCTGGAGCCGCCTGGAAGGCAACTACGAGGGCGTGGTCTCCAGTTCCAACGGCCAGGCGGACGGCAACATCACCGCCAGCTTCGACTACTTCCCCTACGCGGGCTACGGCCCGCTGCCCCTGGATCGCACCCACGTGGTCAAGCTCTACGCCAGCCACCGCTTCGACTTCTTCAGTGGTGATCTGAACCTGGGCGTCAACTGGACCTACCAGAGCGGCACCCCCAATAGCGCCTGGGATGATGGCTCCGTCAGCAATGGCTACGCCCCCGGCTGGGACACGGCCCACCTGGGCTACCTCGACTACGACAACAACACCACCCTTAGCGGCAACCCCATTGCCGTGAACACCCAGGCAGATTATGACAACCCGCTGAACTGGGGTTCTGGTGGCATTGGTGGACAGTGGATCGGCCCCACGGGCAAGGACCACATCCACTCTTTCCTGGATATCGGTTTCTATGGCAATGCCACGGCCGTCAACGGCACCCAGGGCACGGCCGGTCGCAGCCCTGCCCTCAACAATGTCGATGTGCACCTCGACTGGTCGAAGAAGCTGGGTGGCAAGATGAAGCTGACCCCCAGTGTGGACATTTTCAACCTGTTCAACACCCGCTACGCCACGGCCCAGCTCCAGCAGGCCACGACGCAGGGTGGGTCCCCCGAAGCCCGCTTCGGTGCCGCCACCGCCTGGCAGCAGGGCCGTCGCTACCGGTTCGGCGTGAAGCTCCAGTTCTGATCGGAGCCCACGACCGCAAGACAAACGGGCCCTTCGGGGCCCGTTTTCATGTCAGGAAACAATTCAGTCCTTTGGCACCCACTGGATGTCGGCCACGCCCGCCACGGCGTTCTCGGCCCGGGCCAGGGCGAAGAGCCAGTCGCTGAGGCGGTTCAGGTAGGTCTGCACCACGGGGTTCATGGACTCCTCGTGGGTGAGGGCCACCACCTCGCGCTCAGCGCGGCGGCAGACGGTGCGGGCCAGGTGGGCGTGGGCGGAGCCCGGCGTGCCCCCCGGCAGGACGAAGGCCGTCATGGCCGGCGCCAGGGCCGTGAGGCGGTCGATGTCCGCCTCCATGTCGGCGAGCTCCCAGGTGGGGCGGCTCATGCGGGCCCCCAGCAGCTCCTGGCGGGCCGCCGGCGTGGCCAGGATGGCCCCCAGCACGAAGAGGTCGTGCTGGACCCGCAGCAGGGTGGCCTCGTCCACGCAGGCGGGCGTGGCGTGCAGGCGCACCAGGCCCATGATCGCGTTCAGCTCGTCGAGGGTGCCGTAGGCCACCAGGCGCAGGTGGGACTTGCTCACCCGGTCGCCCCCGAAGAGTCCTGAGGAGCCGTCGTCACCGGTGCGCGTGTAGAGCTTCATGGTCGTACCTCATCCATCCCGGCGCCTAGGCCCCGCCGTGGGCATGGCTCCAGGCCACGGTATCCGAGCGCCAGGCCCTCAGCGCGTCGGACCCGGCGATGTCGAGGATTCCCCGGGCCTCGGCCTCGGCGGACAGCACCTCGAAGGAGCTGAGCACGGCCATCTCGATGCGGGCTGCGGCGAAGGCCTCTTCGGCCTGGGGCAGGCCATAGCTGAAGAGGGCCAGCACGGCGGGCACCTCGGCGCCCTCGGCGCGGAGCGCATCGGCACACTTGAGGCTGGACATGCCCGTGGAGATCAGGTCCTCGATGAGCACGGCTCGATGGCCCTTGGCCATGGGGCCCTCCACCTGGCGACCCATGCCGTGGTTCTTGGGTGTGGGCCGCACATAGGCCAGGGGCAGCTGCAGGCGGTCGGCCACCATGGCGGCCCAGGGCACCCCCGCGGTGGCGGCCCCGGCGATGAGCGTGGGCTTCAGCGCCCTGGAAGCCACCACCAGCGAAGCCACGATCTGATCGCGGACTTCCGGGAAACCCATCAGCTGGCGGTTGTCGCAGTAGATCGGCGACTTCAGCCCGCTGGCCCAGGTGAAGGGGTCCATGGGCTGCAGGCGCACCGCGCCCACCTCGAGGAGACAACCAGCGAAATCACGCGGAGAGAGGCTCATCACAGCTCCAGGTCGGCCACGGGCTGCTTGGACATGTAGCGCTCGGCGCCATCGGGGAAGAGGGTGACCACGCGGGCACCCGCGGGCAGGGACTTCGCCACTTCCCGGGCGGCCCAGGCATTGGCGCCGCTGGAGGCGCCCACCAGGCAGCCCTCGGTGGCAATGAGGTCCCGGGCCGTGGCCAGACTGTCCGCATCGGCCACGTCGATGATCTTGTCGGCGATGGAGAGATCCAGGCTGGCGGGGATGAAGCTGTTGCCCACGCCCTCCACCACCCAGTCCTTGAGGGGCGCGCCACAGTAGATGGAGCCCTCGGGCTGGACCACCACGGCCTGGATGGCGGGATTCTTCTCCTTCAGGTACCGGGCGATGCCCGTGAAGGTGCCGCCGCTGCCGGCGCCCAGCACCACGGCGTCCACGCGGCCCTCCATCTGTGCCCAGATCTCGGGCCCCGTGGTGGCGTAGTGGCTGTCGGGGTTGCTGGGGTTGGCGAACTGCTGGGGCACGAAGGCGTGGGGGATGCTGGCCGCCAGCTCGGCGCACTTCTCGATGGCGCCCTTCATGCCCTGCTCCTTGGGGATGAGCACCAGCTCCGCACCCAGGGCCTTCATGAGCATCATCTTCTCGCGGCTGTACTTCGTGGGCACGCAGAGGATGCAGCGGTAGCCCAGGGCCTTCGCGGCGATGGCCAGGCCGACGCCCGTGTTGCCCGCGGTGGGCTCGATGATGGTGCTGATGCCCGGCCGGATCTGGCCCAGGGCCTCGGCGGCCCGGATCATGCCCACGCCGATGCGGTCCTTCACGCTGCCGCCGGGGTTCAGGTACTCGAGCTTGGAGAAGATCTGGAATTCCGGTGCGAAGCGCGTGAGCCGCAGCAGGGGGGTGTTCCCCACCAGGTCCAGGACGGAGTCGACGACGGGAGGCAGGGACTTGGTCACGGGATCAGCCTTTCACCACGATGCTCACCAGCTTGCCGCCGGGGGGCAGCACGACCTTCACGACCTCCTTGCCCGCCAGGTGGGACTGGGCCTCGGGACAGGCCAGCGCGGCTTCGCGGCGCTGCGCTTCGGTGGCCGAGGCGGGCACCGTGATGCGGCCTCGCACCTTGCCATTCACCTGCACCACCACGAGGACCTCATCGGCTTCGAGGTACTGCGCGTCGGCCTCGGGCCAGGCGGCCTGCATGCAGAGGCCGGGCCGACCCAGCTGGCTCCAGAGCTGCTCGGCCAGGTGGGGCGCCACGGGCGACATGAGGCGCACGAAGGCGTCCAGCGCGTGCTGCATGACGGCCCTGCGGTGGGGTGCATCCCCAGGCAGATCGTGCAGGGCGTTGGACAGCTCCATGAGGCCGGAGACCACCGTGTTGAACTGGTAGCGGCGCTCCAGGTCGTCGGTGAGGCGGGCCAGGGTCTGGTTGAGCTTGATGAGGAGGGCCTTCTCCTCGGCACTGAGCTGGTCCTTGGCGGGCAGGGCATCGGCCGTGACGGCGTGGTCCTCGACCATGCGGGTGATGCGCTTGAGGAAGCGGCTGGCGCCCTCGATGCCCTCGAAGCCGGTCCAGTCGATCTCCTTCTCGATGGGCGCCGCAAAGATCATGAAAAGGCGCAGGGCGTCGGCTCCGTACTTCGAGATGACCTCGTCCGGGTCCACGATGTTGCCCTTGGACTTGCTCATCTTCGAACCGTCCTTCAGCACCATGCCCTGGCAGATGAGCTTCTGGAAGGGCTCCGGGCCCGAGGCGAGGCCCAGGTCGCGCAGCACCTTGTAGAAGAAGCGGGCGTAGATGAGGTGCATGGTGGCATGTTCGATGCCGCCCACGTAGAGGTCCACGGGCATCCAGGCGTCGCTTTCGGCCTTGGCGAAGGGCAGCTCCGTGTTCTTGGGATCCAGGTAGCGCAGCCAGTACCAGCTGCTGTCCACGAAGGTGTCCATGGTGTCCGTCTCGCGGCGCGCAGGTTTGCCACAGGCCGGGCAGGCGCAGTCGAGGAAGGCGCGCGAGGTGGTGAGGGGCGAGGGGCCCACGCCCGTGAAGGCCACGTCTTCCGGCAGGCGCACGGGCAGGTTCTCGGCCTTTTCGGGCACGACGCCGCAGGCCTCGCAATGCACGGTGGGGATGGGCGTACCCCAGTAGCGCTGGCGGCTGAGGCCCCAGTCCTTGAGTTTGTAGGTTGTCGTCTTGGCGGCGCGGTCGCCCAGCTTCGCCACCATGGCGGTGATGGCATCCTCGCTCTTCATGCCCGTGAACTCGCCGCTGTTCACGAGGGTGCCGAGATCCCACTCGCTCTCGGATTCGATGACCTGGGGGATGGCTAGGCCGTACTTCTTGGCGAACTCGTTGTCGCGCTCATCATGGGCGGGCACGCCCATCACGGCGCCCGTGCCGTAGTCCATGAGCACGTAGTTGGCGGCGAAGACAGGCACCTCCTCGCCGGTGAAGGGATGGATGGCGGAGAGCTTTGAGCGGTGGCCCAGCTTGACGTCGCTCGTGAGCCGTTCCTCGCGGCTTTGCGAGGCCACCGTGTCGCAGAAGGCCTTGAGCTCGGGGTCCGTTTCCGCGGCCTTCTCGATGACCGGATGTTCCGTGCTCAATGCCATGAAGGTCACGCCAAACAAGGTGTCGAGCCGCGTGGTGAACACTTCGATCTCTTCCCCACTCGTGAGCGTGAAGCGTGCACGGGCCCCTTCGGACCTTCCGATCCAGTGGCGCTGCATGGTCTTCACGTTCTCGGGCCAGTCCAGGCCGTCGAGGCAGTCCAGCAGCTCGTCCGCATACTTCGTCGTCTTGAAGAAGTACTGCTCCAGGGGCTTCTGGGTGACGGGGTGGCCGGTGCGCTCGTCCTTGCCGTCCACCACCTGCTCGTTGGCCAGCACCGTTCCCAGGGCCTCGCACCAGTTCACGGTGCGCATGGCGCGGAACACGTCGCCCGCCTCCCACATCTTGAGGAAGAGCCACTGGTTCCAGCGGTAGTAGTCGTCCTGGAAGCTGGCGATCTCGCGGTCCCAGTCGTAGCTGATGCCCATCTTCTGGATCTGGCCCTTCATCTCCTCGATGTTGGCCCGGGTCCAGATGGCGGGGTGGATGCCGTGCTTGATGGCGGCGTTTTCCGCGGGCAGGCCGAAGCTGTCCCAGCCAAGGGGGTGCATGACCTCGTAGCCCCGCATTCGGCGGAAGCGGGCCGTGACATCGCCCAGGGTGTAGTTGCGCACGTGGCCCATGTGGATGCGGCCCGAGGGGTAGGGCAGCATCACGAGCATGTAGAAGGTCTTGGAGTCCGGCAGCAGTTCCGCTGACCGCTTGGCGCGGAACGCGCCGGACTCGAGCCAGCGGCGCTGGATCTCGGGTTCCTGGGTCAGGGGCTGGAAGGGCATGGTCGGACTCCATCGGAACCCTTGATTCTACAAGGAAATCCCAGTCCCCACAGCCCCGCGGGTGCCCTGGCCACCCCGTCCTTGGGGTGCCCCGAAGCCCCGAAACTCCCGCCACACCTGGAGATGGCCGATACGGAGACACGCTCTGGCCCTGGCCGCTCCCTGTCTCCGCTCTCCATCGAGCACTCCATGCCCCCGTCCTGCACCCAGCCCAACCCAAGACCTATGCCAAGGTCCCTCGGGGCCGCTGGCATGGGTCGCGGGTTCCGGTACCTGCGGCTGGTCCTCTGCCTGCTCCTGGGCCTGGCCCTCCGGGCGGAGAAGGCCCCCGAGCGGGTCGTCCTCCAGCTGAAGTGGCAGCATCAGTTCCAGTTCGCCGGCTACTACGCCGCCCGCGAGCAGGGCTACTACCGGGAGGCGGGGCTGGACGTGGCCATCGTGGAGGCCGACCCCATCCTGGATCCCGTCCGGGAGGTCGTGGAGGGGCGGGCGCATTTCGGCGTCAGCAACAGCGGTCTCCTGCTCGCCCGCCTGCAGGGCCAGCCGGTGGTCGTGCTGGCGGCGATCTTCCAGCACTCCCCCCTCGTCCTCATCGCCCGCACCGATGTGGGCATCGGTTCCGTCCACGATCTGGTGGGCCGGCGCCTGATGCTGGAGCGCCACGCCGAGGAGCTCCTCGCCTACCTCCAGCAGGAGGGCGTGCCCCTGCCCTCGCTCCAGCCCATGGGCCATTCCTTCGATCCCACCGACCTGCTCCAGGGCCGGACGGATGCCCTCAGCGCCTACAGCTCGGACGAGCCCTTCTTCCTGGACCGGGCCGGTTTTCGCTACCAGACCTTCACGCCCCGCAGCGCCGGCATTGATTTCTACGGCGACAACCTGTTCACGACGGAAGCCGAGATCCGACGGCATCCCGACCGGGTGCGGGCCTTCCGGGAGGCCAGCATGCGGGGCTGGCGCTATGCCATGACCCACCCCGAAGCGGTGGCGGACCTGATCCTCGCCCGGTACGGCCGGAGCCACAGCCGCGAGCACCTGCTGTTCGAGGCCCGCCAGATGGCGCCGCTCCTGCGGCCCGAGCTGGTCGAGATGGGCTACATGCATGAAGGCCGCTGGCAGCACATCGCCGACACCTATGCAGATCTGGGCCTGCTGCCCCGGCCCTACAGCCTCCAGGGCTTCCTCTATGATCCGGATGCCGCCGACCGGCTCACCCGACAGCGGCTGAAGCTGGCCCTGATCCTGATCCTGCCCATCGCCGCGCTGCTCGGCACCGTGGCCCTGGTCATCCTCGGCCTGAACCGGCGCCTGGCCCGGGCCCTGCGCACCCAGGCCGAGCTGGGCACCATCATCCAGGGCAACGAGCGGCGGTTCCGGTTCATCGCCGAGCACGCGGCCGACGTCATCTGGACCATGGACATCCCCAGCGGGCGCTTCACCTACGTCAGCCCCTCGGTGTTCCAGCTGCGGGGGTACACCCCCGAGGAGATCATGTCCCGGCCGGCGAGCGAGGCCCTGACGCCCGAGTCGGCGGCCCTCGTGCGCGCCGACCTGCTCAAGGCCATGGCCGAGTGGAATGCCGGGCGCTCCGTGGCGCCGCGAGCGATGGAGGTGGACCAGCCCCACAAGGATGGCCGCCTGATCCCCACCGAGGTGGTGACCACCCTGCATGCGGACGCGGAGGGCCACCTGGTCTCGGTACTCGGCATCAGCCGCGACATCACGCTCCGCCGCCAGGCCGAGGAACGCCTGCGGCTCGAGCTCCAGGCCCTGGAGGAGGCGGCGACCACGGACCTGCTGACCCATGCCTGGAACCGGCGGCATTTCGAAGAGGCCATCGAGGGGGAGATCCACCGCTCGGAGCGTTATGGCCATCCCCTGTCCCTGCTCATCCTCGACATCGACCACTTCAAGCGGGTGAACGACACCTTCGGCCACGCCGAGGGCGACCGCGTGCTCCGGCAGGTGGCCGACTGCGTGCGGGGCGTGATCCGGGTGTCGGACTCCCTCACGCGATGGGGCGGCGAGGAGTTCATCGTGCTCATGCCCAGCACCGGCCTGGCCAATGCCCAGGTGCTGGCCGAGCGCATCCGGGAGGGCATTGCCGCCCATGCGTTCGAGGGGATCGGCACCGTGACGGTCAGTCTCGGCCTGGCGGAGTACCTGCCGCCCTCCCGGCTGGCGGCGTGGCTGGAGCGGGCCGACCAGGCTCTCTACCGGGCCAAGCACGCGGGACGGAACCGGGTCGAGACGGATCCCCTCCGGCGCGACGGCGAGGTGGTGGCCGAGCATCCCGAGAGTTCCTTCCTGAAGCTGGTCTGGAGCCCCGCCTACCGCTGCGGAAACGTCCTCATCGACACCCAGCACGAGCGGCTCTTCCGGCTTGCCAACGAGCTGCTGGACGCCCTGCTGTCGGGGCGGCCCATCGACGAGATCGCCGCCTTCGTCTCGGAGCTCCTGGCCGACGTGGTGCAGCACTTCCACGATGAGGAGGCGATCCTCGCCGCTCGAGCCTATCCGGGCCTGGCGGACCACGCCCGGAAGCATGCCGAGCTGGTGGCCAGGGCCCTGCAGCTGGAGCAGGCCTTCCGGGGCGGCACCCTGTCGATCGGGAGCCTCTTCCAGTTCCTGGCCCACGACGTGGTGGCCCAGCACATGCTCAAGGCCGACCGCGAGTTCTTCCCCCTGGTGGGTGCGCCCTAGAAGCTCCAGTGCAGCCCCAGGGAGGCGCTCCACCGGGGCTCGATCTGCAGGCCGGTCACCCGCTGGGCCACGGGCACCTGGGCGAAGGCGTAGACCTGGAACCGGGGACTGACGTTGAAGGTCACGCCGGGACTGAGGTAGACCAGGGTGGCGCCGCTGTTGTCCACGTCGGCGTTGGGGCCGGATTCCCGGCCCTCGGCCCGCACGTTCAGCTGCAGGTGCGGCGTGAAGCCCGCATGGCCGGTGTAGCGGAGGCCCACGTTGGCATTCACGCCATCGCCGGGCTTGAAGCCGTCCTTCCCGCCCGTGGGCTTCTGGAAGAGCACCTGGCCGAACACGCCCCAGTCGGCGGCCAGTTCGCCGAAGGCGTAGCAGCCCAGCAGCAGATCCGTCGTGCCCGTGCCCAGCTGCAGGCCCCGGTCCAGAAGCTCACCGGCCTGGGCTCCGGCGTTGAAGGTCTGCTTCGTGTCGCCGGTCGCGAGCTTGACGCCGAACTGGATCCCGAAGGAATGGTCCTCGGAAAACCCCTGGTAGCGGCCCAGCACGCGCACGTCGCCCAGGCCGCTGCCCTTCGAGAACGAGGGGTCCATGTCGCCGGGCGCCAAGGTGGCGTGGTAGCGGTTGAAGACCGGCACCAGCAGGGTCACACCCCAGTCGGGATCGGGGCTGTAGTCCAGGGTGGCCGTGAGGTTCCGGTTGATGGTCTTCTCCTGGATCTCCATCCCGTTCGGGATCACCAGGCCGCCGCGATCCACCGACTTCGTTCCCGAGCGCAGCTGGTCCTGGTTGAAGTAGTCGTAGCGCAGGTCGAAGCGGAACCCCGGCTTCACCGCGTAGCCCTGGCTGGCCCAGTCGGAATTCAGCGTGCAGCCGCAGGCCCCGCAGGCCCGGACCAAGGGGCCAGGGACGAGCAGGAGCGTGGCGATGGCGAGTCCGGCGCTTTGACGCATGAGGTCGTTCCTTTGGACGGTGTCCACCGATTGTGCTTCGACGGCGGCGACCATGCCTGCGTCACTTTGTCGCAGAGAGGAACGGCCCTATTTCGGGGGGCGCTTCCGTCCTGCCTTGCGCTGCAGGCTGCGCCGATGCATGCCCAGGCGCCGTGCGGCTTCGGAGAGGTTGCCCTCGCAGTCGTTCAGCACGCGCTGGATGTGCTCCCACTCCACGCGGGCCAGGGAAGGCGTCTCCTGATCGGCGTTCGCGTCGGGGCCCGGCCCCTCGGGATTGAAGGCCGCCAGGATGTCATCCACGTCCGCGGGCTTGGTCAGGTAGTTCACGGCGCCGAGACGCACGGCCTCCATGGCGGTGGCGATGCTGCCGTAGCCCGTGAGCATGAGCACCCGTGTGGCCGGGTCGATGCCCCTGAGCCGGCGCAGCAGGTCCAGGCCCGACTCGCCGGGCATGCGCAGGTCCAGCACCGCGAACTCGGGGCTGTCCGCCTCGGCCAGTCTGATGGCGGCCTCTGCGTCGGCGGCGGTGCGCACGTCGTAGCCGCGGGCGGCGATGGCCTGGGCCAGGCGCTCTCGGTAGACGGCATCGTCATCCACCACCAGGAGGGAGGGCCTGGATTCAGCCACGGGCCACCTGGGGCCAGCTCAGCTGCACCCGGGTGCCCTGCCCCGGCTGCGACTCCACCCGCAGTTCGCCGCCCAGCTGCTCGGCGAAGGTGCGGGCCAGGAAGAGCCCCAACCCCATGCCCGAGCCCGTGGGCTTGGTGCTGAAGAAGGGCTCGCCCACCCGGGCCAGCACCTCCGGCGCCATGCCGGTGCCCTGATCTTCCACTTCCAGCAGCCAGGCGCCCTGGTCTTCCCGCGCGACGACCTTCACGGATCCCGGCCGGGGCGTGGCCTCCAGGGCATTGGCCACCACCGCGCGCAGGGCCCGCCCCAGGCCCCGCCGGGGCATGGGGCCGCAGCCCGCGTCCGGCCACTGGAAGGCAAGGCGGGTACGGTCCTCGGAGGCGAGCCCCTCGGACAGGTCCGCTTCAAGCTCGCCCCAGGAGAGGGCCTGGAGGGGTTCGCCCAGGTTCGAGCCGCTGGGTTCGGCCATCTGGTCGAGGATGCGGCGGCAGCGCCCGACCTCCTCCCGGATGAGGGCCGCGTCCTGGGCCAGGCTGGCCCCCGGCGCGCCCAGGCCCTCGGCGGTCCGCTGCAGCTCCTTCGCCGCCACGGCGATGGTGCCGAGCGGAGACCCCAGCTCGTGGGCTACGCCCGCGGCCAGGGTCGTCAAGGCCGCCAGCCGCGACTGCCGGGCCGTGAGGTCGCGGAGGGCCGCCAGTTCCTCGTCGCGACGGCGGAGGGCCTCGGTCACCAGGCCCACGAAGGCGGCGATGAGCCCCGCCGTGATGGCGAAGGCCACCCACATGCCGACCAGATGGAGGGAGATGCCATCGTCGCCGCCGTGGTTCATGTGGGCCAGGGAATGCACGTGCACGTTGTAGAAGAAGAGCAGGCCGAAGCCGGAGATCGACAGCACGCCCAGGGCCCAGGCCCAGATGCCCCGCATGACCACGGCCGCCAGGGTGATGTGCACGAGGTAGATGGCCGTGAAGGGATTGGCCGCGCCGCCGCTGCCGTAGAGCAGCCCCGTGAGCAGGAGGATGTCCAGCCCCAGCACCAGCCCCGGCAGGGCCGGCCGCACGGGTTCGGGTCGGCGGAGGCGCAGCATCAGCGCCGCGTTGCTCAGGGCCCCGAAGGCCACCAACCCCAGCAGGGGGCCGATGGACAGTTCCTCGGGCAGCAGGCGCTTCGCCGCCAGGATCGCCGCGGTCTGGCCGACCGCGGTGATCCAGCGCAGGCGCAGCAGCCAGGTGAGGGAGATGCCGAAGCCGGGATGGGTCATGGTGGGGTCATTATCCCTCAGGGCCTCGGTGCAGGATCGTCCACCCAGATCTATCAGCGCGCCTGCCGGATCCCCTGCGTCAGTTTGACGCAGGAGGCCGCTCCACCGGCCATGGGACACCGGAGGGGTGGGCATTTCTCATCCGGATCTGTGTGCCCTCCCGAATCGGCCAATGCTGGGATGGGATCGATCCCGCCGCAGGAGCCCCCATGCGACACCGGAATGCCTTCACCCCCATCGTGGTTGCCGCGGCGCTGGCCGGATTCGCCCTGCCCCCCCTCTCGGCCCAGGGCGCCGCCCCTCGCTCCGAGGCGGAGCTCCGCGCCTTCTACCAGCGGTCCTGCAGCGGCTGCCACGGCGAGGACGGCTCGGCCACCGCCGCCGACGGGCGGAAGCTCAAGGGCCGGGACTTCACCTCGGAGAAGGACATGCATGGCACCACCGATCAGAGCCTTGCCACGACCATCCGCAAGGGCCTCTTCTTCGGCATGGCCATGCCGGCCTACAAGCACGAGCTCACCGAGGAGGAGGCCCTGATCCTCGTGCGGAACATCCTGCGGAAGGCCAGGAAGGGCGAGCCCATCCTGGCACCGGCCAGTGCGATGGCGAAGTCCCGGTGAGCCGCGAGGCCGGCCCTGTCGCAGGTCCATTCCCGCGCATCCCAGGATCGGATCCGAAGGCCTTCAGTGGCCCCGTGAGCTCCCGGCATCGCGTCGCAGGGAGGCGGTCTCCTGGTGGATCCGCCAGGCCTCCAGGAACTGGTGGATCCGCGGGCTGACCTCCAAGCCCAGATCCAGGTCGTTCATCAGGTCCCGCAGCTGCTTCACGAGGCGGCGATGCTCCCGCCGATGCCAGGCCCAACCGGGCGCATTCACCCGCTCGAGCCGATCCTCCTCCGTCCTGAAATGCTTCACGAGGTAGATGGCGAAGGTGGCCAGGAACTGGCGGTTGGAGGACCGGTCCCCCAGGCCCTCGGCCCTCCAGGCCGCTGCGGCGGCGCTCAGCTGCTCCACGTCGGGGGCCACCTGCCAACCCCCCGCCATCGCGCCACTCGCCTTCGCCAGCTTGCCCATATCGTCTCCTTCTAAGCGAGTGCTGCCAGGGTGTGTTTGGATTCCAACTCTGGGGCCGGAATTGAGTTCGGGGAATGCGACAAGCGGTCGCACCCCGGGGAAACCGGACAGGATCGTGCCGGTCCATGCAGCGGAGTGGGGAATCCCGTGAAGGATTCCCCACTCGACGACGGAATGGCGGGATGCGTCAGTCGCCATCGTTCTTTCGTTCGACCCGCACGGCATAGGGCTGCCCTGCGGCGTTGGTGCGGGTGCTGAGGGCCCTCACCTGGACACGATCCCCGACAAGCAGCTGGGCGAACCCGAGGGGTGCATCGTGGTCCAGGATGAGCGTCTGGGCATCGGTCCAGTACACCGTTCCGCCCACGGTCAAGGTCAGGTCCGTGGCGTTCAAGGCGGTGATGGGGCCCTTGGCTTCGGTGTCGGAGGCGCCGTTCCCCATCTTCGGGAAGCGCACCTCGACCTTGACCGCCACGAGCAGGGTGGGATCCGTGGTGCTCACCGCGCCCTCGACCTCCACCGTGGCGCCTTCGGCCAGGACGCCTTCCACGACGGCATGGCTGTAGTCCACCTTGAACGAGAGCAGGGAGAAGGTCTTGGCGGTGGCATCCAGGCTCGACAGGGCGCCGGAGACTTCCGCTTCGCCGCCCTCCCCACCTTCCATGCCGTCTTCCACATGGACCTTGGTGGCGGTGAGGGTCGTTCCCGAGAGCGCGCCCTCCACTTCGACGCGGATGCCGTCGGCCAGGGTGCCCGTGACCGTCGCCGAGCCATAGGACACGAGGAGCGCGCCGAGGGTGAAGGTCTTGGCCGTGGCATCCAGCGCGCTCACCACGCCGCGGGCTTCGGACTCGCCGCCGGCGCCCGGCACTTCCCGTTCGATGCGGGTGGCCAGGAGGTCACCTGCAGCCTGCCGGGTACCGAACACCGAGACCAGGTCCCCTACCGCGAAGTCCGCGAGGGCGAGGTCGGTGAAGGTGTGGTCCGCTCCCTCCTGCTCCAGGCGCGTGAGGGCGTTCACGGTCACGAGGGTGTCCAGCACGGTCATGGTTCCCGCGGTCAGGCTGAGGGCGGAGATGGGGCCCTTCAGTTCCGACTGGACGTCCGCGGACTGGAGGGTGATGCCCTGGGCCGTCCGGGTGGCCCGGCCCAGGATCACCACGCCGGGCTGCAACCGGGCGGTGGTGGCCGCCTGGCCATTCACGGTGACGATGGCGGAGGCCACCTTCACGGGCTGCTGGTTGAACTGCGGCGTCGTGGAGGTTCCCGTCAGGGTTCCGGCGACCCTCATCGACGAGGCCGGCGGTGGTTGCTGGGCTGTGGATCCCCCGCCACCACAGGCGGACAGGGCGAGGAGCCCGCACAGGACCGGCAGGAAGGTGAAGGCCGTGAGCGTCGTTCGGATCAGATGGGCGTGGCGCTTCATGGAAGCTCCTTTGGAGGGGTGGCGGGAAGGGTTCAGGAGGGCGCAGCGGCTCAGGTCAGGCGCGTCGTGGCGGCCACGGTCTGGGCCGTGTTCACCACGAGCGCGCCACCGGGGGTGGCCTCCGTGACCTGGAAGTGGACCAGGGGATGGATGGCGGGGCCGCGGGTGTTCCCGCCGTTCAGGTCGTACTGGCTGCCGTGGCAGGGGCAGGTGATCTGGATGCCGATGGGCGCTCCCACCGTGCAGCCCATGTGGGTGCAGATCGCGGTCATGGCGTAGATGCCCGTGGCATCCCGGATGAGGAAGAAGTTCCCCAGGTTGCGGTAGTCCCGGACGGTGTCGGTGGGCGTGGCCAGCAGGCCGGCCTTGGTGTCCGAGGTGGTCAGCGGACCGTTCGGCGGGGGGGCCGAGGTCGGCGGGGGAGTCGGGTAGCCCCCACCCCCGCAGGCCAGGGTCAGGCCGGCGACCAGGGCGCCGGCGCAGAAGCAGCGGCGATCCATGGCGGTGGTGGCGGGTTCCGGATCGGGGATGGCAGGCTCGAACATGGGGGCCTCCTCTGGTGGCGGTGGCCAGGGCGCTGAAGCACCGGGCCAGGCCCACCATCCATCCGATCCAGGGGGCTCACCAGATCCGGTTCGCGGATTCCGCCCCCTCCGGACCAGCCCCCTTCATCCCAGCCGCGAGGTGCCGCCTCCAGTGGCCAGCAGCTTGAGGATCTCCGCCACCTCCGTGGCCGACTGGCAGCGATCCGCCTGGCGCTTCTCCAGGAGCCGGTGCACCAGGACGGAGAGATCCGGAGGCATGTCCGGCGCTGCTTCCGCCAGGCTCGGAACGGGCGCCTCGAGGTGCAGGGTCAGCAGGTCGTTGATGCGGGGGCTGTCGAAGGGGGCAAGGCCGGAACACAGCTCGAAGAGCATGACCCCCAGCGCGTAGAGGTCCGTCCGGGCATCCACCCGCTCGCCCCGGATCTGCTCGGGCGACATGTACCGGGGCGATCCGACCAGGATTCCCGCCTCCCCCGCGATCACGGCGGCCACCGGGGCGGCGAGGCCGAAGTCCATGATCTTGGCATCGCCCCGCACATCGAAGAGCACGTTGGCCGGCTTGATGTCCCGGTGGACGACGCCGACCGCGTGGGCGGCCTCCAGGCCTTCGGCCACCTGGCGCGCGATGCGCAGGACCAGCGCCAGCGGAAGCCGCCCGCGTCCGTCCAGGAGGCTGCGGAGGGTGGTGCCCTTCAGATACTCCATGGTCACGTAGGGGATGCCGTCACTCTCGCCGAAATCATGGGTCCGGAGCACGTAGCGGTGGGTGATCTTCCGGGCCAGCCGGATCTCCTGCTTGAGCTGGTCCAGGAAGGCGGGGTTGGCGGCGAGCCCCGCGCGGACGACCTTCAGGGCCACGTCCTCGTCGAGCTGGAGATCCCGGACCTTCAGCACCACGCCCATCCCGCCGCGACCCAGCAGGCCGTCCACCCGGTAGCGGGCGGCGAAGATCGCCCCCTCGCGCAGGGCCTCCGGAAGGCCGGCCTCCTCCTCGTCCGGCGGGGCCGCCCCGAGGCGCCGGGTCCGCTCGTCCGCCGGCTCCACGCGAGGCGCCACCGCCGCCGGATCGAAGGCGGCTCCGAAGCGGATCGGGCCGGGGCCACCGGTCCCCCGCCGCGTCGTGTCCAACAGGGCCAGCAGCTGATCCTTGGCCTTCAGCTCGGCCAGCATGGACTTGAACGTGCGGGTGAGGACGCCCACCTCGTCCGGCGTGGGGTCGATGCCCAGAGACTCGGGCGGATCGCCCTCCGCCAGGGCCTGGGCCGCCGAAACCAGGGCCTTGAGGGGGGCCGTGACCTTGCGGGCGGAGCGCAGGCTGAGGGCCAGGGCCACGGAGAGCCCCGCCACGCCCACGGCCAGGATGGCTTTCTGCAGGTTCCGGAAGGGCGCCAGGAGCGGATCCACGGGCATCATCAGCACGTCGGCCATCTCCAGGTCGAGGGCGTTCACGCCATGGAGCGGGGTGATCATCCCCAGGTAGTTCCGCCCCTCCACGCGGAAGGGCAGCACGGTGGACCGCTGGCCATCGAGCACCTGGCCACGGACCGCGAGGAAGGCCGGCTCGCGGGCGAGCAGCCGGTTCACGGCCTCCGCCTCCTGGAAGGTGCTGCCCTGGGCCCGGAACTGGCTCAGGAGCGCCAGGTGGGCCGTGGGATCTCCACGCTGGGGCCCGGCGATGGCCAGGCGCCGCAGGTCCACGGCCGCCCGATCGTCCACCGGGACTCCCACCAGCATGGCCCCCAGGGACCGGCCCGCGGGAGAGCTCAGCGGCCTCGCCACGGCGTGGTAGACACCGGGGTGGTCGCCCCAGTCCACCCGCAGGAAGCCCCGGTAGAAGGGCCCCGGGTGGCCCGCGGCGGCGGCCTCCTCGGGCGCCAGGGCCATCTGCAGGATCCCCACCTCGGGCAGGGCGGGACGCGGTCCCTTCGCCGTGCAGGCGAGGACCTGACCGTCCGGTGCCACCACGAGGGCGATTTCGGCGCCCAGGCGGGGGAGGTTTTCCACCAGAGTGTCCGTGAGGCTGGTCAGGGCCCCCGTCTCGAGGGCGTGCTCGATGAGGGCGACGTTGCCGGAATACTGCGTGAAGACTTCGAGCCCGGCATCCATGGATCTGCCCTGCTGTTCGAAGGCCCGCTCCAGCACGTAGCCCCCGGCCGAGAGGCTGGCCTGGGCCGTGCTGCTCGCGCCCCGCTCGGCCTCGCGGTAGGCCACCCACAGGATGATGGCCAGCAGCCCCAGGATGGCCGCCGCCTGCCGGATGAAGTAGCTCCAGGCCAGCGTCTGGTACCACCTCATGGTCGGCTGCATGGGCTTCCTTCGGGGGATCGGTATACTTGCGTCGAATCTACTCTGGAATCCACGCATGATACGAGCCCTTGCATGCGGCCTGTCCGTCCTGGCCTTGACCCTGCCGCTGGGCGCAGGTGGCGTCCAGGGTCCGGTGCAGCTGCGCGAGAAGGACGGCCGGCCCCGCGCCTCCCTCAAGGACTGCGTGGCCCTGCTGGAACCCCTGGATTCGGCCCAGCCCGTGGCGGGTCCCTCCAAGGCCGTGGTGATCCGGACCGTGGGGAAGCAGTTCCTCCCCCGCGTCACCATCGCCACCCCGGGCACGGAGGTGGCCTTCCCCAACCTGGACCACATCCTGCACAACGTCTTCAGCGTCACCCAGGGCAACCGCTTCGACACGGGCCAGTACCGCCCCGGGGACTCCCCCCGGGTGAAGGTGACGAGCCCCGGGTTGGTCAAGCTGTACTGCAACGTCCACCACCAGATGAACGCCTTCCTCTGGGTCGTGACCACGCCCTTCGCCCAGCTCCTGGACGGCCGGTCGGGGATCCACTTCGAGGGCGTCCCCCCCGGCGCCTACCGCCTGCGCCTCTGGCATCCCGAGGCCGGCGAGAAAGCCTGGACCCTCAAGGTGGACGGCGGCATCACGCAGGGTGCCTGGGATCTGCAGATCTCCCTGCCGCCCGTCGAGCCCCACAAGAACAAGTTCGGCCGGGACTACCCTCCCCTGGCGGATGACCGGAACTACTAGCCTCAGAACCGCTTCACCAGGACCAGCATCTTCCGGGTGACCTCGTACTCGTCCCCGTCGGCGCGCTGGCGCAGGTAGACGAGGGAGACGACCCACTGGCCCGGGAGAGGCAGGGCCGCGTCGAAGCGCGGGCCCTTCGCCCGCCGATAGAACCACCACTCGTCGCCATTCACGGGGTACAGGGCCCCCGTGGAGGAGAGCCGCTGCCAGGTGAAGGACAGCTGCGGCCAGTAGGTCCGTTCCCGGCTCCCGGCCGAGAGCTGGACCTCCTCGCTGTCCTCTCCGCTCTCCCGGTTCTTCGACCGGAACCAGCGCGCCTCCCAGGGGAACACGGCATTCCACTTCAGGGCAGCGCCCCGGGCATCCACGGTCATGCGCTGCCGGTCCAGGGGGTCGTGGCCGGGCAGTCGCCGCAGGCGCTCATCGCCCGGGTCCCAGGCGTACCACCAGCGGCCGGCATGGGCCGTCCAGGAGAAGGGCCCCGTGTCCAGCTTGAGGACGAACTGGCCGGCGAGCAGGTCGCCCCGGCCCCCGAGGATGTTCCGCACCCGGCCTGCGGCCACCCGGAAGCTCACCTCCTGCAGCAGTCCTTCCGTGCCCCGGACACCGGCCATCCCCCCCGCGCCGAGAAAGCGCAGGTTCCGGTCCCAGAGGGCCTGGGAGCTCAGGAGGCCGTTCTCCTGCAGGCCCAGCTTGAGGGTCCCGAAGGCCCGCTCGGTCGCCCAGGAGAGATCCCCATGCGCCACGTCCATCTGGGAGCCATTGGAAGGCTGCTGATCCCAGCGGGGGGGGTTGAACCGGTTGCCATCGGAACCCAGGGCGGACCGGGTGCCGGCCACGAAGCGCAGGGCCTCCCATTCCCAGGACCACCGCAGCCGCAGCTGGAGGCCCGCGCGGCGGAAGCTGTCGGAGGGTTGGTTCGGTTCGGCCAGGTCATCACCCCGCAGCGTCAGTTCCCAGGCGGGCGTCCACGGGGAGATGGCGGCCTGCGGAAAGGGCGCGGCCTCCTGGCCGGAGGCGGCGGCGGCGACCAGGGCGAGGGTCCATCGGCGGAGCGGCATCACCATCCAGGAGGGCGGGTTCCCGTGGATGGTAGCCCAGTGCCACCCCTTTTGGCGAAGCGGAGCCGGACCCCACCGGAGGGTCTGCGATCTCCGAACCGGATCTGGTGGGGGTGCCCTGGGGCCCGAAGCTGAGCTGACCGGGTGCTCGACCCGGGATCCCTGATCGGGACTTTGCCCGCATCCGCGGGCTGGAGGCTTCCATGCCACGAACGGCCATCCCACCCACCCATCCCTTCGCGCCGCGGGGGTGGCCCCTCCTTCCAGCCTCGCTGGCCGGAGCCGGGGCCGTCGTCCTGTCACTCCTCGCCTGCGGCGGCGGCGGTTCCGCCAGCGCGCCTCCGCCTCCTCCTCCCTCCGCCTACCAGGTCACCCATCTGGTATCGGATCAGGCCGCGACCGGCGCGGCCACCACGGACGCCAACCTCGTGAACCCCTGGGGCATCGCCTACGGCCCCACCACCTACTTCTGGCTGGCCAACCAGGCCACCGCCACGACCACGGTGTATGACGGCCTCGGGAACAAGCCGACCGTACCCATCGTCGTCTCCACCCCCTCCGTCGTGGGCCACGTGATGGGCGGACCCACGGGCGTGGTGTTCAACGGCTCCACCGGCTTCACCGGGGACGAGTTCATCCTCGCCTCGCTGGATGGCTGCCTCTGCGGCTGGAGCACCGGCACCACCACGACCCGTCGGGTCGACAGCTCCGGCTCCGGGGCCGTCTACACCGGCCTCGCCACTGCCACCGTCGGGACCGCCACCTACCTGTACGTCGCCAACTTCACGGCGGGGACCATCGACGTCTTCGATGGGACCTACGCTCCGGTGAGCCTGGGCGTCTCCGCCCTGGTGGATCCCACCCTGCCCGCCGGCTTCGCCCCTTTCAACGTCCAGGTGCTCGGCACCAAGCTCTACGTGACCTATGCCCAGCGCATCCCACCGGCCCTCCGCGAGACCACCGGGGCGGGGCTCGGCTATGTCAGCGTCTTCAACCTGGACGGGAGCTTCGTCGCCCGCGTCGCCTCGGGCGGATCCCTCAACGCCCCCTGGGGCATCGCCCTCGCCCCGGCCAACTTCGGCCCCTACAGCGGCGCCCTGCTCGTGGGCAACTTCGGGGATGGGCACATCACGGCCTTCAACGCCACCACCGGCGCAGAGCTGGGCCAGCTCAAGGGGCCGACCAACCTCCCCCTGGCCATCGGCGGGCTCTGGGGGCTGACCTTCGGCAACGGCGGCTCCGCCGGGGCGGTCAACAACCTCTATGTCACAGCAGGGCCCCAGGCGGAAACCCATGGTCTCTTCGCCGTCATCAACTACGGCACCGCCGGCGTCGGGGCGGGTGGCGGCACGGGCGGCACGGGTGGCACCGGCGGCACGGGCTATTGACTTCCACGCGCTTGACGGGACCAGGACCCGGCTGGATTCTGGTCCGACTCACGGAGTTCCATTTTGGGTAACTGGGATCTTGCCATCGCGCTCGACCGATCCAATCCCGAACCCCTGTACCTCCAGCTGGTGAAGGCCCTCGAGGAGGGCATCCGACACGGGCGCTTCAAGCCCGGGGATGCCCTCCCCGGGACCCGGGCCCTGGCGGAGCTGCTGGGCGTCAACCGGAACACGACCCTGGCCGCCTACAAGGAGCTGGAGGCGGAGGGCTGGATCGAGGTGGCCCCGGACCGCGGCACCTTCGTGGCCCGGAAGCTGCCCTTCGTGCTCGAAGTCCCGGCGGGCATTTCCGCCCAGGACTCGGCCTCCTGGAAGCGCGCCACGCCCCGGAGCGAGCCCTTCTTCCAGCCGGGGGCCCCGGCTCTCGAATCCTTCCAGCTCATCCCCGACACGACGGACCTGAGGCTCGCCCCCACCGAGGCCATCCACCGGGCCTACGGCCGGATCCTGAAGCTGCATCCCGAACGGCTGCTCCAGCCGGGCTGGGACCCCAGGGGCCTGCTGGATCTGCGGAACTCCCTCGGCAAGATGCTCCGAGACATGCGGGGACTCTCCGTCGAAGCGGGCAACCTGCTGCTCACCCGCGGCCTGATGAGCACCCTCAACCTGGTATCCCGGGTGCTGTTCGCGCCGGGCGATGCCGTGGCCATGGAGAACCCCGGCATGTTCCGGGTGGCCGAGGCCTTCCGCTCGGCCGGCGCCCGGTTGTTCGCCGTGCCCGTGGATGCCCGGGGCCTGAACGTGGAGGCCCTGGAGGCCCTGCTGATCCAGGAGCCCATCCGCCTGCTCTACCTCTCGGCCAGCCCCCAGCACCCCACCCAGGTGACCCTGGATCCCGCGCGGCGCCAGCGGCTGCTGGAGCTGTCCCGGGCGCATGGCTTCCGCATCCTCGAAGGAGACCCTGGCCTGGGCTTCCACCGGGAGAAGAACCCCAGCCTGCCGCTGGCCAGCGAGGACCTCCACGGCCGCGTGCTCTACTTCAGCAGCTTCGAGCAGATCCTCGCGCCCGGCCTCCAGGTGGGCTTCCTCGCGGGCGAGGCCAGCCTCATCAAGGCCCTGGCCCAGCAGCGCCAGCTGGTGGACTGGCCCGGCAACCTGGTGCAGGAGGCCACCATCGAGGAGACCCTGCGCGACGGCGAGATCCTGCGGCACCTCCGCCGCCTCCGCAAGCTCACGGACGAGCGCCGGGAGACCATGGTGGATCGGCTGCTCCTCCACCTCCACCCGGCCATCTCGGTGCGGAACCCCCGCGAGGGCCTCTCCCTCTGGGTCCGCGTGGCCGAGGGCGTGCCCCTCGAGGCCTGGACGGAGCGCTGCCTGGCCCACGGCGTGGTCTTCTACCCCGGTGGACTCTACGACCTCCACCGCCAGAGCCTGCCCTTCATCAGCCTCGGCTTCGCGGCCCATGACCTGGACGAGCAGAACGAGGCCTGCTCACGGATGGCCCTGGCCCTGAAGGAAGCCTGCGCCAGGCGGGCTTGATCCCCGCGGTGCATCCTGCCTGGCCTCACGCGGCCCCGCCGGGGTGCCCTCAGGCACTCCAGAACCGGACTGTACGCCATCTGGGAACCGGATCTGGTGGCAGGGTCGGCGCCGTTGACCATGGACGGAGCGGGCGTCCTCCCCGGCGCTCGATGCATCCCAAGGAGGGCAAGTGCCTCGCATGCTCCGGATCGGAAATGCCGCAGTTCTCCCGTGCCTCGGCTCCATCCAGCGGGCCCTCTCCCGCCTCCTCCTGCCCGGTTGGGTGCTGCTCGCCGCGCTCAGCGCCCCGGCCCAGGTGGCGGAAGCGAGGGCCAGGACGATCCCCGAGCTGAAGGCCTTCTTCCAGCAGAACTGCACCCGCTGCCACGGGCTGGACGGTTCCGCGAAGGGCCCCGACGGACGGCGACTTGGTGGGCTGGACTTCACCAAGGCCGCCCATGAGTTCAGGACGCTGAGCGGCCCGGCTTCCGAGCGGGAGATCCGGACCATGATCCGGACCATCCGCAAGGGCATCCTCTTCGGCTACTCCATGCCCGCCTGGAAAGACCAGCTCAGCCAGGAGGACGCGACCCTGATGGTGCGGGAGATCCTGCTGAAGGCCGAGACTGGCAGGACCATCGAACCCTAGGAAGGCAGGCCTTCGGCGGGCCTACTCGAGCGTGGGATCCACGTGGTAGGGGATCGAGATCACGATGATCTTGGGCATGAGGAGCAGGGTGCCCTTGATGCGCCAGGCGGTCTGGTTGTGCAGCAGGTTCGACCACCAGTGCCCCGTGATGAACTCGGGCAGGATCACGGTGATGGTGTACTCCGGCTCCACCCGCCGCATTCGCTCGAGTTCGTCCACGATGGGCTCGACGACCTTGCGGTAGGGGCTCCGGATCGGCCGGAGCGGAATCCCTTCACAGTACCTGGGCCAGTCTGACCTCAGCTTCTCCAGCGCCGCGCTGTCCCGGCCATGCTCATCGGGGAAGTCGACGGTCAGCGCCTCCACCTCGCCATGCTCGGCGATGACCTTGGCGTAGTTCAGGGCCTGCACCACGCCGGCGTGGATGCCGGAGACCAGCACCACCACGCGGTTGCGGCGGGGCCCCATGAAGTCCACGCGGCTCGCCGCCAGGATGGACTTCACGCGGATGTAGTGCCGGTGGATGTTGAAGAAGGTCGTCACCATCACGGGCACCAGGACGATGACGATCCAGGCCCCGTGGGCGAACCGGGTCACGGCGATCACCAGCATGACGACCAGCGTGGTCACGGCGCCCAGACCATTGATCACCGCCTTCAGCCGCCAGGCCTTGCCCTTCAGCCTGAACCAGCGCACCACCATGCCGGTCTGGCTGATGGTGAAGCCCAGGAACACGCCCACGGCATAGAGCGGCAGCAGGTGGTCCTCCTTGGCGCCGAAGAGCAGGACCAGGACCCCCGCCGCCAGCGACAGGATGAAGATCCCATTGGAGAAGACCAGGCGGTCTCCCTGGCTGGTGAACTGCCGGGGCAGGAAACCGTCCCGGGCGTGGAGCGCGGCCAGTCGGGGGAAGTCCGCATAGGCGGTGTTGGCCGCCAGGGCCAGGATGGCCATGGTGAAACCGGTGGTGGTGAGGTAGACCAGCTTCGGGAACCCGTGTTCCGCCCCGCCCAGGATCACCCGGGTCAGCTGGGACAGCAGGGTCTCCGGGGCGTCCGGATGGTAGGTCAGGCCGTAGTGGTTGGTCAGGTAGGTGATGCCCAGGAACATGGAGCCCAGGATCACCACCATCCAGGTCATGGTCTTCGCCGCATTGCGCGACACCGGGTCCTTGAAGGCGGTGACGCCGTTGCTGATGGCCTCCACCCCCGTGAGGGCCGTACAGCCGGCGCTGTAGGCCCGGGCGAAGAGCCACAGGGCCGCCAGCTTGGAGGTGCCCTCCAGGTGGGCTGCGGCGCGGGGGGCGAGGACCACCTCATGGCCGGTGGCCACATTCCAGAAGCCCTTGAGCAGCAGGCCCACGATGCAGATCACGAAGCCGTAGGTGGGCAGGGAGAAGACCAGGCCACTCTCCTTCACGCCCCGCAGGTTCATCAGCGCGATGAAGGCGATGATGCCCTCGGCCAGGAAGACCCGGTGGGCCTCCAGGCCCGGGAACGCCGAGACGATGGCCGACACGCCGGCCGATACGGACACGGCGACGGTCAGGATGTAGTCGATCAGGAGGGATGCGCCGGCCGTTTGCGCGGCCACTTCCCCCAGGTTGTCCTTGGCCACCAGGTAGGCTCCGCCGCCGCTGGGGTAGGCATGGATGGTCTGCCGGTAGCTCACGTTGAGGATGAGCAGCAGGCCCACGATGCCGAGGGCCACCCACCAGGACCAGCCGAGCACCCCCGCGCCATAGATGGCGATGGCCGCCGTGAGCGGGGCCATGATCTCCTGGGTGCCGTAGGCCACGGAAGACAGCGCGTCCGAGCTGAACACCGCCAGGGCGATGGGATTGCTGATCCTGGTCTCGTGGCTCTCCTCGGTGGTGAGCCGCCGCCCCAGGAGGAGCGCTCGGTAGTTGGGCATGGCTGCGGTTCCCTGGTCTGGTGAGGTCATCTGGACGGGGCGCACAGCGTGCCGACAGGGTCGACCCGGCGCGCCCGCTCCCCAAGGCCAGCCGGTCCTCAGGATGGCCAGGAAGGGTGTTAAGAAAACGTTAGGAAATCAGGCCTGGGCCCCGGCCCAACGAGAACCTAACGGCTCGGCCCGGACTCCTAACGCCGCCTTAACGCCCCCCATGACCATGCTGTGGGGTCGCCTGATCCCTGGAAGGCGAAGCCGAGCCGGCGCCGCTGGCCGCCCCAGTCCGCATACACCACAGGAGCCCCTGTGCATCTCGTCCTGCCCTGGTTCCTCCCCCTCGCCACCCTGGTCGCCTGGCTCGGCCTGCGTACCGCCAGGGACCTGCGCGCCGAGAGCGGGGCCGGACGGAAAAATGCGGTGTGGATGCTCGTCCTGATGTTCTTCCCCCTCTTCGTCTGGCTGATGGCCCAGTTCACGACCCATCCCGGAGGCCTCTCATGAGCCCCACCCTCCTCGTCGCGTCCCTGCTGGCCCTGGGCCTGCTGGGCTACCTCACCTTCGCGCTGCTGAAACCGGAGAAGTTCCAATGACCGCAGCCTGGATCCAGAACCTCCTCTTCCTCGTGCTCCTGATCGGGATCGCGGTCCCGCTCGGTCCCTTCATCGCCAAGGTGATGGAAGGGGAGCGCACCTTCCTCCATCCGGTGCTCGGGCCCCTCGAGCGGGGCATCTACCGGCTCATGGGCATCTCCGGCGGGGAGGACATGGGCTGGAAGGCCTATGCCTGGGCCATCGCCCTTTTCAACCTGCTGGGGTTCGTGGCGGTCTTCGTGCTGCAGAAAGCCCAGGGGGCCCTGCCCCTGAACCCCGAAGCCATGGGCAAGCTGCCCACGGACCTGTCCTTCAACACCGCCATCAGTTTCGTCACCAACACCAACTGGCAGAACTACGGTGGTGAAAGCACCATGAGCTATCTCACCCAGATGCTGGGCCTCACGGTGCAGAACTTCCTCTCCGCCGCCACGGCCATGGCCGTGCTGGTGGCCCTCATCCGGGGACTGGTGCGCCGCACGTCGAACGGCATCGGCAACGCATGGGCGGATCTGACCCGCAGCACCCTCTACGTGCTGCTGCCCCTCAGCGCCGTCATCGCCCTCCTGCTGGTCTCCCAGGGCGCCATCCAGAACCTCTCCGCCTATGTGCACACCGCCTCGGGGCAGGTCATCGCCATGGGCCCCGTGGCCTCCCAGGTGGCCATCAAGATGCTGGGCACCAACGGCGGCGGCTTCTTCAACGCCAACTCCGCCCACCCCTTCGAAAGCCCGAACGCCCTCAGCAACCTCATCCACATGCTGGCCATCTTCGCCATTCCCGCGGCCCTCTGCCTCACCTTCGGCAAGATGGTGAAGGACCGCCGCCAGGGCTGGGCCGTGTTGGCCGCCATGACCGTCATCTTCGTGATGGCGCTCTCGGTCACCACCTGGGCCGAGGCCAAGGGCAACCCTGGACTCAAGCCCCTCCCCGTGGACCAGGTCGCCACCCTCCAGCAGGGCGGCGGCAACATGGAGGGCAAGGAGGTCCGCTTCGGCACCGGGGCCACCAGCCTCTTCGCCACCATCACCACGTCCGCCTCCTGCGGCGCCGTCAATGGCATGCACGACTCCTTCACCCCACTGGGCGGCCTGGTCCCCCTCTGGTTGATCCAGCTGGGCGAAGTGGTCTTCGGCGGCGTCGGCTCGGGCCTCTACGGCATGCTGCTCTTCGCCCTGGTGGGCGTCTTCATCGGTGGCCTCATGGTGGGCCGCACGCCGGAGTACCTGGGGAAGAAGATCGAGGCCTTCGAGATGAAGATGGCCTCCATCGCCATCCTCCTGCCTTCCGCCGCCATCCTCATCGGCACGGCTACGGCCGTGCTCTCGACGGCGGCCACGGCCTCCATCTCCAACCCCGGGCCCCACGGCTTCACGCAGGTTCTCTACGCCTTCAGCAGCTGCGCCCAGAACAATGGCAGCGCCTTCGGCGGCCTCAACGGCAACATCCCCTTCTACAACTACGGGCTCGCCGTCGCCATGGTGGTGGGCCGCTTCGGCGTCATCTTCCCCGTGCTCGCCATCGCCGGTTCCCTGGGTCGCAAGAAATACACGCCGGAGGGCCTGGGCACCCTGCCCACGCACACGCCCCTCTTCGTGGCGGTGCTGGTGGGCGTGGTCCTGCTGGTGGGCGCGCTCACCTACCTGCCCGCCCTGGCCCTGGGGCCCATCGCTGAACAGCTGGCCCTTCGTTGATTCTGGAGATGACCATGGTTTCCCATTCACGGCAGGACATTCCCCACCTCGCGCAGACGCGGGTTGGGAGCTCTCGTCAAGCCCGCCCCCTCTTCGAACCCAGCATCGTGCGCCGCGCAGTGATCGATTCCCTTCGAAAACTGAATCCCCTGCACCAGCTGCGGAACCCGGTGATGTTCACGGTGTGGATCTGCAGCGCCTTCACCACGGGGCTCTGGGTGCAGGCCCTTTCGGGGCGTGGCGGTGGGCGGCCCGGCTTCATCCTCGCCATCTCCCTCTGGCTCTGGTTCACCCTGCTCTTCGCCAACTTCGCCGAAGCCATGGCCGAGGGCCGGGGCAAGGCCCAGGCCGATTCCCTGCGCAAATCCAAGCGCGACGTGAAGGCCAAGCGCCTCAAGGGGACGGACCGCCAGGGCGCCTTTGACACCATCGATGCGCCCGATCTGCGCATCAATGATCTCGTGCTGGTGGAAGCCGGCGAGACCATCCCCGGTGACGGCGAGGTGGTCGAAGGCGTGGCTTCCGTGAACGAAAGCGCCATCACCGGCGAGAGCGCCCCCGTCATCCGGGAAAGCGGCGGCGACCGCTCCGCCGTCACCGGCGGCACCCTGGTGCTCTCGGACTGGCTGGTCATCCGCATCTCGGCCAACCCCGGCGAAAGCTTCCTGGACCGCATGATCGCCATGGTGGAGGGCGCCAAGCGCCAGAAGACGCCCAACGAGATCGCCCTGGACATCCTCCTGGCGGGCCTCACCATCATCTTCCTGCTGGCCGTGGCCACGCTGCTGCCCTTTTCCATCTTCAGCGTGAAGGCCGCAGGCCAGGGCAGCCCCGTGACCCTCACGGTGCTGGTCTCCCTGCTGGTCTGCCTCATCCCCACCACCATCGGCGGCCTGCTGTCGGCCATCGGCATCGCCGGCATGGATCGCATGATCCAGGCCAACGTCATCGCCACCTCGGGCCGTGCCGTGGAAGCCGCCGGCGACGTGGACGTGCTGCTGCTGGACAAGACCGGCACCATCACCCTGGGCAACCGCCAGGCTGTGGCCTTCGTTCCCGCCGAGGGCGTGGACATCAGGGCCCTGGCCGATGCCGCGCAGCTCTCCTCGCTCTCGGATGAAACACCCGAGGGCCGCAGCATCGTGGTGCTGGCCAAGGAGCAGTACGGCCTCCGCGAGCGGGATCTCCAGGCCCTGGACGCCCACTTCGTCCCCTTTACCGCCCAGACCCGCATGAGCGGCGTGAACCTCGGCGACCGCCAGATCCGCAAGGGTGCGGCGTCCGCCATCGAGGACTACGTCCAGGCCCAGGGCGGGAAGTTCCCCGATGACCTGCGCCGCACGGTGGATCAGATCTCCATGGCGGGAGGCACACCTCTGGTGGTCGCCGAAGGGCCTCACGCCCTGGGCGTCATCCAGCTCAAGGACATCGTGAAGGGTGGCATCAAGGAGCGCTTCACCGAGCTGCGCGGCATGGGCATCAAGACCGTGATGATCACCGGTGACAATCCCCTCACCGCCGCCGCCATCGCCGCGGAAGCGGGCGTGGACGACTTCCTGGCCCAGGCCACACCCGAAGCCAAGCTGAAACTCATCCGCGAATACCAGGCCGGGGGCCGCCTCGTGGCCATGACCGGTGACGGCACCAACGATGCGCCCGCCCTGGCCCAGGCCGACGTGGCCGTGGCCATGAACAGCGGCACCCAGGCCGCCAAGGAGGCCGGGAACATGGTGGACCTGGACTCCAATCCCACCAAGCTCATCGAGATCGTGGAGATCGGCAAGCAGATGCTCATGACCCGCGGCTCCCTCACCACCTTCAGCATCGCCAACGACGTGGCCAAGTACTTCGCCATCCTGCCGGCGGCCTTCGTGGCCACCTATCCGGCTCTGGGAGCGCTCAACATCATGGGCCTGCACAGCCCCGAGAGCGCCATCCTGTCGGCGGTGATCTTCAACGCACTGATCATCGTGGTGCTCATCCCCCTGGCCCTGCGCGGCGTGAAATACCGTCCCGTGGGCGCCGCCCAGCTGCTGCAGCGGAACCTGCTCATCTACGGCGCGGGCGGCCTGGTGGTGCCCTTCATCGGCATCAAGCTCATCGACTGGCTGCTGGTCGCCCTTCACTTCGCCGCGTAAGGACACGCCATGAACCTGCAACTCCGCCCCGCCCTCGTCTCCTTCATCGCCCTCAGCGTCATCACGGGCCTCGCCTATCCCCTGGTCATCACGGGGCTCTCCAAGGCCATCTTCCGCAAGCAGGCGGCGGGCAGCCTTATCAAGGCGGATGGCAAGGTGATCGGCTCCGAGCTCATCGGACAGTCCTTCACGGCCCCCAAGGATTTCTGGAGCCGCCCCTCCGCCACCGTGGACGCCAACGGCAAGCCCCTGCCCTACAACGGCGCCAACAGCGGCGGATCCAACCTGGCTCCCAGCAACCCGGACCTGAAGAAGGCCGTGGAGGAGCGCATCGCCGCCCTGCGCGCGGCGGATCCTGACACCACCGGCCCCGTGCCCGTGGACCTCGTCACCACGTCCGCCAGCGGCCTGGATCCCCACATCAGCCCCGCCGCTGCCGCCTACCAGGTGCATCGCGTGGCCAAGGCCCGGGGCCTGGACGAGGCCAAGGTCCGCGACCTGGTGGCCGCCCACACCCAAGGCCCCCAATGGGGCGTGCTCGGCGATGCCCGCGTGAACGTGCTGAAGCTGAACCTCGCCCTCGAAGCATTGTCGTCGAAGTAGCCCATGCCCCCCGGGGACTTGGCCCAGTACGCCCTCTTCCTCCTTCTCGTTTTCGGGTTGACGGTTCCCGCGGGGCGCTACCTGGAGCGGGTATTCTCGGGCGGACCGTGGGCCTCTTCGCCCTGCTGATGCCGGGCCTCGTCACCCAGGGCTTCCTGGCGGACGGCACTGGGCGGGCGAGCAGCTCCCGGAGAGGGTAGGGCTTCGCAAGATAGTCATCGGCGCCGACATCCAGGGCCGCCACGCGGTCGATCTCCCGGCGACGGGCGGAGATGACGATGACGGGCATGCGACTCCATTCGCGCAGGCGCGAGAGGAGGTCCAGACCATCGATATCCGGCAGCCCCAGGTCCAGCAGGGTGATGTCGGGACGATGCCGCACCGCCAGGTCCAGCCCCTCCCTTCCCGTGGCCGCCTCCACGCAGCAGAAGCCGTGGGCCTTCAGGGCCTCCCGCAGGAAGGACCGGAGGTGAGGTTCGTCTTCCACGATCAGGATCCGAGGTGGAGCGTCCCTCACGATGCCTCCGGAATGGATGGCCAACGGGATGGCGGCCCCGGCCGCCGACGATGCCCGCCCCGCAAGGCAGGGAGGGCATCGGAACGTCGGACTGGGCGAGGAGTCAGCGGACTCGGGAGCGGCACCCTTGGGGCGAACCATGGGTGCCCGGCATGCATGGTGTGGAGATCGGATGGGCGCTCCGTGGGGTGCCGTCCGTGTCCAGGTAGCCTTCCGGCCAAGCCCTGAGCAGGATCCCTGCCCTGCGGTCATGGACGTAGTAGGAGTGGCCGCGCACTTCCACGGTCTTGTAGATCATGGGGTTCGTCACGGGAAGCCCCGTGACGGGGCACCGATCGTTCGGGGAGGGGCATGGGCTCGTGCCCACGACAGCCAGGGTCAGGACCAGAGTGAGCATCGCGTGTCCTGAATCTAGAGCTTCACGAGCAGGGCCAGGTTGATGCGGCTCTCGGTCTTGCGGAGGTCGGGGGCCCACCCGGCCACCGCCGACCCCAGGGGCCCCTGGTTGCCGCCGGGAGGGGTGATGCCGTTCTCGCCCGAGAAGTAGGGGACACTGGCGCCCCGGCGGTTGAATTCGCCGCGGAAGGTGATGAACTGGCTGGGCATGTAGTCGTAGGTCACCGTGTAGTCCCAGGCGTGGAAGGGATCGCCGGGGTTCGCAGTGAAGTAGGGAGTGCCCGAGGTCGCGGTGGCCCCGTTGACGGGGGGCACGAGGACGAGGTAGCGGCCGGGGTTCGTGATGGCCCCGCCGCCAATGGTGATGGCGTGGCGGTCGCCCTTGAACCAGAAGCGGTTGTAGAGCATCCACCCCGCGAAGTACTGCTTGGGCTCGGCGGCGTTGCCGGAGCGGCTCACGCCCCCGCCCTGCTCATCGCCCAGGTCGAAGGTGAAGCTGGTCGCCATCCTGGAGATGAAGCTCTCCGGCTTGTCGTAGTACTTCCACTGGATGCTGTTGTCCGTGTGGCGGCGGGTGCGTTTCTGGTTGCCCAGCGTGTCGGCGCCCAGGACGTAGTTGTTGGAGATGATGTTGAGGTCGCCGGTGGGCCGCCAGTTGAGGCAGGCACCGATGCCGGGGGTGTTGTTGAAGGTGTTGTAGGACTGCCATCCGTTGGTGAGCCAGAACTCCAGCTTCAGCTTGTCCGAGGGGAACACCTGGAGACGCAGGCCGTTGAAGAACCAGGGAGTGTTGGCGGATACGTAAGAGGGCTGGTAGGCCCAGTTGTCGAAGTTGTAGTAGCTGAACAGGCCGATGTAGGACATGAAGATGCCGGCGTCGAGGTTGATGCCGTTCAGCACGTCCCAGTGGTAGCCGCCGTAGGCCTCGGACACATAGCGGTAGGCCTTGTCCGACTCCCACTGGCCCCGGGAGGGGCTCGCATCATTCCGGGGGGTCATGGTCGAGTACATCCCGAACTGGGTCATGACACGGCCGCGGACGTTCTCCCAATGGAAATCGCCGCCGAGACCCAGCTGCTGCACCTGGATCTCATTGGTCCGGCCCGTCTCGCAGGAACCCACGATGGTGTGGTCCTTGGGATGGTTGAAGTCGTAGACCATGTTCACGTCGGCCCGAAACTCACCCGTGAAGACCTTGGAATCCAGCGGGGCATCCTTGGTGCGGGGGTTGCCGTTCAGCCAGGTGAAATCGGCGAAAGTGAAGGGCTCGGCGACCTTGACCACCGCGGCGGGTGGCGCCGCGGGAACCTGCACCGCGGTGAGTTCGGCGGAGGCCTGCGCCATGGCCGGAATGCCGGCCACCATGAGTAGCAGAAGAGAAGATTTCATCACAGCTCCAAAGATCCGGCGCAGATCGCCAGCCAGAAAGGATGGCCACGTCGGGCGTTAGGGCGGCGCTAATAGAGGGTGGGGCGGCGTTAAGAAAGCAGTGGAACCATGCGGACCATTGCGGATCATTGCGAATTCTTAATGCGCGCAGCCGGCATCCCAACGCCGCTTTAACACCCGCTCGCCGACACTGACATCCGCCGAGGTAGGTCCCGTGTGCCTCCTCTGGTCGTCCCATTCCCCCAGGTATTCCGGCCACCATCTCTGACCCCATCTGGAGCTGCACCATGCGGTACTCCCTCAAGCTTTTGTTCGTGCTGGTTCTCACCACCCTGGCCCGGGCCGACGGCCCTGCCGACCTCCGCACCACCCTGAACCGGCTCCACGGTCGGGCCCCCGTGAAGGCCGAGGTCGCCTACAACCTCCGGCAAGAAGGCACCACCTTCTTCACGCCTGCCGTCCAGGAGCATTCGCTGCGGCTGCAACTGGCCGAGGGCGGCTCCGACCTGCAGGTAACCTGGAACCCTTCTCCCACAGGCCCTGCATCGCTCACCTCGATTTTCATGGAAGAGGTGCAGAAGGACCTCGGCCCGGCCCGGTTGGACAGTCTGCTCAACCAGGCGAGCGAGATGTCCGGGCTTCTGGACGCCGCCCGGTTCAAGTCAGAAGGCCGCGAGTCGTACCAGGGGAAGGAGGTCCGGACCCTGATCTTCAGGAACGCGACCAGGATCCCCACCCACCACCAGAGCCTCGTTACGCAGGCGGAATCCATCCTGAAGGTCTGGATGGATGATGACGGCGTGCCCCTGGTCACGGAATGCTCCCTGGACTACACCGGCCGGCACAGCCGCCTCTACGGCCGCATTCATGGCACGAGCCTGATCAGGACCACCTACACGGTCCGGGAGCAGCGGCTGGTGGTGGCCACCCGGACCTCCGAGGCATTCCTCTACGACCAGGGAGACCGGCAGAAGCGCCACAGCACGATGACTGTGGCCATCCAAGGTTGAGGTCCTCCGAGAACCCTCCTGATCGGCACACCCAAGCCGTTCCGTGTTCAACATGGGCCGAATTCCGGATAGGTTGACTGCATGCCGCTCGAACGCCCGGACCCCGATGCCCTCCTGCGCCAGGTGCAGGAGCAGGAGTCCCGCGAGACGCGCGCCAAGCTGAAGGTCTTCTTCGGTGCGGCGCCCGGCGTCGGCAAGACCTTCGCCATGCTCTCGGAGGCGCAGGAGCGCCGGAAGGAGGGCGTGGGCGTGGTCGTGGGCGTGGTGGAGACCCACGGCCGCAGCGAGACCGCGGCCCTGCTCGAGGGGCTTGAGGTGCTGCCCCGCAGGGAGCTGGCCTACGCGGGCCAGTTCCTGCCGGAGTTCGACCTGGACGCGGCCCTGCAGCGGCGGCCCGAGCTGATCCTCATGGACGAGCTGGCCCACTCGAACGTGATGGGGTCCCGGCACGCCAAGCGCTGGCAGGACGTGATGGAGCTGCTGGACGCGGGCATCGACGTCTACACCACCCTGAACGTGCAGCACCTGGAAAGCCTCAAGGACGTGGTGGCCCAGATCACGGGCGTGATCGTCCGGGAGAACGTGCCCGACACCGTGCTGGAGCGCGCCGACGAGGTGGAGCTGGTGGATCTGCCGCCGGACGACCTGCTGCTCCGCCTGAAGGAGGGGAAGGTCTACCTGCCGGACCAGGCCCGCCACGCCCAGGATCACTTCTTCCGCAAGGGCAACCTGCTGGCCCTGCGTGAGCTGGCCCTGCGGCACACGGCCGAGAGCGTGGACGCGCAGATGCGCCGCTACATGGCCTCCGAGGGCATCCGCAAGACCTGGGCGGCCGGCGACCGCCTGCTCGTGTGCGTGGGCCCGGGGGAGCTGTCCGAGCGCCTCATCCGCGGCACCCGCCGCATGGCGGGCGCGCTCGGAGCGCCCTGGCTGGCCCTCTACGTGGAGTCCCGCCAGCACCTCCGCTTCACGGACGAGGACCGCACCCGCCTGGAGGCCAACCTGCGCCTGGCCGAGAAACTGGGCGGCGAGACGGCGGTCATCGAAGGGGCCGGCGCCCTGGTGGAGGACATCCTCACCTTCGCCCGGGACCGCAACATCACCAAGATCGTGGTGGGGAAACCCTCCCGGCCCCGCTGGATGGAGCTGGTGATGGGCTCCACGGTGGACGATCTCATCCGCGACAGCGGCACCATCGACGTCTACGTCATCAGCGGCGAGCCGGGCCGCGAACCGGCCACGCCCCTCATCCGGCGCACCATCACGAGCCCCCTGCGCAACTACCTGCTGAGCGCCCTGACCGTGGTGCTGGCCAGTGTCCTGGCCAGCCTCATCTTCCGCCGCACCGAGCTGGCGGACATCGTCATGGTCTACCTCCTGGGCATCCTCATCGTGGCCACGCGCTTCGGCCGCGGCCCCTCCCTGCTGGCCTCCGTGCTCAGCGTCGCGGCCCTCGACTTCCTCTTCGTGCCCCCGTACTACACCTTCGCGGTCACTGACTTCCGGCACGTGGGCACCTTTGCCGTGATGCTGCTGATGGGCGTGGTCATCGGCAACCTCACGGAGCGGATCCGCGCCCAGGCCCGCCTGGCGCGCGGTCGAGAGCAGCGCACCCACGCCCTCTACCGCCTGGGGCAGGAGCTGGCCCGCAGCTCGGGCTCCGCGGCCCTGGTGGCCTCCGCCCTCCAGAACGTGGCCACCCAGTTCCAGAGCCAGGGCGTGATGCTGCGACCCGATGAGCATGGCCGTCTGCAGGCGCCCGCCCATCCCCTGGCCTTCCCCCTCAACGACCAGGAGCTGGGCGTGGCCCAGTGGGTCTTCGACCATGCGGAACCCGCCGGCCTCGGCACCCTCACCCTGCCGGGCGCGCGCGCCACCTACCTGCCCCTGAAGGGGGCGGCCGGGGCCCTCGGCGTCCTGGGCCTGCTCCCCGAGGGCGCGCCCCGCTGGGCCGAGCCGGACCAGCGCCAGCTGCTCGAAGCCTTCGCCACTCAGACGGCCCTGGCCCTGGAGCGGGCCCTCCTGGCCGAGCAGGGCGCTCAGGACAAGCGCCGGGCGGACGAGGAGCGGCTCCGCAACGCCCTGCTCAGCTCGGTCTCCCACGACCTGCGCACGCCGCTGGGCGTCATCACCGGCGCCGTCAGCACAGCCCTGGAGACGCCGGATCTTCCCGAGCCCGCCCGGCGGGAGCTGCTCCAGTCCGCCCAGGAGGAGGCCCAGCGCCTCCACCGTCTGGTCAGCAACCTGCTGGACATCACGCGCCTGGAGGCAGGTTCCCTGGACCTGCAGACCGAGTGGATGCCCGTGGAGGAGGTGGTGGGCGCCGCCCTTAACCGCCGGGAGCTGGCCCTGGAAGCCCATCGCGTGCGCGTCGCCCTGCCCGAGGACCTGCCCCTGGTGGCCATGGATGGTGTGCTCATGGAGCAGCTGCTGCTGAACCTCCTCGACAACGCCCTGAAATACTCGCCGCCGGAATCCCCCGTGGACATCAAGGCCTGGGCCGCCGGAAAGTCGCTCACGCTCTCCATCGCCGACCAGGGGCCGGGCATCCCCGCCGGGGAGGAGGAGCGGATCTTCGAGAAGCTGGCCCGGGGCCAGGCCGCCTCGAACCGGCCCGGGGCCGGGCTGGGCCTCGCCATCTGCAAGGGCATCGTGACGGCCCACCAGGGCCGCATCCAGGCCGTGAACCACCCCCAGGGCGGCGCCCAGTTCCTGGTGACTCTGCCCCTGGGGACGCCGCCCGCAATGCCGGAGGAGGCCCCATGACCGGAACCGGGGCCCTCATCCTGCTGGTGGAGGACGAGCCGCAGATGCGCCGCTTCCTCCGGGTGGCGCTGGAGGGCAGCGGCTACCGCTACCTGGAGGCGGGCACCGGCCAGGAGGGTCTGGCCCTGGCCGTCCAGCACCGGCCCGAGGCCATCCTGCTGGATCTGGGCCTGCCGGACATGGATGGCCTCGAGCTGATGGTCCGGCTGCGGGAGTGGAGCCGAACCCCCGTGATCGTGATCTCTGCCCGGGGCCAGGAGACGGACAAGGTGGGCGCCCTGGATGCCGGCGCCGACGACTACCTCACCAAGCCCTTCGGCACCCGCGAGCTGCTGGCCCGCGTCCGCGTGGCCCTGCGCCACGCGGGTCCGGAAGCCCAGCAGGAACCGGTGTTCATCCTGGACCGCTGGCGCGTGGACCTGGCCAAGCGGCAGGTGCTGATGGACGGGAAGGAAGTCCACCTCACGCCTCTGGAATACAGCCTCTTCACCACCCTCATCCGCCATGCGGGGAAGGTGGTCACCCACCGCCAGCTGCTGAAGGAGGTCTGGGGCGGCGCCGCCGGGGCCCAGCCCCTCTACCTGCGCGTCTACATGACCCAGCTCCGCCACAAGCTGGAAGCGGAACCCTCGCGCCCCAAGTACCTCCAGACCGAGCCGGGCGTGGGCTACCGGCTGCGGATGGAGGAATAGGCCGGTGCTTCCTGCTCTCTAGACGACCTCCGTCGCATCGACCTTCTCCACATCCATCTCCATCACGCCATCCACCGCGAGGGTGGCCATGGGCTGGAAGCGCGCGCCCCAGAGGATCTCCCCGGCGATGTACGAAGTGCGCTGGTAGATGGTCTGGGCGAAGGTGTCGTCGAAGGCCTTGATGAGGACGATGAACTCGGCCTGGGCCCGCTCCAGATCCTCGGTCGTCAGGCCGGAGAGGGGGCTGGACTCGTCGATGGGATGCACCACGGTCCAGCTGGTGGGGAAGAGGTTGATCTTGCTGCGCTCCAGCGAGAGGGTGACGAAGCGGCGGGTGCCGGTCTCCGGATCGTTGCAGGAGAGCACCACGGTGGCCTCCACCTCGATGAGCTGGTTGCTGCGCCGGTTCACGAACCGGAACATGAAGGCAGTGCCGCCTCGATAGGGCGCCACCACGGCCCGCTGGCTGAACCGCATCTGGGCATGGGGCCGCGAGAAGCGGCCGTAGAGCAGGCCCGTGGCCAGGGCGAAGCTCAGGAGCCCCAGCAGGGATTCGAAGGCCGCCACGGCGCTCACCAGGTGGCTGTTGGGGCTGATGTGCCCGTACCCCACGGTGGTGAGGGTCTGGGCGCTGAAGAAGAAGGCGTCCATGAGCCGGTCCAGGCGGCTGTGGCCACCGGTCCGGATGAACTGGTCCATGCCGATGCCCAGGTAGACGGCCGCGAACAGGGCATTGGCCACGAGGAACCCCAGGAAGAGCAGGGCCAGGAAGCGGAAGCCGCCCATGGTGATGAGCCGGTGGTACAGCTCGTAGCCCCGGAAGAAGGGCAGGCCCGCGCGGCGCACGTTGAAGGTGCCGTCCTTGTTGACGCTGCGCCCCGGGCCCACGCGGACGCCCAGGCCCAGGTCGTCGTTGGGGAGGCTGCGGTTGAAGCGGGGGAGTGGCGTCACGGCGCCTCCAATCCGGCGCTGGACTCGGCGCCACCCCGCCGCGTCGCGTACTTCGCCGCGAGGCCGGCCAGGCCGAGGAGGCCGATCATGTTGGGGAACACCTGCAGCGCGTTCATCATGTCACCCCAGGCCCACACGGCGGTGGGCTTGGCGATGGCGCCGAAGGGGATGAGCAGGCAGTAGATCCAGCGGTACACCCTCGTGGCCCGGGGGCCGACCAGGTACTCGAGGGCCTGCTCGCCGTAGAAGGCCCAGCCGATGAGGGTGGTGTAGCCGAAGAGGAAGGCGCAGAAGGCCACGATCCAGCCACCCACCGTGGGCATCGCCGTGTTGAAGGCGCCGGCCACCGCCGCCGTGCTGGTGAGGCCCTCGCCCCCGGCGCGGATCACCGCGATGGACTGCTGCGCCACGCCGCTCACGAGGATGGTCAGGGCGCTGATGGAGGAGGTCACGCAGGACACGATGAAGGTCTCCATCACCGCGTGCAGGCCCTGCTGTTCGGGCCGATCGCTCTGCGCGGTGCCGTAGGCCACCGCCGCGGTGCCGTAGCCCGCCTCGTTGGCGTACACACCCCGCGCCACGCCGTAGCGCATGGCCATCATCACGCCCAGGCCCGCGGCCGTGCCGCCGGCGGCATGCAGGGAGAAGGCCTCGCGGAAGACCAGGGCCAGCACCGAGGGAAGGGCCGCGGCGTACGTCACGAGCACGATCAGGCCCCCGGCCAGGTAGAGGCCCACCTTGAGGGGCGCCAGCTTCTCCGCCGCGCGGCCGATGACCTTGATGCCGCCGATGATGACCGCCCAGGTCAGCACGCCCACGGCCAGGCCCACATAGAGCGACGTCCGCGACACGGCGCCCAGCCAGGGCAGCACCACCGCGCCGGTGGGCAGCACATGGCTCAGGGCCACGCCGATGCTGTTGGGCTGGGAGAAGGGCGTGGTGGTCAGGGCCCCCAGGCAGGCTGCGGCGGCGTAGAGCCAGGCCAGGGCCGGGGACTTCAGGCCGTCACGCAGGTAGTACATGGGCCCGCTCTGCACCTGGTCGCCGCGCGCCACGCGGAAGCGCAGGCCCAGCACCGCCTCGCAGAACTTGATGGCCGTGGCGAAGAAGCCGTAGCACCAGATCCAGAACAGCGCGCCGGGGCCACCGGAGATGATGGCCGTGGCTACGCCCGCGATGTTGCCGGTGCCGATGGAGGCCCCCAGGGCCGTCATGAAGGCCTGGAAGGGCGTCAGCGGGCCGTCCGCGCCCCGGGGCCGCGCTGTCAGCATGACCCGCAGGGCCTCGCGGAAGCGCCGCACCTGCACCACGCGCAGGCGCAGGGTCAGGTAGAGGCCGCCGCCCATGAGGACGAGCAGCACCCAGGGCATGAAGAGCCGGTCGGCCGCGCGCTGGATCAGATCGGAGAGGAGGGGCATGGACAGATCCTACGGGACCCGGGCGGCCAGATGGACGAAGCATTCGATGTGACTAGGATGGAACGATTCCCACGTTCCCCTGCCCAGGAGGCCCCGTGCCCCCCTCCGCCGGTTCGCCGCCTTGGCGCTGACCGCCCTGGCCCTGGGGCTCATCCATGCCCGGGAGCCCCTGCGGGTGCGGAAGGCCGCGAACCGCACCTGGGTGCTGAGGGTGGGTGGCAGGGCCTATCCATGCGCCGTGGCCCGGGCCGGCGTGGCCCCCCGGTGCGACAAGCGGGAGGGCGACGGCCGCACGCCTTCTGGGCATTCGCCATGCGGGGCCTCCACTACCGGCCCGACAAAGTCGAGAGCTCGCTGCTGCCGGAATGCTGGAAGCCCATCGCCTTGCAGCCCGCCGACGGCTGGTGCGACGACCCGAGGGATTCCCGCTACAACCGCCCCGTGAAGCTGCCCTTCGACCCCAGCCACGAGAATCTCTGGCGAGAGGACGACGTCTACGACCTCATCGTGCCCCTCGGCTACAACGATGCCCCCGTGGTGCCGGGCCTGGGCAGCGCCATCTTCTTCCACGTGGCGCGGCCCGGCTACGAGCCCACCGCCGGCTGCGTGGCCGTCACCCGGGCCCATTTCCTGGAGATCCTCGCCCGAACCCGGCCCGGCGATCGGATGCGGATCGAGGCTCACTGACTGGAACCGGGACCGCCCTCAACCGAGCGAGGGCAGGGCCAGGGTCACGGCCACGAAATGACACGCCGCCGCAGCCACCACCAGGAGATGGAAGATCTCGTGGTAACCGAACGTGCGGGGAAAGGGGTCGGGCCGCCGGAGCGCATAGATGAGGGCACCCACTGTGTAGGCGAGGGCCCCGGCCACGATCAGACCGATCACCGTCACGCCCGCCGCGCGGAACAGCGAGGGGACCAGCAGCGCGAAGGACCACCCGAAGGCCACATAGATCCCCGCCATCAGCGGCTTGGGGGCCGCCGGCCACAGCAGGGACAGCATCACGCCGCCCAGCGCCCCGCCCCAGACGAGGGCCAACAGGAGGTGGCCGGTCCCGGATCCCAGCAGCAGGCCAAAGGGGGTGTAGGTGCCCGCGATGAGCAGGAAGATGGCCGATTGGTCCAGGCGTCCCACCAGGTCTCTCGCCCGCGGCGCCCAGGTGGGCCGGTGGTAGATGGCGGAGGTGGCCAGGAGCGTCACCAGACTCAACCCGTAGATCGCCGCACCCCAGCGCGCCGCCCAGGAGCCTGCCCCGAGCCACAGGAACACCACCGCTGGGGTGGCGACACAGGCAGCGAGCAGGTGGGACACGCCTCGCCATCGCGGTTTCAACCGGGGCTGGAGGCTTGGTTCCAGGCCAGGATCCATGGGCCTGCCACGAGGCGCGGCTCCGGCCATGGTTGCCGGACTCGGCTCAGCACACACGGGAAGGCGCTCGCAGATCATGGCTGGTGTCCTTGAACATCAAGGACGAGGAAGCACTTTCTGTTCCGCGGTTTATTTCTTTATTTCTTTAGCGCTTTATTAAATCGGAACCAACCCGGACCGGAGGTGAACCCTCCAAAATGACAGGGGTGTCCATCACAACGAATGGACCAAAAGGCTGAAGGGAACCTCGGCCGCCCGGCGCAGATCGACCGGGTTCAGTCCCCTTCCACCTGCCGCCCGATGTAGGCCGAGTAGTCCGTCACGGCCGGCTGGTAGACGCGGGTCATGAGGGGCGACGAGATCATGAAGTCCGCCGAGCTGCGGGAGCAGGCCATGGGGATGTTGTAGACCACGGCGATGCGCAGGAGGGCCTTCACGTCCACGTCGTGGGGCTGGGGCTGCATGGGGTCCCACAGGAAGATCACCATGTCGATCTTCCCTTCCGCGATGAGCGCGCCCAGCTGCTGATCCCCGCCCAGGGGGCCCGACTTGAGCTTGCGGATGGGGGGCACGGGGAAGGTGCCCTCCGCCTCGGCCGCCTTCCGGGCCAGGGCCTCCTCTACCAGCCGCCCGGTGGTGCCCGTGCAGACGAGCCGGTGCTCCGCCAGGATCGCGTGGTTCCACGAGACCCACTCGATGAGGTCCTTCTTGCGGTGATCGTGGGCGACCAGGGCGATGACTTTCTGATGCTTCACGGCGCGCCTCCTGCTCCATCCTTCCAGAAAGCGGCGGAGGCCGCTGTCAAGGCCGGGTGAAAACGCCGGTCCAACCTGTCAGGTCGTGCGGCAGGCAAGGACCGCCGCGAGGATGGTGTCGGAGAGATCGCTCTTGCTCACGTAGCCCACGGCGCCCGCCGAGCGCATGGCCTCGGCCATGTCCACGTCCTGGTGCATGGAGAGGCCGATGACCTGCACCTCCGGGAAGCGCTGATGGATGATCCGGGTGGCCTCGATGCCGCTCATGCCGGGCATCTGGATGTCCATGAGCACCGCGTCGGGCCGGAGCCGGTCCACCAGGTCCAGGGCCGACTCCCCGCCCGCGGCCTCCCCCACCAGCTGAATGCCACGCTCCTGGCGCAGCAGGGTGCCCAGCCCCTGGCGGACCAGGGTGTGGTCATCCACGAGCAGCAGGCGGATCGGACGCGGCGGGGCAGCGCCCCCAGGCGGCTCCGCAGCCTTCACGAGGGGGTCGGCGACCACTCCGGTCTGGGCCACCCCCGGCCCGTCCGCCCCTTCCGGATGGAGGGGCACGGTCAGGGTGAAGCGGCTGCCCAGGCCCGCGCTGCTCTGGATCTCCAGGCGGCCGCCCAGCAGGCCAAGGCGCTCGTGCAGAGACAGCAGGCCATAGCCGCCCGACTCGCCGCCGGCAACGCGGAGACGGGCGGGGTCGAAGCCCACGCCCTCGTCGGCCACCATGATCTGAAGGCCGCCCCCGGCCTGCTGCACGGAGAGCTGGGCCACCCTGGTGCCCGCGTGCTTCACCACGTTGAACAGCAGCTCGCGCACCGCCTGGAAGAGGAGGATGGTCTGGTCCTCCGGGATGGGGGGCAGTTCCTTTCCCACCTGCAGGCCCACGCGCAGCCCGTGCTTGGCCAGCTTCCACCGCGCCAGCCACTCCAGGGCGGGCAGCAGGCCCTGCTCCCCGAGAAAGGGCGGGCTGAGCTCGTAGGTCAGGGTGCGGGACGTCTCGATGGAATCGACGAGCAGCTCCTCCAGGTGGTGGACCTCCTCCTGGATCCGGCTGTCACCGGCCCCCTCCAGGGCCCCCACGCGGTACTTGGCCGCCACGAGGAGCTGCTGCAGCCCGTCGTGCAGCACCTGGGCCAGCCGCTTGCGCTCGTGGTGTTCGGCCATGGTCAGCTCAGCCGCCAGGTGGGCGAGCTGGCGGGTGCGCTGGAGCAGGGCCACCTCGGCCTGCTTCCGGTGGGTGATGTCGATGCCCACCCGCAGCATGAGCCTCGAACCGTCCGTGTCCACGAAGGGGTAAGTCGACACCTCATAGTCGTGACCGTCCGGTCCGCGCCACTCGCACTGCTGGGAGGCCAAGGTCTCGAGGACCCGGATGGTCTCGCACCCCTCGCAGGGCTCCTCCTGCTGGAAGAGGTGCGCGTGGCAGGTGGTGTCCGGGGGCTTGCCGAAGCGCCGTTCGAAGTCGCGGTTGGCGAAGGTGATCCGGTGTTCCGGCGTCATGAGGACCACGTAGGCCGGAAGCGCCTCGAGGACGTCGTACAGCCGGTGCCGTTCGGACTGGAGCGAGGCTGCCAGTCCCACCAGCTCCGCGGTCCGGGTCTCGACGCGGCGTTCCAGGTCGACCTTGGCATTCCGAAGCGCCGCCTCGGCCTCCTTCCGCTCCGTGATCTCGATCATGGCCACGTTCAGGCCCTGGATCCGGCCCGCCGCATCCAGCACCGGCTCGACATAGTCCGAGTAGTGCCAGGACCGGCCCCGGGTCTCGCCGGAGACCTCCCGCACTTCGGGCTGCCCGGTGTCGAGCACCCGCTGCAGCAGGTCCATCAGCTCCGCGGCATCGGCGGGAGGGATGAGCTCGTCCGGGCGCCGCCCGATCACCATGTCGGGGCTGAACCCGTGGCGGGTGTTGTAGATCCAGGTGTAGCGAAGGTCGCGGTCCAGGGTGGCGACCGTGATGGGGGCGTTCTGGAGGGTCATGCGGAAGCGCGCCTCGCTCTCCCGCAGCAGCTGCTCGGTCGTGACGTCGAGCACCACGCCATAGCTGAATTCGGCCTGCCCGGCAGCGTCGCGGTCGAAGCGCCCTCGGGCCTCCAGCCAGCGGATGCTTCCGTCCGGCCGAAGGGCCTTGAAGGTGGCGGCGTAGTCCGAACCCCGGGCCAGGGCCTGCTCCAGCAGGGTCTCCACCGCCGCCCGGTCCGCCGGATGGACCCGGGCGATCAAGGCCTCGTAGCCCGGCTGGACCTCGCCCGGCTCGTAGCCCAGCAGTTCGAAGTGCCGCGCGTTCCAGCGGGCCTCGCCGCTGGGGAGGTGCCACTCCCAGGTGGCCAGCCCGGCCGCGTCCAGGGCCAGGGACAGCGGTCCCTCCTGGTGACCGCTCCAGACCTGCTGGCGCATGGCGAGTGGTGGCATGGCATTTTCCTGTGGGCCCGGCGGCCTGGGAATGGATTCCCAAAAGTATCCCCCGGCCGCCCCTCCCGGGCGACCTTTTCGGCAGGGGACCGGCAGGCCCGGATTCCCTTCGCCTAGGCTTCCGGCCTCGACCGGGCACAGCGCTGGAGGGTCTCGCCCAGGGCCTTCAGGGTGTAGGGCTTCTGCAGGAACCCGGCGAGGCCGCGGCCGATGAAGTCCTGGATCGACTCCTGCTCGTTGTAGCCGCTGGTCAGCACCACGGGCACGCCGGGACAGAGCCTGCGGATCTGCTGGAAGGCCTCCCGGCCATCCATGCGGGGCATGGTCAGGTCCATGAAGACCAGGTCCAGGGAGGGCCCCTGCTGGGTGACCCGGTCCACCGCCTCCTGCCCATCCGTGGCCAGGATGACCTCCACGCCCAGGGATTGCAGGGCCTCGGCGGTGGATTCGCGGAGGATCTCCTCGTCGTCCACCACGAGCACCCGCAGACCCAGAAGCGATACCGCGGTGGTGGCCTCGGGCCCCGCTTCGGCCGCGACCCCGTCGGCGACCGGGAAGAGGACCTTGAAGGTGCTGCCCCGGCCCGGCTCGCTGTAGATCCTCAGGCCCGCATGGTGGCCGCGGAGGATGCCGAGCGTGGCCGACAGGCCCAGGCCGTGGCCCGAGGGCTTGGTGGTGAAGAAGGGATCGAAGATGCGGGACAGCACTTCGGGACTCATGCCGCAGCCGGTGTCCTGCACCTCCATGACGGCGTAGGTGCCGGGCAGCAGCTCCTGGCCCTGGAACACCTGGTCGAGGTAGGCCCGGTCCAGGGCCGTCACGGCCGTGGTGATCCGGATGGTGCCTTCCCGGTCGCCGATGGCGTCCGCCGCATTGGTCACCAGGTTCATGAGCACCTGCTGGATCTGCGCCGCATCGGCCTGGATGGGCACGGGGGCGCCGGCCAGGCCGAGCCGCAGGGCGACCTTCTTGGAGATGGAGACCTCCAGCAGGTGGAGCATCTCCCGGATGACCTGGTTCAGGTCCCGGTTCTGCACCAGGAAGCGCCCCTTCCCCGAGTAGGCGAGCATCTGCCGGGTCAGCTCCGAGGTGCGGTGGATGATCCGCTCCAGGTTGCCCAGCGAGGGATGGGCCGGCGATTCGGGGCTGAGCCGGGACTGGGCGAGGTTCAGGTGGCCCAGCATAGCGGTCAGCAGGTTGTTGAAGTCGTGGGCGATGCCTCCGGCCAGCAGGCCGAGGCTCTCCAGCTTCTGCACGTGCTGCATCTGCTGCTCCATGAGCTGCCGCTCCCGCTCCGCCGCGCGGCGCTCCAGCTCCGCCGTGGCGCGGCTCGAGAAGATGCGCAGGAGCGAGGCGGTCTCCTCCGGGTGGTCCTCCGGCTGACGCTTCACGACCGCAAGCATGCCGCGAGTGCGGCCGGATTCATCCAGGAGGGGGCACCCCACGTAGGCGCTGGCATCCAGCTTCCTGAGCAGGTCGAAGGCCGGGAAGCGCTCCTGGACGCCTTCGGCGAAGGCGCACGGCTCACCGCGATAGACCGCCGCGCACGGGGTTCCCGCCAGGGGATACTCGAAGCCGGGGATCGTCTCGCCATCGAGGAACACGGCCAGGGTGCGAACCCATTCCGCGCCATCCCTCAGGAAGCCCTCGCCGATCATCGCCCCGTCCGCATGGGCCGCCTGGGCCAGGTAGCGCGTCAGCTCCTGGAAAAAGGTGTCCCCGGTCATGGCGGAGACGCCGCTGGCCACGTTCAGGATCACGTCCTCCCGCCGGCGGCGCTCCGCCAGCTCCTTCTCCAGCTCCTGGTTCAGGGCCCGCACCTCGGCCGTGGCCCGGCGCACCCGGAACCGGAAGAGGAGCATGAGCCCCGACGTGAGGGCCAGCAGCACCACCAGGGCCAGGGCGGCCCGCGGGAGCCAGAGGGGCAGCCCCCGGACCGCCCCGCCCGACTGCATCCACCGGTCGATGGCCCGGGTGTATCCCGAGTCAACCTTGCCCCGGCCATCGGCGAGGTAGGCGTCGAGGGCCTGGAGCAGGTCGGCGTTGCGGCCCTTGGTGGTGGCGAAATAGGTGGGGAAGGGGTTGAAGACCACCGGCGTGCGCACGACCCGGAAGTCCCCTTCGCGCGAATACCCGAAGATGCTGGTGGTCACGCCGGCGTCGGCGGCGCCGGCCGCCACGGTGAGCAGGACGTCCTCGAAGGAGGGCACCACCACGAAGTCCACCTGGATCTCGAACCGATTGCAGAGGTCCATGAAGTGCTGACCATTCACGTCGGACTTCATCACCGCCACCCGGCGTCCGCGCACGTCGAAGACACTCTGGATCGGCACCTTCGGATTCGCGTAGAGGAGGCTCCAGACCGTGAGGGTGACCTCCCGCCCATAGTCGAGGTACTGGGCCCGCTCCTCCGTGTAGGCCACGCTCGTGGCCAGGTCCACCTCGCCGCGGCGGGCCCGCTCCAGTCCTTCGGCGAAGGAGCCCGGAACGTAGCGGATATCCCAGCCCTTGGCCCGGCCGACCTCCTCGATCATGTCGATGTAGAAGCCCCGGACCTGGCCCCCGGCGTCCTGGAAGGTGGCCGGCTTGTGCGGGAAGACCGCCACCCGGACCTGCCGGGTCCCGGCCCCCAGCGCGCAGGGGAGGACCATCAGGAGGAGGGCGAGGAGCCCACTGATCATGGCTGACCGGGTGCCGCTGCGCATGCGTGGGTCCTTCCCCCGAAAATCGTCGAACGCCTTCCGAAGTTTCTCCTGCTGGATAACTGTTGCAGGACCACCCTCGGCCGAAGATCACGAATCCCGGGGCCGGACCGCTCCGCCCCGCCCACCGGTTCAACCACACATCAAACATTCATTGCAGTTATCAAGCAGCTGCAGGCTCGGGCGACCCCCCTCCACCCCTGATCCGGACCGGTCTGACGGGGCCGGAGGCCCGGTCGCCAAAGTTATAAGATTGCTTTTGAACTGGTAATTGGGCCCCGGCCCCGACAACTCCCCTATTATCAAGAAAGGGCCGGTCCATCAGGGCCTCGACGCCGGGGAGGACACATGCCGAACATTGCATCCGTGCTGAAGGAAGAGGTCGTCCGGCTGGCGCGCAAGGAGCTGCGGACGGCCACGGAAGGACTCAAGAAGGCGGCGGCCGCCCATCGCACTGAGATCGCGGCCCTGAAGCGCAGGATCTTGGTGCTTGAGAAGGGCCTGGCCCGGGGCGAGAAGAAGCGTGCCGCCGCGCCAGTGGAGACCCCCGAGGATGCCACCCGGATCCGGTTCAGCGCGAAGCGCCTGGCCCGGCAGCGGGAGAAGCTGGGGCTCTCCGCGGCGGACATGGGCCTGCTCCTGGGCGTCTCGGCCCAGACGGTCTACAACTGGGAGGCCGAAAAGTCCCGGCCCCGCCGGTCGCAGCTGGCCGCCATCGCCGCCCTGAGGGGCATCGGCAAGCGGCAGGTCAAGGTCCGGCTCGAGGCCCTGGCGACCCCCCAGTAGGTTCACGCTCTGGATTCATCAATCCCGGCGGTGATCGTCCCGCTCATGGTCCCTATCCCGGTCGCCATGTCTCTCCGGCCCGCGACCGTGGTCCCGATGCCAGCGGGTGTAGTCGTCCCCCTCGACCATTTTCTCGTGGGACCAGTGCCCCGGTTCATACCGATAGGCCCCGCCCTCGCGCTGATAGCGTGCCGCGATCCAGCTCGAGCCACGGCGGGAGGGCTGTTCCCAGCGTCCCGGGGCCCAGGCCCAGCGGTCATCCTGGCGATCCCAGTACCCGGCGATCCACCGATGGTCCCGGCTGGGACGGTGCATCCGGACCTCCACCTGGGGCGGCGGCGGGGCGTCCGGCGCGATGCGGATGTGGATCGATGGGAGCTCCACGCCGATCCGGACCTGGGCCGCCGCAGGCGCGGCACTCAGCACCGCCAGCACGGCGGGTAGAACCAATCTAGCCAATGTCTTTTGCATGCAGATCTCCTCGACCGGGATGGGTTGGTGCAGCTGCCGCGCTTCGGTCATGCCGGCAACCAGTTCGGGCCTACGGTGCTGTCGTTTGCAAGGACGGTCACCGAGAGCGGCGCCGCCGAGGCCTAGCCGGCCAGGACGGTGATGGCGATGCGATCCATGGGGTGTCTCCGGTTGAGCAGGTAGTAGCCGCCACCCCAGTACTCGATGTAGAGATCGTCGTCCCCGTACCAGGTGTCGGACCAGTACTCGGGCCAGGGGTCCATGACGCTGAACCACAGGCCGCTGTACTGGAATCGGGGGTAGCCGCCCACGACGATCAAGGGGAAGCGGAACATCCGGAACCCGTGGCTGGCCCCGAAGTACCCCTGAAACCGGGCCTCGGGAATGCGGTAGCCACGGTAGCCGCCCCGATCCTGCCAGGTTCGATGCTCCGTCTTCCAGTCCCGCGCGCGGCGGGCTGGCCAGGCCGTTTGATGCTGGCCTGCCTGCGCCTGCGGGGTACGCGGCGTGGGCCGGGGCACCTGGGCGGGGGGCGGCTGTCGTTCAAACCTGGGCTCGGGTCGCTGCTGCGGCGGTTCCCGGCGGGTGGCGCGGTCTTGCCGAGGCTGGCCCTCCGGCCTGACTTCAGGGCGTGGCTGAGGTTTCTCCGGATGATCGGGCCGCTCCTGCCGCGGTTGGCCTTGGGGCCTGGCCTCGTGCTGCGGCTTCTCCTCCCGCTCCGGTCGGGATGGCTGGGGTTTTTTCGCCTTGGTCTCCTGCTCCTGCTGCTGCTTTCTCGAGTCCTGCTCGCGCTGGTCATGCTGCGCATAGGCGGGCGTCATGGCCTCCAAGAGCAGGGGCAGGATGCCGAGGTTGATGAGTCCGATGGATGCCATGTCGTCGCTCCCGGTGGGTGCCTGCGCTGATCTGCAGACCCTCCACGGGGGCGGTCGCCAGCAGGACCCGTAAGGCAGCGGATTCCGTGCCAGGCCAGAAGATGACTGGTTCCTTGGACTTGCCATGGGCGATGCGGGAAATGGCCCAGGCAGGCCCATCATGCCGAGGGACCTCTCCCGTCAATTCGATGGGACCAGGCTGCCGCCGCTCAGAGCCAGTAGGATGCCAGCCGTGCGCACCACTCCTTGAGCCGCTGAAGGTAGGGCCGTTGCTGCCACGTCCCCGGCGTGATCTCCCTGGAATCCTTCAAGTCATCCTGGAAGGCATCCTCCATCTCCCGACCGAAGGCGTCGCCCAGGATCACCACGTTCACCTCCTTGTTGTGGAGGAAGCTGCGGGTGTCCAGGTTGGTGGAGCCCACCGTGGACCAGGAGCCATCGATGACGGCGGTCTTGGCGTGCAGGACGGAGGTCTTCAGCTCGTAGATCCTCACGCCAGCATCCAGCATGTCCTGGTAGAACGAGTGCGAGCCATAGGTGGTCAGCCAGCTGTCGGAGACGCCGGGCAGGAGGACCTTCACGTCGATGCCCCGCCGCGCCGCCGCCTGCAGGGCCTTCGAGATCTGCACGTCCGGCACGAAATAGGCCGAGGCAATGTGGATCGAGGTCCTGGCTCCCTGGATGGCCACGAAATAGGCCTTGAAGATCTCGTGGTTGCTTCCCGGCTGGCTGCGGAGCACCCGCACGACCTTGTCGCCTGCCGGGGCAAGGGTGGGAAAGAAGTCACGCTCCGGCAGACTGCCCTCATTCTGGCTGGCCCAGTTGTCCAGGAACATCCACTGGAGGGCGGCCACGGCGGGCCCCTCGATCTGGACGTGGGTATCCCGCCACCCCACGGCCTTGGCCTTGCGGGCGGAGCGGAACAGCGAGCTTCGCGCGTAGCTTGCGGTGATGTTGACCCCTCCCGTGAAGGCCACCCTGCCATCCACGACGAGGACCTTCCGGTGATCGCGGTTGTTGATGCGCCATCCCAGGAGCTTGTGGTGCGGGCTCACGGGCTGGAAGGGCAGGAGCCGGATGCCGGCCTCCTGCATGCGGTCGAAGAATGCCTGCGGCGTGCCGAGCGTCCCCACGCAGTCGTAGATGATGCTCACCTGGACGCCCTCTTTCTGCTTGGCGATGAGCAAGTCGGCGAACCTCATGCCCAGGGGGTCCTGATCGAAGAGGTAGGTTTCCAGGTTGATGGAGTCCCGGGCCGCCGAGACGGCCGCCATCATGGCCGCGATGGTCACGGGGCCGTCGAAGAGCAGCGTCACCTGGTTGCCCGCGATGAGGGGGCGACCCGTGGCGGCTTCCTCCAGGCCCGCGAGGTACTTGGCATCGACCTTGGCGCGGCCCAGCCGGCGGGTGAGCAGGGAGGCCGCCTCAGGCTCGCTCAGCGGGCCCCGACCATCCACCACCCTCGGAGTCGTGGGGGTGTTGAGCGGCTCCTTCAGATACTTCAGATCCGGCAGCCGCGCACAAGCCGAGCAGAGCAGACAGAACGCCAGGATCCAGTACCATGGGGGCTGGAGCTGCCGCTCCTCCTGACCGCAGAGGCTGGAGTCGGGGCTCATGGCGAGAGGGTCTTCTTCTGGATCAAGGTGGACAGGATCGCCAGCTGCTCCTTCTGGATCACCAGCAGTTCCTCCCACTGCTTCTCCCGCAGCAGATCCATCTTCTCGTGCAGCAGCATGATGTCGAGCTCGGCCTTGAGGTTGACCTCGTAGTCATGCTCGGCATTGAGCCGATCCCGCTCCGAGTGGCGGTTCTGGGACATGAGGATGACCGGCGCCTGGATGGCAGCCAGCATCGACAGGAACAGATTCAGCAGAATGAACGGGTAGGGGTCGAAGGTTCGGCCCCGGCTTGTCAGCAGGAAGGCATTGAGCCCAACCCAAATGAGCATGACCGCCGCGAAAAGCCCCACGAAGGTCCATGAGCCGCCGAAGCTCGCGACCACATCCGCAGCACGCTGGCCGAAGGTCGTCCCCTCATCGTAGGCCTTCGTGACGTTCCGGGCGATGTGCCGGCCCTCCGCCACGTGCCGTGCAACCCGCTGGGCTTGCTCATCCAGGCTCTCGAAGGGAATGCCCAGATACTTTGAGGCCAACTCGCCAGAGGGGTTCACAGAGCCTTCCTTCAGCGGCCCTGGTCGCCCACCGTGGGTGGCAGTTGCCGGAGTGTTGGGACGGATTTTACTCATTGGTCAGGATCACCTTCAGAGCCCGCTCCTCCTTGGCCTGGCCGAAGGTATCGTAGGCCTTCATGACCTCGGTCAAGGCGAACCGGTGGGTGATCAGCCGCGCCGGCTGCAGCTTCCCGGCGACCACCGACTTCATGAGCATGCGGGTGGAGACGGTGTCCACCAGCCGGGTGGTCAGGGTGATGTTGTGCGACCAGAGCTTGTCCAGGTTCAGCTGGACGGGCTTGCCATGGACGCCGATGTTGGCAATGTGCCCGCCTGCCGTCACGATGGCCTGGCAGATGTCGAAGGCCGCAGCCTGGCCGATGGCCTCGATGGCCACGTCCACGCCCCGGTTCCCGGTCAGCGCCATGACGCGCTCCACGGCCTGACCATCGCTGTTGTTCACGACCCAGGTGGCACCGAATGTCTTCGCCACCTCGAGGCGGTTGTCATCCACGTCGACCACGATGACCTCCGCGGGCGAATAGAAGCGCGCCGTCAGGAGCGTGGCCAGCCCGATGGGCCCCCCCCCGACGATGGCCACGGAATCTCCGGGCCTGATGGCCCCGCTGAGGACGCCGCATTCGAACCCTGTGGGAAGGATGTCGCTCAACATGACGAGCGCCTCCTCGTCCGTTCCCGACGGAATGGGGTACAGGCTGTGGTCGGCGAAGGGGATCCGGACCAGCTCGGCCTGAGTGCCGTCGATGAGGTTGCCCAGGATCCAGCCACCGCCATTCTCGCAGTGGGAGTACATGCCCGCCTTGCAGTTGGAGCACCTCCCGCAGGAGGAGATGCACGAGATCAGGACATGATCCCCAATCGCGACATTCGAGACGCTCCCACCCACCTGTTCGACGATGCCGACCCCCTCGTGCCCGAGAATCCGTCCAGCAGTCACCGTGGGGACATCGCCCTTCATGATGTGCAGGTCTGTGCCGCAGATGGTCGTTTTGGTGATCCGGACGATGGCATCCGTGGCGTCCTTGAGGATAGGATCCGGCCGTTCCTCTAATGCCTTAATCCCAGGACCGTGATAGACAAGGGCTTGCATGGTGGAACCTCTTTTCGAGCCCGGCGGCGGATCGCGAATGGAGCGGCCGGGTGGTGCTAATGAAGAGCTAGGTGAAGCTGACGAGTTCCCGGCAGGACTCCGCATGGACGCCGATATGTGCCGCACCAGCCTGCTCGAGGATGCCCCTGGCCTTGGCGGCTTCTTCATGGGTGCCGTGAGTGATCACCAGGAAGCGGTTGGAACTGACGGCGGTCTCGTATTGCAGACAGCTGTCCTTGGGGATGCCCAGGCTGTAGAGGGCCGCAGCCAGCACACCCAGCCCGCCGGCCGTGAGGGCGCCTTCCAGAGCGCCCACGATCCAGCTCACCAATGGCCCGAAGACCACCAGGGACCCCAGGCCGGGCACCACGAAGATGGCGGATCCGAACAGCAAACCCCAGAAGCCCCCCCAGAAGGCGCCGAGCTTGCCCCATACCTTCATGCGGTCCCCGGCGTTGTAGTAGCCGATGACGTGTTCCTCCGTGTGGAAATCCTTTCCCACGATGGAGAGCTTTTTCATGTCGTACCCCGCCAGCTGGAGTTCCTTGATGCTGCCTTCGGCCTCCAGGTGGGAGAGGAACACGCCGACCACTGCGTGGCGTTCATTCATGGTTGAACTCCTTGGGATGGGGCCTGGGGTGACCCAACCAGACTGGCCGGAGACTGACCCAGGCCATGGGCTTGGAGGGCCCCCAACCAGGCTCCCAGAGCTTCGTTGAAGGCCAAGGGCTGCTCATAGGCCACGAGGTGGCCAGCCTTGGGAATCACGATCAGCTCGGCCCCACGGATGCCCCGAGCCAGCTCCGCGGATTCGCCGGGCGGGATGAGCATGTCCTCGGCCCCGGTCACCACCAGGGTCGGCATCCTGAGTTCGTCGAGATGGCCCCGCTGATCCGGCCGATCCGCCAGGGCCAGGAGGGCACTGCTCACACCATGGGGACTGGACGCCCACATGATGTCGCGCACGGCTTGGACCATGCCTAGGTTCGAAGGGGTCTCCGAGAGCATCTTCGGAATCAGACCCTTCACGACAGCCTCGAAGCCGCCGTTCCGGACCTTCGTCGCCGTCTCGCGCCGGGCCTCGGCCACGTCGGGCTGATCCCCTCCGGCCCTCGTGCCCACCAGCACCAGGCCCCGGAGGAAGAGGGGATAGGCCCTGGCGAAGGCCAGGGCGATGTAGCCTCCCATGGAGTGGCCCACCATGACGACCGGACCCGTCTCCAGGTGCTGACACAGCGTGAACAGATCCTCGGCGTACCGGGCCATGGTGGCAGGGCCAGCCGCTGGCGCACTGGCGCCGAACCCGGGCAGATCCGGCGTGAGCACCCGGTTCGTGGCCTTGAAGGTATCCAACTGCCGGGACCAGGCATCCCCATTCAAGGGAAAGCCGTGGACGAAGAGAATCGGCGATCCCTTTCCCTCATCCGTGTAGGCCATTCGTTGTCCATGAACCAGGGCCATCATCATGACTCCCCTTTCGTGCTTTCGGATTCCAGGGCGCAAGGTGATTCGCATCCGGCTCAGCCGGGCAGATCGTTCACGGAAATCGGGTGGTCACCCTTGGCGTCGGGAGTGTGCCAGACATAGGTCCGGCGGGACCGTGGGCCATGACCGCGAAAGCCCTCGATGGCCCGATGGGCGCGCTCCCTGCCACGGCGCGCCAGGTCCTTCAGGTCCTTCCGGAGGCGGGGACCTGACTTGGGCGTGGTGAGGGCCACCACGACGGCGCCGATGGCGGCACCCATCAGAAAGGTGATCAGGGATGGGAGTGGGAATGGGGTTTGGTTCTGGCTCATGTGAAAGGCTCCGGAAGGCGTGCGGATGGTGGGCCTGGCCATTTGCGCCAGGGGTGAAACCCGGGGGGGCCATTTGGCCCCCCCGGGGCCCGCTTCAGAGGCCGGCGGCCTTGGTGGCCGAGAGGCCCTCGCCCGAAACCACCAGCTCGACGCGCCGGTTCTCCTGGCGCCCGGCTGCCGTTTCATTGGTGGCGATGGGATGGCTCTCACCGAAGCCCTTGAAGCTGATGGCATCCGAGGCGACCCCCTGCTGCACGAGGTAATCCCTCGTGTTCTGGGCTCGCTTTTCGGACAGGACCTGATTGGAGGCATTGCTGCCCTTGCTGTCCGTGAAGCCCTCAGCCTCGATCTTCAGCCCCTTGTGGGTGGAGAGGATGCCGGCGATCTTGGCGAGTTTCTCCCGGGCGGTGGGCAGCAGCGATGCCTTCCCATTCTCGAACAGCACGCCGGACATGTTCACGATGAGGCCCCGGACCGTGGCACGGGTCTGGAGGACGGCATTGAGCTCCACCATCAACTGGTTTCTCAGCCCCTCGTTCTTGGTCTGCAGGCCATCGTTCTTGGACTCCAGCCCCTTGTTGGCGGTCCACAGGCCCTCGTTCGTGGCCCGCAGGGTGCGATTCTCAAGCTCGGCCATCTTGTTCTCCTTGCGGGCCGAATCGCCGGCGGCCGTGGCCTGGGCGGTCTGCTGGTTGGCGGCATCCAGCTTGTCCTGGGCCGTCTTCCGCTCCATGGCGGCGACCTCGACGCCCTGCTTCTGGATGGCGATCAGGCGCGCATCCTCGGCCCTCTGGACCGCCTCCCTGGCGGAGATGATCCGAGCCTTCTTCGAGCCGTCCTTGGTCTCGGCCTCCACCAGGTAGCCGATCGCCTTGCCATAGGCCTCCGGAGCGTAGAACTTGGCGCCCGAGGCCCGGGCGATCCGGACCGCGTTGCGGGCCTGGAAGACGGCGAAGGGCGTCGTGTCATCCATCGCCAGGGGCGCCAGGGCATCCAGGTTCAGGGTGTACTGGCCCCGCTTCAGCAGTTCGTACTTGGCGTCGATGAACTCGAACTGCTCCACGGAACCCTTGCGGATCGCGTTCTCCATGACCACCACGTCGCTCGGCTGGGTGACGGCGAAGTAGGGTTCGGCGGTCACGACCAGACCGAAGGTCTGGAGCTTTTCCGTCACCTTCACCTTGCCGTGCCCTTGCTCGAGGAGGACCTCGCCCAGGTTGGTGGCCCGCCCTTCAGGCGACACGCCCCAGAGGACGTAGGTCAGGAACTCCCCGCCAAAGGAGGAGGCCGGGGGCAGGTTCTTGAACGTCGCGGTGATCTGGATGGCGCCGCCCTCGCTCTTCACCCGGGCCTCTCCCGAGGCGTTCGCGACCAGGACCGTGCCCAGCAGGTCGATCTCGGTGGAACGCTTCAGGTTCCGGTAGTTGATGGCCTTGGCCGAGCCCTGCACCACCGTCACCCGGTACAGGGGAACGGTGGCTGCCGGGGCCTGGGGCGTGGCGACCAGGTTGGGATTGGCGGTGAGAAGGGTGGACGGGGTGCCGGCCTGGGCCGCCAGGAGGGCCGTCATGAAGGGGATCATTTTCCAGAGGTGCATGCTGTTCCTTTCCAGGGTCCATGGGAAGGCAGCCACCCCGCCTGGACTGGACGGAGGTGGCCGGAAACTGGTTTTGCAGTGGGCGGAAATCGAGTTCGGAGGCCGGGCCTTCGCCCGTCAGGGCCTCAGCCGCGCAGGTCGTTCGCGGCGTCGGTCATGCCGCGCTTGAGATCGGCTGCGGCGAGGGCGGTGCGGCCCTTCAGGTCGTCCCAGGTGTCGCTCGCGTCGTCGGCGAACTCCCCGGCCCGGCGCTTGGCGCGGAGGGAGAGGTCCTTCAGGTTGCCGCGGAGTTCGGGGCCGGTCTTGGGCGTGGTGAGGGCCACGACCACCGCGCCGACGGCGGCGCCGGCGAGGAAGGTCAGGAGGGTGGTGCCGTAGGAGGAGGTCTTGGGTTCGCTCATGGTGGGCGTCCTATTCAGGTTCTTGGGGGGTGGGCCTGCTCTTGAAGAAGGCCAGCACGGCGCTGATCCCTCCGATGACGCCCCCGAAGTTGCGGGAGGCGGAGTCAATGGTGTTTCGAAAGCGCGCGTGCCATTCCGAGACGGTGGTGCCGATCTCTCCGACCGACTTGGCGAAGACCGACAGTTCGCCCAGGGAGCCCGCCAGGGAGCCCGCCAGGTGGTCCATGCGCAGCCGGGAAGCATGCACGTCTTCGGCGATCTGGGTCAGGTCCTTCCGGGTGGAGAGCAGGAAGAGGTCCAGGCTCTGGGCCGTCCGGCGGAGCTGATGGAGCAGGGGCACCAGGCCGACAGCCAGGGCGATCAGGACGAGGATGAGGGTGATCTCGAGGGCGATGGGCATGGCGGGCTCCAGAAGGGTGGGCTCAGGCGTCCTGGCTGGCCGTCAGCATCCACAGCGCCTTGTCCATGGCGCGGCTCACCGAGGTGTAGAGGTCCGCCGTGTCCTGGTCGCCGAGCTTCTCGGCCTTCCGGATGGCATGACGGACCCGGCTGGTGTAGTCGCTGTAGCGGTCGATGAGCGCGTTCACGTGGACCATGCTCTGCTTGGCATCCAGGGGGTACTCCTCCAGATGGGAGGCGCTCCCAGCGGCGCGGATGGTGCCCAGGGCCTGGCCACCCAGAGCCACGGCCCGTTCGGCCATGTCGTCCACGGTGGTGCCCAGCTGGATGTAGAGCTGGTCGAAGAGGAGGTGCAGACCATAGAAGTTCGGCCCCTTCACGTTCCAGTGGGCCTGCTTGGTCTGGTAGGCCAGGTCGAGGGTGTCCGCGAGCGACTGGTTCAGCAGGGCCACCAGCTCGATGGTGGTTTTCTCGTTGAACAGCTCATGCTCGAGGAGCGCGGGGTGCTTGCTCATGTCTGACTCCTAGGGGGATCGGTCGGGATGGGGGGGCTGGCAGTGTGTCGGGTCCTGGGCGCCTGGTCAGTGTTTTCCCCTGGAGTGGTGGAACAGGTCCCGGAGCTCCGTCCAGGCCTTCTCGGTGCCGGTCTTCAGGCTTTCCCAGGTCTCGTCACCGGCCTCCTGCAGGCTGTGCAGGCGCTGGCCGGCCTCGGCGTGGGTGCGCTCAAGGCTGTCGATGGTCTTGTCGTACTGGACCTTGGCGCTCACTTCCGCGCGCCCGGCCTTGGCCCGGAGCACGTCGATGTCGGCCTTCCACATCGCCAGCTGGGCTTCGAGGTTGCTTTCGTAGGCCTTGCGCTTCTCGAACATGAGGGCACTCCTAGAGGACCCTCCGGCCCTGGATGAGCCGGATGAGGACGACGACGATGGCCACGATCAGGAGGATGTGGATGAAGCCGCCCATGGTGTAGGAGCTCACGAGGCCGAGGGCCCACAGGACGAGCAGGATGATGGCGATGGTCCAGAGCATGGTGGCTCCTCTCTTGGGATGTGAAGCCCCGACCCCCGGAACGTTCCGGGGGTCGGGCATGGAAGGGTCTACCTCACCGTCATCCGGTTGTGGACGGACTGCACGCCGTGGATGTCCTCGACGAGCTTGGTGACCAGATCGCGCTCAGCGGCATTCTTCGCCTCGCCGTTCAGGCTGACCACCCCGTTCAGGGTGGAGACCTTGGTGGCGAGCATGCTCGTGGACTTGTGGAACAGCAGGGTCGACTTCACCTGGGCCGTGATGGAGGTATCGTCCACCTTGTCGCCCATGGTGCGCCGGTTGGACTTGGCGATCACCAGGTCGTTGCGGACCTCGGTGACGCCCTCCACGTCCTTGGCGTACTCCCCGGTCAGCTGCTTCTCACCCAGGGTGTCGGCCTTGCCCGTGAGGGTGACCACCCCGTTCTGTGTGTTCACTTCCGTGCCCGTGGCGCTGACATGCTTGTGGAAGGCCAGCACGGTCTTCACCTTCATGGTGATCCAGCCATCGGAGTGCTCGGCGGGCTGCTCGCCCACGACCCCCAGCTGGTTGTCCACGCGCTTCACGCCCGGCAAGCCGACCACGGTCTCCTGGGCCAGGAACTTGTGGTACTCGCGGGCCACGGTACCCGTCAGGGTGACCACGCCATCGGCCGAATCCACCTTGATGTTGTCGTCCTTGAGATAGGTCTTGAAGTTGTAGCTGGTCTTGGCGGCATGCTCGATCTTGTGGTCGGCATCCGAGGCTTGGAGCGACACGCCGGTCACCATGATCATGGCGGCATAGGCCGTGATGGCGGTGGCGGGGGAGAGCCTGAAATTGCGCATGGTGAGTTCACTTTCTGCCCGAAGGGCGAATGGGGTTGAAGTGCTGGTGTTTCCTAGATCTTCGTGGTGCCGGGGTAGCTGATGATGATGTTCACGCGGCGGTTCTCCTGTTGCCCCTCCAGGGTGGTGCTGTAGGCGAAGCGGCGCGTCTTGCCGAAGCCTTCCGCGGTCAGCCGTGAACGCTCGATGCCGAAGTTGTCCACCAGGTAGGTGACGACGTTCTCGGCGCGGCGCTTGGAGATGGCCATGGCAGAGGCATCGGTGGTCTTGACCTTGCCGGCGTGGCCTTCCACCGTCGCGGTGACGGCGGGATTGGCCTTCAGGAAATTGGCCACCTTGCGGAGCTCCTCGCGATGCTCGGGCTTGACGTCGTCCTTCAGCAGGTCGAACTCGATCTCCAGGGCCATGGTGATCCGGGCGGGCTTGACCTTCAGGCCCTCGATGTCGGTCACGCAGGAGACGACGGCATTGATGCGGCGGTTCTGGCGCTTGCCTTCCTCGGTGGCGTTGTCCCCGATGGGGCGGGCGTACCCGTAGCCCACGGCCGAAAGGCGGCTGCGGTCCACGTGGACGGTGTCCACCAGGTAGGTCACCACGCTCTCGGCCCGCTGCTTGGAAAGGGCCAGGTTGTGTTCCTCGGTGCCGACATTGTCGGTGTGGCCTTCGATCACGGCGGTGGTGCCGGGGTACTTGGTGAGGAAGGTCCCCACCACGGCGAGCCGTTCCAGGTCGTCGCGCTCGATGGCGCCACGATCAATCTCGAAGGTCAGGTCGAGGATGGTGCAGTACTGCTCGGTTCGGGCGACAGCCGGTACGACCACGGGGAGGGGCGCCAGGTAGGGTTCCGGAGCGGGGGCCACCGGCTCAGGCGCGGGCGTATAGGCGACGGGCGTCGGCCTGGTCCGTCCGAAGCGCACGAGGAGGCCAATGGAGGCCAGGTCGATGTCGCCCTTGCCGCCGACGGCGTCGTTGATGCGGTAGCGCTCCAGCTCGGCACGCATGCCGATGGTGGGAGTGAAGTCGTACTGCAGGCCGCCGCCGTACTTGACGTTGGTCGCCTGCTCACTGGGATTCGGTGTCGCCACGGTCACAGAGCCCGTTCCCGAGAACGTGCCGCTGGTCTTGGCCCGATCCACGCCGATCCGGCCGAACACCGAGAACTTCTCGGTGAGGGGGAGACTCAGGACAGCGTCGAAGTTGAAGCCCTTGACCTTGATCTCGCCGTTCAGGGCGCCCGCGGGCAGGGTGGTGGCGTCGTAGCCGAACTTGCCCAGGTCGAAGTAGCCGCTCTCAAAGGCGAAGTACTTGTTGAACGAGTAGCCGCCAAAGACCTTGTAGCCGGTGCTGCTGTTCTGGTCGTTCAGCGTGGTGACGGTGAAGCCGGAGCCCACGATGCCGCTGGTGATCTTCGCGTCATCGATCTTCGCCTTGGACTTCCCGACGTTGAGTCCGATGTACCAGCCCGAGTCCTGGGCCATGGCGCGGGGGCTGGCGATTAGCGCGAGCGCCACCAGGCCGAGCATTCCTGTGAGTCTTGATGCCTTCATGGGGTTCTCCAATGGGTGGGTGAGCGGGGCTCAGGATGCTAAAGGGCAGGAACGTTGACGGTATTGGTGTCGAGGGCGATGGTGCCGGCGAGGGTCGCGCCAGCCAGGATCCGGCCATTGATCACGGCACCCGTCTTCGCCGTGGCATCCCGACCCGTCACGATGGTTCCGAAGAAGGTCGAGCCGACGCCGATGGTCGCGTCCAGGGTGGGAACCCAGAAGATGTTCTTGGCCTGGGCCCCGTTCACGAGGCTGATGTTGGCGGAGGTGGTCAGCGATGAACCGATCTGGAACACCCATACAGCGTTGGCGTTGCCACCGGCATCCATGATCAGGGGCGTCGAGACGAGGATGGTGCTGCCCGAGGTGTAGGTTCCGGGAGGAATGCCCAGGGGATACACGGCCGCCAGGTCGGCACCCGCGGTGACGGTGGTGCCAGGAGGCAGGTTCTTGGCGAAGTTGTAGGCCACGAGCAGGTCGATGGCCGCCTGGTGGGACACGGTGTCATTGATGTGGATCTGGCCGTTCACCTGCACCGGCAGCAGTCCGTTCGATGTGCCGGGTTCCAGGGAGACGTTGCCGTTGACCATGGTGCCGGCACCGGTGTTCGTGATGGCGGAGGTGGCCATGATGCCGTTGACGCCGGCCGAACCGAGGGCCACGCCAGCGGCTGCCACATTGGTGCCCGTGGTGAAGGTCCAGGGGTTCGGGGCGAGCCCGGCCACCAGGGCGTTGCCGGACAGGTCCTTGGCGCCGGTGATCGTGGCGGTGTACTGCGTGCTGGCCGTCAGGGGACCGGAGGGGCTGAGCGTCGCAATGCGGCTCAGCGCATCATAAGTGACCACACCCAGGATCGAATTGCCGAGGGGCGGTCCGCTGGGCTGAAGGGTGAAGGTCGTGGTCGTGAGGCTCGACAGGTCCATCGGCTTGCTGAAGGTGGCGTTGATGCTGCTGTTGATCGCCACACCGGTGGCCAGGTGGGCCGGGCTGGTGAGAATCACGGTCGGCGCCACCAGGTCGGGTGCCGATGCGACGAAGGTCCACATGAAGTTGCTGGCGGCCGGCAGGGCCGCCTGATTGCCAGCCAGCTGATTGCCAGCCTGATCCGTGGCGGCCATGGTCACGGTGGCGGTGTAGGTCGTACCGATCGCCAGCGCGGCCGCCGGCGTGAAGACCGCCGTCCGGCTGCCGGCCAGGTAGGTCACGGTACCGACCGGGTTCGCGCCAGGTCCTCCGCTCGTCACCGTGAAGGAGGCGCCGGACAGCGAGGCGGATGCCATGGCTTCGGAGAAGGTGGCCGTGATGGCCGAGTTGGAAGGCGCCACCACCGTGGGGCCGGGATTTGTCGTGGCCGGCTGGGTGAGCGTCACCCGGGGCCGGATCGTGTCCGGGGCTGTGCCCGACACGACGCCACTGCCACCCAGGATCGGGTCACGCCCCCGGCATCCGGCTGCGAGGATGAGCAGCAGGCAGCCCATGGGGACCGCCAGCCGTTGGATTTCACGTGTGGAATGATTCATGGAGAACTCCTTGAGGTTGAGGGGGGTGGTTGTGGATGGTTGGAAGACCTGCCCGCTTCGTCAGGGCAGAGCCTGGCTGGCGGCGCCGGAGGTCTTCGATGGGGCGAGTTCCGAAGCGGCCGTGGCCGCCGCCTTGGCGGTGCGCTGGGATCGAACCCACCAGCTGAGGGGGCTGACCATATCGGGCTGCACGACCTTCATCGTTTCCTGCGGAGACAAGGGCAGCCTGTCCACCGAGCGGAGCTCGGCAGTCGAGGGGATGGACCGCGGCTGCTTGCAGGCGAACTGCGAGGCCACCATAGCCACGCCGGTCAGCATGGCCAGGGCGTACATGACGCGGCGGATCGTTTCAATTCGAGAACTCAAGGGGGAACTCCTCTTACTGAAGTTCTCCTCCGCACGAACCAAGCCATTTCTTAACATCTGTTAAATCAAATTTTAAATATCATCAACTACTGGAGCCTGGTGGTATATTCGATCAAGATGAACGACCCACTCCTTCAGTCCGAAGGATGAAGGCCACCGATGCGTGCCGAGGATCTGGACCACAAGGAACTCCTGGAGCTGGATCCAGGAGGTGGAGTCATCCGCTTCGCGGGACAGCGCGCCATCGTCCTGGATGCCGTGGCCATGGGCCTCCTCCGCAAGTACCTGGTCGAGAACTTCGGCCTCACCGCCGCCCGCACTGTGCTCACCCAGTTCGGCTTCGCCCACGGCTGGCGCATGGCCGAGGCCATGCAGACCGAGTTCAAATGGAGGAATGATGAGGAGTGGCGCCAGGCGGGCAGCCGCATTTCCGCCCTCGGTGGGCTGTTTGGCGTGGTGCCTGAAAGCCGCGATCCGCTCTCGAAGGAAGGCATGATGCTCCTGGCCTCGTACGAGGCGGAGCAGCACCTGCTCCACTTCGGCCGGGCCGACGCACCCATGTGCTGGACCATCAGCGGGCTCATCAGCGGCTACCTCAGCCGCACCGCGGGGAAGGAGATCTTCGTCCTGGAGGATCGCTGCCTGGGCAAGGGGGACGCAGGCTGCCACCTCTTCGGCCGCACGCGCGAGGAGTGGGGTGACGAGCGGGCCGGCGAGCTGCGCTTCTATGATCAGACCCGCTTGGCGGAGTGCCTCGATGTCTCGATCCAACGGGTCACCGAGACCCTCAAGGCGGCTGAGCGGAAGATCAAGGAGCACAAGCGCGTCCTGGTCCTGGTGACACCCGAGGGGGATGAGCCCATCCTGGGGATCGTGGCCAAGAGCCCCGCCATGAAGCGGGTGGTGGACCTGGCCCGCCGCGTGGCCAAGGTGGATTCCACCGTGCTCGTCACGGGCGAAAGCGGCTCGGGCAAGGAGCGCATCGCCCGCCTGGTCCACGAGGAATCCACCCGGGCCGCAGGACCGTTCATCGCGGTCAACTGCGGCGCCATTTCCGAATCCCTGCTGGAAAGCGAGCTCTTCGGGCACGCCCGCGGTGCCTTCACGGGCGCCACCCACGACCGCCCGGGCCTGTTCGAATCCGCCAATGGCGGAACCCTGCTGCTGGACGAAGTGGGCGAGGTCTCGCCAGGGATGCAGGTCAAGCTCCTGCGGGCCATCCAGGAGCGCGAGATCCGGCGCGTCGGCGAGAACAAGAACCGCAAGGTGGACGTGCGCATCATCGCGGCCACCAACCGGAACCTTTCCGCGGAAGTCACGAGCGGTGCCTTCCGCCAAGATCTCTATTACCGCCTCAAAGTCGTCGAACTGAACGTCCCACCCCTCCGGGAGCGCCGGGAGGACATCCTGCCCCTGGCCCGGGTCCTGCTGGCGGGTTCGGCCCTGTGGATGAAGCGGAAGATCTCAGGCCTGACCCCGGCGGCGACGGATCAGCTCGTCCGCTACGCCTGGCCGGGCAACGTGCGCGAGCTCGAGAACGCCATGGAGCGTGCAGTGGCGCTGTCGCCGGGAACCCGGGTGGAATTCGAAGACCTGCCGGAGGAGGTCCGGCAGGCGCGCCCCATCCCCGCAGCTTCCGACGGAACCGTCCGTCCCCTCGATTCGATCGAGAAGGACTACATCCTGGAAGCCCTGGCCCTCAACAACGGCAACCAGACGCGCACCGCCGAGCAGCTCCAGATCGGTTCCGCCACCCTCTACCGCAAGCTCAAGGGCTACGGCGTCATCGCCGGAAACCGGTCAAGCCGCAAGGACGCCTGACCAACGGAAGGACTTGACCCGGGACCGTCCTGGTTCCGGTGATTCCGTGGATGGAGCGGGGCTCCTCGGAGAGCACAGCAGATTAACCCTTGCGAGGATCCTCAACAGCCACGAGCGGGCAGACAGCCGAGGGATGGGATCCGTGACGCTGGGCCCAGTCGGCCTCGCCATCGGCCCCCAGCACGCGCCAGCGCGCCTCCCACATGGCCTGGAGTCCATCCTGGTAGGTCTTCTGGGCGGTTTCCTGGGTCGAAACCTGGATGAGCTTTCCGGTGGAATTCATGGATGATCCTTCTCGGGCAATGATGTGTGAAAGGGAGGAGACGGACTGGAAACCCAGTCCATCTCCTCCCGTGCCTATCCAATGACGACAGGGCCCTGAGCCTTAAAGCGCGGGCAGGTTGACGTGCGTATTGACCATCGTGACGGAGGCGTTCAAGGCCAGCACTCGGCCCTCAAGGGTCACCACGGTCACGTTGCCGGCGGTGGAGAACGTCGTGGCCGCCGACGAGATGATGGTGCCGACCATGTGGCCCCCGCCTGCTGCATTGATGGTGGCGGCGCTGCCCACCTGCCAGAAGACATTCTTGGCCTGGGCGCCATTGATGAGGATGACGCTCTGGGGGAAGGCGGCGCCAGGACCACCGACGAGGAGGGTGCTGGCCATCTGGAAGACGAAGATGGCATTGGGATCGTTGCGGCCATCGAGGGTGAGGTCACCCCCCTGAATGGCAAAGGACGCGGCCGCGGATTTGTAGATGCCAGGTCCGAGCGTGCGGTTGCCCAGCTCGCCGGCGCCGCCGCCCAGGGTGGCGACATCGATGCCACCGGGAAGCGCCGCAGGAGACAGCGCATCATAGGCTTTCAGGGCGTCCAGGGCCGCGGCGGAGGCGATCACGCTGGGCACGGAACCGTCAGGGGCGGTGGCGGTGAAAACCGTGCCATTGACGGCGCCGATGTTCAGGGGGGTTTCCGTGTAGACGGCATTGCCATCATGGAAGCCTGTGATCATGGTGGTGATGCCGGTGGTGCCGAGATCCCCGTTGATGACCGTGAAGATGCCCGAGTTGGTCACCCCGGCGCCGCCACCGAAGACGCCGAAGGGGGATGCGGACCCCAGAATGGCGGAGTAGGGCACTCCTGCAGGAGTCACAGGAGGAGGCGCGACCACGGGATGCCGATGCTTCCGGCCCTCGTGGCGATCGTCATGAAGGGCATGTCCGAAGGCGGGAATCGCACTGGTCATGCCGCCGAGAATGAGCATTGAGATGAGCTTGGTTCGAGGTGAAGTAAACATGGTGATGATCTCCAAAATCGGATGTTGATTGCGGTTGTTGAGGATTGCTTGCAGATTTCAGGGTTAGGGCGCCAGCACTTCTCTGCCTCCTTCGAATCAGCGGGTGGAATGGCGGGCAGACGGGGGCTGTGCCCCCCTGCCAGGTGATTCGTGGTTCAGGGGCCGTTCACTGGGTGGCAGCAGCGGGCTGCGTGTCCGCACCCGCCAGGCGGCTTCGGTTCGGGTCGATCTCCAGTCCCTGGACGAGGTGCGCGCTTGTGCTTGCGCAGGTTCGCTGGGCTGGAAGGTCTGGTCGCCTTCGCAGGGCATCCTGGCGGGTGGGAACCCTTCAGCCGATTCTGGATTTCCGTTCATGCCTCTTAGAGGGAGGAACCCATCGATCGGCTGAAGGGATGGGCGACTAGAGCGCCGGCTGGGTCACGGTGCCGTGGTCGAGGGTGACTGCCGTTTGCGCGAGCAGCCGACCGTTGATCGAGGCGCCGGTCGCCAGGGTGATGCCTGTCTGGGCCAGGACGATTCCTTCCATGTGGGAGGTGGTGCCGAGCACCACCGCACCGCTCACCTGCCAGAAGATGTTCTTGGGAAGCGCGCCGCCGGCCAGGATGATCTTGGTGGCACTGCCCATGGTCAGGGTCTGGGCGATTTCGAAGATCCAGATGTCCGTCGCGCTGCCGGTGAGCGTCAGATCCGTGGGGATCAGGACGCCACTGCTCCACTTGTAGACACCCGGGGCCAGGGTCATGCCACCGATGTTGCCGGCGCCCAGTTCGGTGACGTCGGCGGTGCGGCCGGCGGCATCCGTGAAGGCGGTCTGCATGTCGCCGACGGCGGTGGTCAGGCTGGCGGGAGTGGGCGCGGCATACTCGGCCGCGTAGACCTTCCCGGTGACCTGCAGGGAGGTCGAGAACACATTCGAGGCATCCGCAGTCAGGGAGAAGCCCGTGATGGCGGCGGAGGCGATGGGACTGACGGCGATGTCTCCGGTGATCACGGAATCAGGCACGGTGGAGATCCCGGTCTTGGCCAGAATCACGTAGTTGCCGGCGGTTCCAAGGTTCACCGACCGGCCGATTGACATGGGACTGCAGGTGAAGCTCCAGGCGCGGTTGGCGGCGAGGGCCATCCCGGAGGCGCTCTTGGCCCCGGTGCTGATCATCGCGGTATACATGCCATTGTTCGCCAGCGGCGTCGACGGCAGGAAGGTCGCGGTCATGTTCGTGTAGCTGACCGTGCCCTGGACCGGCACCGCCATGGAACCCATGCCGGAGGTCAGGGTGAAGGTGAGCGAAGTCAGGGTCGTGGGATCCATGGCTTCACTGAAGGTGGCGCTGGCGTTCTCGTTGACGAGAACATTGGTGGCCCCATCGAGGGGGACGCTGGACAGGACGGTCGGAGTGGTGGGGACGTTGCTGACCGTGGTGAAGCTCCAGGTGCGACCCGCGGCGAGGGTCACGCCGTAGGCGCTCCGGGCTCCGGTGTTGATGGTCGCGGCATAGGTGCTGCCGGCCGCAAGCGGAGCGGACGGCACGAACACGGCCGTTGAATTGGCGTAGGACACGGTGCCCGGGACCGGAAGGGCCCCAGCTCCGGAGGTCAGGGTGAAGGTGCTGGCGGTGAGGGTGGCGGGATCCATCGCCTCGCTGAAGGTGGCGCTGGCGGTGCCCGAAAGCGTGACGCCCGTGGCGCCGTCGAGGGGGGAGTTGGCAAGGATGTGCGGGACCGTCGTGTTGCCCGCGCCGGTGGTGAAGCTCCAGGCCCGGTTGGCTGCCAGGGCCACGCCAGCGCCGTTCCTGGCCCCGGTGGTGATCGTCGCCGTGTAGGTTTCATTGGGCGTGAGCACGGCCATCGGCTGGAATACCGCCGTCGAATTGGCGTAGCTGACCGTCCCAGAAACCGGAACCGCACCTGCGCCGGCGACCAGCGTGAAGGTGGCGGAGGTCAGCGTGGCGGGATCCATCCCGGTGCTGAAGGTAGCGCCGATCTTCTCACTGAGGAGGACGCCGGTGGCTCCATTGAGGGGCGTATTGGCAAGGACCATGGGAGCTACTGGACTCGCGCCCGCCGCCACGGTGCTGGCATCCAGGGTGACCGCGGTCTGCGCGAGGATCCGGCCGTTGATCGAGGCGCCGGTCGCCAGGGTCACCGCGGTCTGGCTCAACACCACGCCTTCGAGGTGGGCCGTCGTGCCGAGGTGGGCCGCGCCGCTCACTTGCCAGAAGATGTTCTCGGGCAGGGCGCCACCGGACAGGATGACCTTCGTGCCGTTGCTGAGGTTCAGGTCCTGGGCGATTTCGAAGATCCAGACATCGGTCGCACTGCCATTCAAGGTCAGGTCTGTCGGGATGAGGACGCCTGTGCCCCACTTGTAGACGCCTGGGCTGAGGGTCAATCCGCCGAGGTTGCCGGCACCCAGCTCCGTGACATCGGCTGCGCGCCCAGCGGCATCCGTGAAGGCCAGCTGCATGTCGCTGACGGCCGTGGTCATGTAGGTTGGGGTGGGAGCCGCGTAATCGGCCGCGTAGACCCGTCCGGTCACCTGGGAGGAGGTCGAAAAGCCGTTCGAGGCGTCCGCGATCAGGCCGAACCCCGTGATGGCGGTCGCCGCGATGGGGCTGACGCCGATGTCGCCCGTGATGGCCGAGGTCGGCACGGTCGAGATCCCGGTCTTGGCGAGGATGACGAACTGCTTGGCCGAGCCCAGGCTCACGGGCAGCGCCGGGGTGGTCGAGGTGGAGATCGCCTGCTTGGTCTTGGCCCCTGGGGCGGCTGCGCCACAGGCTGCCAAAGAGAGGAGGACCAGCAGGGCTGCGCCTGGTCGATAGAGGGAGGACTTCCAAATGGATGTCACGGTGGATTCCTTGCGTGAGTAGGTCGGAAATTCTTTTAAAAACGCCACTCACCAGCGATGGAGCATTCCAGACCTAGAAGGGCAGCATTCGTTCCACTTCTTTAAGTTGTCATTAATCTTTTATTTCCAGTCGTTGTGAATGCCCATCGATTTTGAATGCCCATCAATGTGATGGCATTCATTTCCAGTTTGATGGGTGCGGATGGACGTCTTGCCGCCGGGAACCCCGGTTTCGGCTCGGGCTTAGCGGCAGGGACCGATCACCTGCCACCAGGACTGGGTCGTGGCCGACGGCCGTTCTACCGGTTCTTGGCTTCCCGGCCAAGCATGCCGTAGCTCTTGAGCCTGCGGTACAGCGTCACGGGGGAGATCTTGAGCTGCTCGGCGGTACGGGCCTGGTTCCCGCCGTTCAACTTCAGCACGGCGAGGATGTGGTCCTTCTCGACCGCCTCCAGCGGCAGCACCGTGCCAGTGGTGGCATGGGGTCGGGGGATCGCCAGGCAGACCTCCACGGGCAGGTCCTGGGACTCCACGCGGCTCCCCCGGGCGAGAGCGACAGCCCGCTCCATGGTGTTCTCGAGCTCGCGCACATTGCCCGGCCAGGGGTAGTTCAGCAGGTGGCTCGCCGCACCCGAGGCCAGGCCCGACACCTGGCGCTTCATCCGCAGGGCCGAGGCCGCGAGGAATTGCCGGGCGAGGGGCAGGATGTCCTCCCGGCGCTCGCGGAGGGGCGGCACGTTCAGCTCGACCACCTTCAGGCGGTAGTAGAGATCCTGCCGGAAGGAACCTTCCGACACACTGGCGGCAAGGTCGCGGTTGGTGGCGGCGAGGATGCGGACGTCCACCCGTCGGCTCCGGTTCTCGCCGACACGGCGGATCTCCCGTTCCTGGATCGCCCGCAGGAGCTTGATCTGCATGCCTGGCGAGATCTCCCCGATCTCGTCCATCAGCAGGGTGCCCTGGTGGGCCGCCTCGAACAGACCGGCCCGGTCATGCGTCGCGCCGGTGAAGGACCCCCGCACGTGTCCGAAGAGCTCGCTTTCGAGCAGGGTCTCGGTGATGGCGCCGCAGTTGACGGCCACGAAGGGCCCCGCCGCCCGCGTGGACTCGTTATGGATGAACCGCGCGATCCGCTCCTTGCCGGCGCCGCTTTCGCCGGTGATGAGGACGGTGGCATCGACCCGGGCCAGGCGCCGCGCCCAGTCCAGGACCTGGCGCATCGCCTCGCTCTTGGCGACGAGGCCCAGCGGATCGTCGAAGCTGGGGACCGCCTTTTCCAGCAGCTGGCGGTGGGATTTCAACTTTCCCTCGGCCGCCTTCAAAGTGTCCGTGACCCGCTGGAGTGAGACATCGAGGCAGTCGTGGATCCGCTCCGATTCGAAGAAACCGAGCTCGTTCGCCCGGTCATCGCCCCAGGCCTCCCGGGTCTTCCCGGTGAGATGGCAGCAGCTGTCGTTCCTCCCAGTACAGCGGTCTTCGAGGACGAAGATGTCCTCGCCGGCGATCCGGGAGAGGTAGCCACTCAGAATGCCGCTGATGGTCCAACAGGTCGGGGCATCGGAACGGCCGAAATGGAGGATGTGCTGCTCCGCCTCATACGAGGAAACGATGCGGATCCCCTCCTGGACGAGGGGGTCCTTGCACGCCGATTCCACATGGAAGTGCCCGCCGAGCGCATGGATCCGGGTGGCCGCAAGCAGCCAGTCATCCTCGCTATCCATCGTGAACCCGGAGCGTACGGCCTCGGCGACCCGCCAGCCATGGGCGAATCCGAACTGGGTGAGCAGGGTCCGGGCGGCCGACAGGCCGAAATTCTCGACCAGGTACTTTCTGAGCACTCCCAACGCCTCGGCATCAAGGATCAGCGCCCGCCGGCCCGCAAAATGGATCAGGCCCCGATCCGGATCCAGGTCCAGCACCTCCTTGTGGTCGAGCTCTTTGGCACGCATGCGGGGCCCCGACTTCCATCATTTTAGATTTGCTCCATCAATATCGTTCAAATTGAAGTGGATGCTTTCGAATTGAACGGTAATGCAGAGCCGTTTTATTTTTCTATATTTCAACTTGTTTTATTTCAATTTTTATAATTGGTTCATAAATTGCTAACAATTGGGCAGACCGCGAAATCCTCGATTCCCGAGATCCCGGCTTCGATCGCCTGATCGAGACCAGAAGGGATCTCCCTTCCCCGCCCCTCCTCCAGCCCGCCCACCCGCTCCTCCTACCCATCGATTCCCGAGGGGGTTTCTTTGGTCTGCCCTGTCATTCCCGTGCCGAAAGCCCATCGGATCACCGAGTCAATTCCCCACCGAGGTTCATCGTGTCCATGAAATCCAGTCGGTTGCCGGCTCCACCCATCGCCCTGCTCAAGGGGATCAGCTCCCTGGTCCCGCTGCCACGGGAAGCCAATCGGTTGAGGATCGGCTTCCATCCGACGGCCGAGGCCGAGCTCGATAGGGAGCCCATGCGGGATGCAGCGTTCTTCATGCGCAGCCGCGGCCAGTCGCATTCCTCTGACGGCGACCCGAGGGAAGATGCAGAGCCCCCCCGGCGCAATGCCAGGGAGAAGCAGGATCCTGCGGCCAAACCCACCGCGGCGCCACCGGTGACCGGGAAGCCGAGCTCCGGAAATGGCCGGAAGTCCTGACATGGTCGGGTCCGTCCCCCCACGCCCTGGTGAGTTCCTGGTTCCGATCCTGGTTCCCCAGCCCCCGCCTGCATCCGTCCCGGGAGGCAGCGAGCTCTCATGGGACTGGAGAACCCTGCTCAGCCATGCCCTCGGAAACCACTGCAAGCTCTCCGACGATGCGCTGACTTCCCTGGGCGTTCCCCAGGAGTACTCCCTTCAACCGGACAGCCCTGCCTCCGAGTCCTCTGATGTTCGGCCAGCCTGACGGCACAGGGGCGATGCTCCTGGCCTTCTGGAGGGAGGGCAACCTCTGCGTCCCAGAGCGGCGAAGGCTCCGGCCTGCCGTCCAACCGACCCACCGTCACCAGGAAAGGAGGAGCGCCGTGGCCGAGCAGAATGCAGCGGTGGGCATCTTCAACTCCCGGCGGGAGGCGGAATCGAGCATCCGGACGCTCCACATCGCCGGTTTCGACATGAAGCGGCTATCCATCGTCTGCCGGGATGTGGAAACCGGAGGACCCCTCGCCAGCCATGGCGATGCGGACGACAGCATCGAGGTCTGGGACAGCCAGGCCGGCTTCTGGGGCGGGACCCGTCGTCTGGTGTTCGGCTCCGCTTCCTTCCTCATTCCGGGCCTGGGCACCCTCACCGCCTTCGGCCCCCTGGTGTACTGGCTCGTCGGAGCCCTGGACAGCGGACTGGTGGTGAGTGATCTCGGCGTCCTGGGCAGCGCGTTCCTCAGCCTCGGCTTCCCCAGGAACTGCAGCCTGCAGTACGAGGCCGCCATCACGGCCGACAAGTGCCTCGTCATCACGCACGGCGCACCCTTCGACGTGTCGGTCGCCCGGGCCATCCTCGTGACCTCGGGGGCGACCCACTACGCCATCCATCCGGGCGTCCTGTGCGACGTGGGAGGCGGATCATGACCCGGCTGCCCTCACCAAAGCCAAAGATCGACGAGCTTCCGCATGCCGAATCACGCCTGACCTGGTTCCTCCGGAGTCTCCTCGGCGGCCTCCCGGCCCATTTCGGCGTCGACCCGCTGCGAGCGGAACGTGACCGCTTCGACTACACCGCCCTGCAGGCCGCTCTCAATGGAGCCACCTTGGAGCTCCTGGATCACGATGCCCGGTGCCGCACCGCCTGGAGCCGTACCCGGGAACAGGCCCAGGAGGCCTGGCGCATCCGGTTCTGCGAGGCCGAACACCACCGGCATATCGCCAAACCACGGCCAGTGGCTTCCTTCAGCTGGAATCGACTGGTCATCACCTGAACAAACAACCCCAACCAACCACGGATACCACCCCACCCCCATCCACAACCCCAGGAGATGACTTCTGGGGCCACCCCTGCAGCCCCCCCCGCTGTAGGACCTTCTCTACCCCGACGCGCATCCGCGCGGCTCTTCCAAAGGTGATCTATGCGTGTTCGTACTGGCTCTGCACCAAGAACATCTGCGCTTCTGCGGCGGACGGGGAGGCCCTTCCTCGGCCTGGTGGTAGCTGCTCTCGTCTGCGGCCAGTCCGCCACCGCCCAGGCTCCGCCGAAGCCGCTGGGGGTCCTCGTGCCCCAGGGGGTGGTGACACCGCCCCTGACCCACTTCACCCAGGAGCTCCGGGGCGTCGGACCCGGCGCGATCCCCGTGGCGGTGCCTGACGGCACGCGGACTTTCCCGAACGGGCAGGTCGCCGACCACTACAGCATCGACATCAATGAATTCACCGACACCCTGCATCCCGACCTGGGCGGGCCCACCACCCTCTGGGGCTACAACCCGCGCACCGCCCTAGGCGTGACGGGGATCCCCGTTCAGAAGCACCTGGGCGGCATCATCGTCGCGCAGCGAGGGCACCCGGCCCAGCTGACCTTCCACAACAACCTGCCCAATGCCCACATCCTCCCCGTCGACGCGACCCTCATGGGTGCCCAGGGGGCGGTGAACCGCACCAGCACCCACCTCCACGGGGGATTCATCCCCTGGATCAGCGATGGCGGGCCCTTCAACAACTGGGATCCGCAAGGCGGGAAGGGCACGAGTTTCATCAACAACCAGGTGCTCAGGCCCGGAGAGGTGGTCCCCGCCAATGAGGCGGAGTACTACTACCCGAATGATCAGAGCGCCCGCCTGATGTGGTACCACGATCACTCGGTCGGGATCACGCGCCCGAATGCCTATGCCGGCATCGCCTCGGCCTACATCCTGCGCGACGCGTTCGAAGCCTCGCTGGTGCGGGATTTCGGGCTGCCGCAGTTCATCGAGAAGGGGGGACGCGAACTTCCCATCGTCTTCCAGGACAAGATCTTCCAGACCGCTGCCCACCCGGATCCCGCCTTCCCGGGGAGTGCCGTGGGACCCGGGGACCTCTACTACCCCTATGTCTACAACAGCAGCAAGTGGGAGCTCGGTCCTGGCGCGCCACCCCCGGTTTCGATCGTGCCGGAGATGTTCGGCGACACGATGCTGGTCAACGGAGCGCCCTACCCCAAGGCGACGGTGGACCCCCGGCGTTATCGCCTGCGCATCCTCAACGCCTGCCAGGCCCGCTTCCTCAACCTCCAGCTCTACGAGGATAACGGCGCAGGCCGGCCAGACTTCACCCGGCCCGGCCCCAACTGGACCGTGATCGGCACCGAGGGCGGCTTCCTGGCCCATGCGGTGAATGTCCCCTCGGGCGTTCCTCTCAACACGGTCGCGGACTCCCTCGGCAACCGCGCCGTCGACCCGGCCAACCCCGGAGGAAGCCTCATCATGGCTCCCGGTGAACGCCTGGATGTCCTGGTGGATTTCCACGGCAACGGCGGGAAGAAATACATCATGTGGAACGACTCGCCGGGGCCCTATCCAGGTGGGTCCATTGACAACGACTTCCCGAATGCGGCCGGGGATGGGGATACCCAGACCCTGCTGCGGTTCGAAGTCAAGGCGGACAGCCCCGCGATTCCCAGGGACAAGCCCCTGCGGATCTCGCCCGCGATGCAGCTGGCGGGCTTTCCGGACGCGAAGATGGATCAGCCCCTGGCCGGTCCTGTCTCGACCACGCCCATCCCCTTCCTGAGCTGGAACACCACGCCGGCAGCTCCGCTGCCGATACCGATCCGTCGCGGCGTCACCGTTCGGCAGCTCACCCTGAACGAGACGTTCGACGCCGACGGCCGCCTGGTCCAGATGCTCGGAACCAACGTCGCGCCAGTGCAGGTCGGTGATTTCACCCGGGCCTACGCGGACCCGACCACCGAGACGGTCAAAGCCGGGGCGACGGAAGTCTGGCAGATCGCCAACCTGACGGCGGATACTCACCCGATCCACATCCACCTCGTGAACATCCAGATCCTCTCGCGGCAGCCCTTCGATACCACCGCCTACCTCGCGGCCCCCGTCGGTCAGGCAGCCAGCATGATCTACACGGGTCCGGCCCGTGGCCCCGAGACCACGGAGATCGGCTGGAAGGAGACCATCAAGATGCACCCCGGCGAGGTCACCACCGTGATCATGAAGTTCGATCTGCCAAGGAATCTGCCCTTCGTGGTGCCGCCCAGCCCCCGGACCGGTGGCGCCGAATATGTGTGGCACTGCCACATCCTCGAGCACGAAGAGCACGACATGATGCGGCCCCTGGTCGTGAAGTAGTCTCCCACGCCCATGGCGGGGGATCGTCGTCCACGATTCCCCGTCATGGAGCCGGGGGCTAGCCCGGGGCACCGGATGGACACCCAGAACCGCACGATTCAGCTGAGGGACTTCGGCATGAACCACCGCACACGGACCATCCCCGCACTCGTCTTTTCCCTGGGGGCCCTGTCCGCGACCGGATTGGCGGCCCAGACACCGGCGCCCTACACCCGCTCCACCGAAAGCTACTCCGTTCCGGATGTCACCCTGGTTGACCAGGACGGAATGGGCGTGTCCCTCAAGGCCATGCTCGAATCCCGCGAACCCGTCATCGTGGATTTCATCTTCGGGACCTGTACCACCATCTGCCCGGTGCTTTCGGCGGGTTACGCGAATCTTCAGTTGAAGCGGCCACCCGGGGCGGCCCCTCTGCACCTGGTGTCCATCTCCATCGATCCCGAGCACGACACTCCCAAAGTGATGAGGGACTATCTGAAACGCTACCGGTCCAGGCCCGGCTGGCAGTTCCTCACCGGCCGACGCGAAGACATCGACAAGGTGATGCGGGCCTTCAACGCCTACATCCCCAACAAGATGGCCCACTACCCCCTGACCTTCATCCGCGTGCCCAGAACAGGCAAGTGGACTCGAATTTTCGGCCTGATGAGCTCCACGGAGTTTGTCGCCGAGTGCCGCAAGGAGGGCATCCTATGATCCAGCGAATCGAGGAAATCTCCCCACTCCGGACCTTGTTCCAGGCCCTGGCCCTCTTCCTGCTGGTCTCATCCAGTGCGGCCGTGGCGGCCCCGCCAAGGCGGGATGCGAGGGCTGCGTCGGCCGCCCCGTCCCGGGAGGCCCTGGGTGAGCGCATGTACCGCGAGGGCCTGCTTCCTTCGGGGGAACCGATGCAGGCCCTGGTTAACGGGGACGTGCCGGTATCCGGCACGGCCTTCACCTGCGTGAGCTGCCACCTGCGCAGCGGGTTCGGCTCCTGGGAGGGCGGCATCCCTACCCTCGCCATCAGCGGTGCCCGGCTCTTCCAGCCCAGGTTCGTGAAGTTCCCCAACCTGAGCCCGGAGGAGCGCAAGCGCCTGAAATTCCGGACACCCCCGGTGCGGCCCGCCTATACCGACGAGACCCTCGCCCGCGCCCTCCGTTCGGGACTCGATCCCGCCGGGCGCACCCTGCGCCAGGTCATGCCCCGCTACGACCTGGCAGAGGAGGACATGGCCACCCTGATCCACTACCTGCGGACCCTCAGTACCGAAGCGCCCCCGGGCGTGGATGCCAGAACCATCCATCTGGCCACGGTGATCACGGCCGAGGTCAGTCGGGAGGATCAGCAGGCCATGCTTGTGCCCATGAACAACTATGTGACCCGGCACAACCAGATCCCGACTGGTTTCCACAACCGCATGGACCGGGGCGTCGGCGGCATCGATCCAGGAGGCAGCTATCGCCACCTGTCGCTTTCCGTGTGGCGCTTGAAGGGCTCGCCGGATTCCTGGCCCCGACAGCTGGAGGCCTACCTGGCGAAGGAACCGGTCTTCGCCCTGCTCGGCGGGCTTTCCTATCAGGACTGGAAGCCCATCCATGCCTTCTGCGAATCCCACCGGCTCCCCTGCCTATTCCCCATCACGGATTTCCCAGTGGTGTCCGACTCTGACTGGTATACCCAGTACTTCTCAAAGGGGTACTACCAGGAGGGTCAGGCCGCCGCCCGCTTCCTCCGGGGCCTGACCTCCAGGGGGCAGGTCCAGCGGGTCCTTCAGGTCGTTCATGATGGGGCCGAGGGCCGGGCGCTGGCCGCCGGGTTCCAGGAAACCTGGCAGGAGCTGGGCCAGGGCGAGGCAAGACAAATCCGCCTGGTGAAGGGCGAAACCCTGAACCGGGGCCTTCTCGAATCCCTTCTCCAGCTGGAGACCTTCACCACGGTGATGCTGTGGACCGGCGCCGGCGCCTTCCCGGCCCTCGATGGCCTGGCGGACCGGCCAGGCCGTCCCGAGCTCGTGTTCATGTCCTCCCGGCAGCTCGGCCCGAAGCTCTACAGCCTGCCGGAACGGGCCCGGGCCTATACCTACCTCACCTACCCCTACCGCGACCCCGCCTATGAACCGAAGGTGTCCAAGCTCGCCGATTCCCTGCTGACGGGGATAGAGAAGGGGAACCCAGAAACCCGGATTTCCACCCGGACCTACTCGATGATCCAAGTCTTCCGCCAGGCCCTGCTGGACATGGACCGCAACATCCACCGGGAGAACCTCCTGGACCGCATCAGCCTTCAAGGGGACCAGTCCCTTCCGGATTTCTTCCGCCTCAGCTTCGGCCCCGGTCAGCGCTACGCCTCCAAGGGCTGCTTCATCATGCAGCTCGCCTCCGGCCCTTCACCAAACCTGATCCAGAAGAGCGATTGGGTCATCCACTAGGAACGCAGACAAGGGCCATGCCCACCTCGACTGGATCCTGGAGGCGGAAGTCACTGGCCCGGGCCCTCACAGGTCGTAGGTAATCTTCCGTTTGTGGACGATGCTGGAGACTTCGGCACCGACATCCATGCCGATGCGCAGGTTCAGCTTGTACCGGCTGTGCTCGTTGAAGCGGTCCACGGCCTCGATGATGTCCAGCGCCTTCCGTGAGGCCTGGATCGTGCGTTCGGCCACCGCGTCGGTCAGGCCGATGGCCGCCAGGTAGGCGTTGCCGATGGTCCGGGTCCGGTCCATCACCGGATTGTGGAAGCCGTCCACGAAGCGATGGGAGATCTCGTCCAGCACGCCGACCAGGACTTCGGCGCTCGCCCCCTCCGTAAACTTGGTGAAGGCCAGGATGTCGGCGAACAGGACCGACACTTCCGCATAGCTTTCAGTCACGAGCTCCGTGAAGACGCTCGTCTTCGCCTCGGGCCGTGCCTGCAACCGTTCCGCCAAAGAGCCGGGCAGTACGTTGAGCAGGAGGCGCTCAGACACTTTCTGCTCGGCCAGGATGCGGTCGTAGAGCTTCTTGGTCTCCTGGTGGAGCAGGCGGACTTCGAGCATGTTGTGGACCCGGAGCAGCACCTCCGCCAGGTCGAAGGGCTTGCTGACGAAATCCTTGGCCCCGGCCTTCAGCGCCCGCAGTTTGTGGTCCGGCTGGGCGGTGATGACGAGGACCGGGAGATAGCCGCCCTTTTCGATCTCCTTGAGGTTCTCCATGACCTGGAAGCCGTCCATGCCCGGCATCTGGAGGTCCAGCAGGATCAGGTCGTAGTGGTTGATCAGGTGGAGTTCGCAGACCTGGCCCGGGTCCATGGTCGAGGCAATGGAGGTGTAGTGGGCCTCCCGCAGCATCTGCTCAAGCAGGCGCACGTTGGCCTCCTGATCGTCGACGATGAGGATCCTGCCCTGGAGGATGTCCGTTGCACTGATCATGTGTACCGCAGCTCCTTACTTGCCTTCGATGGATGCCAGCCGTGCGAACTCCAGGGCCACATCCAGCGTGTCCATGAACTCGACGACGTTGATGGGCTTGGTGAGATAGCGGAAGAAGCCGGCTTCCAGGCCCTTCTTGATGTCACCCACCATGGCGTTGGCGCTGATGGCGACCACCGGGACATGGAGGGTCAGAGGGTCCTTCCGCAGGAGGGCCAGCGCCTCGATGCCACTGAGCCCGGGAAGGTTGATGTCCATGAGAATGACGTCCGGCTGGTGGTCGCGGGCCATCTGGAGGCCCTGCATCGCATCCACCGCGCCGAGCATCCGCAGGTCGGGGCGCCGTCCGATGAGTTGGGACACCAGCTCCAGGTTGGCCGGATTGTCCTCCACGTACAGCACCGTGCGGGGTGACCCGACGTCCGCATCCGGCGCCGTCGCCTTGTCCATGAAGCTGTCATCAAGACCGGGAGCTGCAGGGGCCGCGGATGCATTGAGGTCGTACCAGAACACGCTTCCGGTGCCGACCTTGCTGTCCACGCCGATGGCGCCGCCCATGAGCTCCACCAGCAGTTTGCTCATCACCAGGCCGATGCCCGTGCCCTCCTCGGCGCTTCGTTCCTGGCCGAGGCGGTTGAAGGGCTGGAAGAGCTGCCGGACCTGGTCGGGCGCCAGGCCCTGCCCGGTATCCCGGACGCTGATGCGGACGCGCCCCTGGACGGTGGAGGTGCAGGCCACCACCACCGTCCCCCCGGGCCGGTTGTACTTGATGGCATTGGACAGGAGGTTGATGAGGACCTGCTTGAGGCGGACCCGGTCGGCCCTCACGAAGATGGGCGCGTCGAAGGCCGGGAAGGTCAGCTTGATGCCGCGCTTCTGGCTCTGGGGTTCGATGATGGACCGGCAATCGAACATGACTTCCGCCAGCGAGACCGGCTCTTCGGAAATGGAGAGCTTGCCGGACTCGATGACCGCCAGATCCAGGATCTCATTGATCAGCTCCAGCAGGTACCAGCCCGCATGGAGAATGCGGTCGATGCTGGCCTTCTGCGACGGGCTCGCGGCCGGGGAGGCCGAGTCCATCAACTGGGCGAAGCCCAGGATGGCATTGAGGGGCGAGCGCAGCTCGTGGCTCATGCTGGAGAGGAACTCGGACTTGGCGAGGTTGGCCTTGTCGGCGATAATCCGGGCGCTCATCAGTTCCGCGTTCTTGGCCTGCAGGGCCTCGTCCAGCAGGGTCCGCTCGGCCTCGATCTGGATCCGGGCCGTGTTGTCGGTGCCGATGAGCAGGTACCCGATGATGGATCCCTGCGCATCCCGCAGGGCCGTCACCGATACCAGCGCCGGCAGGCGGCTGCCGTCCTTCCGGGTGTAGGTCAGCTCATAGATGTCCTCGATGCCCCGGGAGGCCTTGAACACCAGCGCCTCGAAGCCCGGCGTGATCGGGGTGTCCAGCTCCTGGCTCAGGGCCCTGGCCCGCTCGATGAGCTCCTCGGGATCCGAGATGTCGGCCGGGGTGATCTTGTTCAGGACGTCTTCCGCCGCGTAGCCCAGCATGCGCTCCGCGCCGACGTTGAAGATCTGGATGACGCCCTTCGCATCCGTGGCGATGCTCGAGAAGTTGGCGCTGTTGAAGATCGCGTTCTGGAGCGCCCCGGCCTTCAGCAGGGCCGCCTCCACCTGCTTGCGGGCGCTGATGTCCCGGAGGATGCCCGTGAAGTAGCGCTGGCCGCCCAGCCACATCTCGCCGACCGCCATCTCCAGAGGGAAGACCTGGCCATCCTTGCGCTGGCCCTCGACCTCCCGGCCGAAGCCCAGGGCGCGGGCCTCTTCGCTGGCCTGGAAGAGATCCAGTGCCCCGTCGAGCTGGACCTGCCCGAGCTCGGGGATCAACCGGCCGAAGCTCTGGCCGATGAGGTCGGTCGCGGCGTACCCGAACATCCGCTCCGCGGCCGGGTTGACGGTCTGGATGACCCCGTTCCGGGCATGGATGGTGATGATGCCATCCACCACGGTGCCTAGGATGGTCTGGATCATGGCATTGCTGTCGTGCAGGGCCTGCTGCGAGGCGTACTCATCGGTGACGTTGCGGAACACCAGGACGGCGCCCACCACCTGCCCAACCCGGTCGCGGATCGGCGCGCAGCTGTCGGCGATGGCCCGCTCAGTACCGTCCCGCCCGATGAGCAGGGTGTGGTTGGCCAGGCCCTGGATCGTCCCCCGGGCCAGGGTCTCCATGACCGGAGCCACCGCGGGCAGGCGGCTTTCCTGGTTGATGATGCGGAAGATGTCATCCAGGGGGCGACCCTTGGCTTCGGCCAGGGTCCAGCCGGTGAGTTGCTCGGCGACGGGATTGAGAATCCTCACGCGGGCCTCCGCATCGGTGGCGATGACCGCGTCCCCGATGGAATTGAGCGTGACCGCAAGCTGTTCCTCGCTCGCCTGAAGGATGGCGTTGACCCGCTGGAGCTGGTCGTTGGTACCCTCCTGGATGCCAAGCAGGTGTTGCGTCTCCGCATGGACCAGGTCCCTGATCCTCTGCCGCGTCTGGCGGTGCATGGCATAGACGAAGAAGAAGGCCACGAGCAGGGCGAAGGCGCCGACCACGGCCAGGATGACGAACAGGGCCGCCAGGTTCGACTGGAGCGCCGCCTCGTATTTCGCCACCTCGCCATCCTCGATCAGGAGGAACCCGCCCATTTCGACCCGGATGGCATCCATCAGGCGCCTGCCCTGGCCTTCCGCCACGACCGCCACCGCCGCCTTCACCTGGTGGGCGCGGCGCAACTCGATGACCCTGGACAGCTCGGCCAGCTTCGCATCCACCAGGGGCTTCAGCGCCGCGAGGTGGGCGCGGGCCGCACCCGTTCGGGCAAGCAAGCCAAGCTCGTCCAGCTGCCGGTGAACACCGTCTCGAGCGGCTGCATGGGGGCTCAGAAAGGCCTCGTCTCCGGTCAGCACGAAGCCGCGCTGGCTGGTTTCGGCATCGCTCAGGGCCGTCAGCAGGGTCTGCGCCTGGACGATGACCTCGTAGGCATGCCTGCGAGCCTTGGCGGCCCCCTTGACCTGGATGAACACCCAGAAGGACGGGATGATCAGGAGGGCGGCCAGGAGGATCGCCATGGCCAGGGTGGCGTAGGTCCGGGACGAGGCTTTCAGGCCCCCCGGGCGGGTTCGGGAAAGGTCCTCTCCCCCCTCCAGGGTAGGCGGCGCAAGGGCGGGAGAGAGGACAATCTTGGGCACGGCCAACCTCTGGGAAACCGCGAAAAACGTGCGGATCGCGAGGCCGAAGATGCAAGCAGCACCTCGACTACTTATACGCCCATCCCGCATGGAATCCCGTCGCCGCGGAAATAGGGGTGGATGTATCTGCAGTGTGTGTCGCAGGACACATCGTTTCGCTGAAAGTGAAGTTGGCATTCTCGGGAAGAGAACGCCGGTGGACCTCTGGGTGGAATCGGGCTTGCGGCGTCGATGGCCGGGGGTGAGAAGCTGAGCCTCGGCATGGAGGCTGCGCCCTTCCGGTGTGAGATCCTCCCGGAGGAGATGCAGCACGTTCCGTTCCGAACCATAAAGAGCTTACTCAAAGGCAATTAAGTTCACTGCCGCCGCCGATGCCCAGGAATCGGTCCATCATTCTGGAGCGACCTTCCTTCAATTCGAAGGCCTTGCCCCGGCGGGCTGGGCCCTCCCATCACCCGGTCGGGATCAGAACCGCATGGCGTTGCCGACGGTGAACTGCCAGCGGGCCTGGTAGGGTTCGCGGTTCAGGGGCACGGCCACGCTCAGCAGGATCACGCGGCCCACGGAGCTCTTGAGGTTCCCCAGCCGGAGCCCGATCCCCACGTCGGAGTAGGTGCGGGACCACCCTTGTCCATCGATCCGGCGGACAGAGCCCAGGTCCACGAAGGCGCTGTACCCCAGCCGCACGAGACCCCACCAGCGCTGTTCCGTCAGCAGCCGGTAGTCGAAAGAAGCCAGCCAGCGGGCGTCCCCGGGATGCAGCTGGTTGGGGAAGCCGCGCATGCCCTGGTCCCCACCCAGGTAGTACCAGTGTTCGGGGTCCGGGCGCCGGGCCCTGTCCACGGCCACGAGGCCAGCCAGGATCTGGTGCTCGGTCAGCTTGTGGTACCTCACCAGGGCGAGGGCCAGGCGGCTGTCTTCCAGGCCGGTGGCGGGCCCCCGGCCATCCCAGGAGGCCGTCAGGAGGGTGAGGTTCTCACTGGAGGAGGACCAGCCCTTGGCCACCTGGACCTTGAAGAAGGGGGCATTCATGGTGGACCCGCAGGCGCGGCTGTAGTTCCCCAGTTCCAGATCGCCCGTCCAGGCCAGGTTGTAGTCCTCGGGGCTGTCCATGCCCGACAGGTTCTCGAATTCCTCGAAGGCGTCCTCCTGGGTGGCCAGGGTCACCCCGGCGCCACGGAGCCGCCGATCGGTCAGGACTGGCGCTGGCAGGGTGCCCAGGGGGTTCGTCTGGGTGATGAGGCCATAGCTGGTGTCCTGGCGTTTCAGGAGCAGGCCGGCCCGCCAGACCCGGTTCTCTGATTCATGCACCAGCCAGGCGCCGGACAGGCGGACCTCGTTCTGGACGAAGGGGGCCTGGAACACCTGGAGGCCCTGGTCGTAGAGGTAGAGGCTGGAGTGGCTCTGCGACAGGGCCAACCCGGTGGACCACGGCGTGTCCAGGGCGTAGAAGGGGCGTTCCAGGTGGATGCTGCGCACGAACCCATCGGTGAGGTACTGGGTGTGCGCCGCGAGCGTCCACCGGCTCCCGAAGAGCTGGGGATCTCCATAGGCCAGGCCCCAGGTGCTGCGCTCGTGGTCCTTCGACAGATCGTAGGTCACGCTCTTGCCCGAACCGAGGAAGTTCTTCTCGTCCAGGCCGAGGTTCATGGCGTGTTGACCGCCGACATGGGTGTAGCCCACGTTCAGCTGGGTCGTCCAGGCATCCCGGACCTTCACCACGGCCACCACGCTGCCATCCGGCTGGACCACGGGATCGATCCGGGCCTGCTTCACGAAGGGGAGGGCGCGGAGCAGGCGCTCGGTCTCGCGGATCCGGCGCTCGCGAACGGGCTCGCCCTCCGCGAAGAGGAGCACCCGCCGGATGACCGTCTCCCGGGTGGAGGCATGCAGGTGGTTGGCCAACCGGCCGACCCAGATGTCCTCCTCCGGTTTGGCGAGGTCGAAGACGTCGCCGATCTCCACGTCGATCTTGCCGATGGTGGCCTTGCGGGCCTCCAGGGCACTCCATGGCTTGGCCGGCCGGGCGGCGGCCCGAAGGGGTACGGCAAGGCTCACCAGGGTCATGGCGAGACAGGCTCCAAGCCTTCGAAGGCCGTTCAAGGTGGCTCCTAGAGTCGGCCCAGCAGCAGCAGGATGACCAGCACGAGCAGCACCAGTCCCAGGCCACCACTCGGGTAGTAGCCCCAGTCCCGGCTGTGGGGCCAGCGCGGCATCGCACCGACCAGCATCAGGATCACGAGGACGATCAGAATGGTTCCGAGCATGGGTTCTCTCCTTGTCGATGGGTTCAGGCATCCCTGGCCAGGGCAGGCTCAATCGGGCCGGCGACGCACCGCCAGGAGCAGGACGCCACCCATGATGGCGATGGCTCCCACCAGGGGCGGCAGGGGCACGGACCTGGTCCGGTCCGCCTGCACGTGGACGGGGCCGAGATCCACGACCTTCTCCCGGGTCGTGTAGGTGAACCCCTGATAGACGATGGCGGCGATGCCCGCGGCGATCAGGACGATGGCGAAAATGGCAGTGGGTTTCACGGGCTCTCACTTCGTCAAAGTGGACGGCCGCCCGCCTGCGCCGCGGGGAATCGCGTCAAGCGGGCCGACCCATCCAGGCATCAAGCGGGACTACCGGCGATTGTCCTCGTCGCGGTGATGGCCTTCATCGCGATGGCGGGTCTCCTGCGGCCAGTGGGAGCGGGGCAGTTCCCTGCGTTCGCCGTCCCGCGTGGACGCGTAGTACCAGCGGTCATTGGTGTGGAAATAGTGGTAGCCGCCGTGGGCGTAGTAGTTGTCCGAATCGACTTCCACGATGGTCGGCAGGATGGGAATGATGTCCAGGCCGCCCCGGTGGTTGGGGGCCACCACGCAGGCCGAGAGCAGAAGGATCGAGAGGACTGGAACGAGAGCTTTGCCGTTCATGTCTGACTCCATGGAGTGGGGTTGATGCGCAAGTCATTCACCCCGCGAGGCAGGAGGGGGGACACGCCCGGAGGTGGGAAGGCGCTCGCTTCCCCCGGGCTCCGCCTCACCTTGGAAGTGAACCTTGGACTGGCATCAGCATGTCCCGCGCCAGATCTCCAATGGCTTTTGAATCAACATCTTGGATTCAATCAATCGCCCTGCCTTCCGCGGAGCCCCCATCAGGATGATGGGTCGATGCCTTCAATACGGAGGGAGACCCTGGGAACTTTCCAGCTGGGCGAGGCCCGGTGGTGGGGAGGGCCCCGAAGCTCATGGCCTGGGTGGGGCAGTTCCTTCGAATTGAGGGGACTCCCACGCCATTTTGATGGATGCCCGGGGGGCGACCACCCGGATGAGGGCGCTCCCCCTCATGGAAGCGGTGACCCGTGGGCCCTTAGCACCACCCGGGTTCCTGGAACGGATGCTGCTCTTGGCTTGATGGGCGCGGCGAAGCCGTGCCAGGCGTGCCGCTGACTCACTGAACCATCCGCCGTCCTCCCTGGAGCCGCCATGAATCTCTTCGGGTCTCCCGCCGCTCCCCCCGGTCTCCCTGCGGATGGCCCGCGGCCCGCGGACCCGGGCCCCAGGACCGTGCGGTTCGTGGTGGCGCCATCCACCTTCATCAGCCTGGCCCTCATCCTGCTCTCCCTGTGGCTGCTGATCCGCCTCTGGCCCGTCATCCTCGTGCTGGTGGTGGCCCTGTTCATCCTGGGGACGCTGAGCCCCACGGTCCTCTGGCTGGAGGAACGGAGGATCCGGCGTGGCTTCGGCATCGCGATCGTCTTCACGGGCGTCATCACCCTGGCCACACTCGCCGTGGCACTCACCGTCCCGTCCATGGTGGCGCAGGGGGCCGCCCTCTTCGAACGGGAACCCGCCTTCCGGGCGGCCCTGGCCGACCGCCTGGCCCACTACCACCTGAGCGCGCCCTTCGCCGAATGGCTGCGGAACCTCAGCTACGGCGCTCCGGGGAACACCGTCGGGCCCACGGCCTTCGCCTACTCCCTCCGCATCTTCCAGGTCGCCGCCTACGGGCTGAGCGCCCTCTTCCTCGCGCTCTACATGATGATCGACCGGGACCGGCTGCGCGGCGGGCTCTTCGCCCTCGTTCCCCGCAGCCACCACATCCGGCTCACGCGGGTCATCCTGAACCTGGAGACCATCGTCGGCGCCTACATCCGGGGGCAGCTGATCACCTGCCTTCTCATCGGCGCCTTCACCTTCATCCTGCTCACCGCCTGCGGCGTCGAGAACGCCATGGCGCTGGCGGTCTTCGCCGCCGCCGCCGACATCCTGCCCTACGTCGGCGCCGTTCTCTCGATCGCACCCGCGGGCCTGGCCGCCCTCAGCCACAGCCCCACCGCCGGAGCCATCGTCCTCGTGGCGATGCTGGCCTACCAGGAATTCGAAAGCCGCATCCTCATTCCGACAATCTACGGCCACGCGCTGCGCCTCCCGTCCTCGGTGGTGTTCTTCGCCCTCATGGCCGGCGGGACGCTGATGGGACTGCTCGGGGCGCTCCTCGCGCTCCCGGTGGCCGCGACGGTCATGATGCTCATCGAGGAGCTCCGGGTGGACCTGCCCGGGGAGCAGGAACAGGCCGCCGACACGCTCCTGCGCGCCCGGGACGACCTCCAGGAGGAGGAGTACGAGCGCCGGACCGAGGGGGTGGCGGCGGAACAGGCGGCGGCCATCGCCGTCGAGATCTCCGTGGATCGGAGGAACCAGGACCTGCACCCCGGGATCACCCCGTGAGCGGTGTGGGTGCCAGGCCCGTGAGAGGGGTGAGCACATGGAACGCAATCCACATGGACACGCATCGTTCCTTCCTCGGCAGGATCCCGTGGGGGACCTCGAGGATCCGGTTGTCTCCTGGCCTCCGAATTCATTTGGCGTCCTGCGCCTTCGGGCGCAGGATCAGCCTGGTGGGTGGCCTGGGCGATCAGGCGAGCCGTTCCAGTCCAGGTCATGGCGCTTCCAGCCTGGTAACCACCCGGGAGTGGACATGTCCGACAGCACGGCACTGGGGCGCATCGCCTTTCTCGGCGGGTTCCTTCCCCGCCTCTGCGGCATCGCCACCTTCACCCATGATCTGTGCGAAGCCGTGGCCGAAGCGGCCCCCGCCTCCCAGTGCTTCGCCGGGGCCGTGAACGATCGCCTGGATGCCTATGAGTACCCGGAGCGCGTGCGCTTCGAACTGGACGAGAAGGATGTGGACTCCTATCGCCGGGCTGCGGATTTCCTGAACTTCAACAAGGTGGACGTTCTCTGCGTGCAGCATGAGTTCGGCATCTACGGCGGGCCGGCCGGCAGCCACCTGCTGGCCCTGCTGAAGGAAGTCCGGATGCCGGTGGTGACCACGCTGCACACGGTGCTGCGGGATCCGAACCCGGCCCAGCTGAAGGTCATGGAGGAGCTGGCGCGCCGCAGCGACCGCCTGGTGGTGATGGCCCAGAAGGGCGCGGAGATCCTGCGCGATGCGTACGGGATCCCGGACGCCAAGGTGGATCTCATCCCCCACGGCATCCCCGACCTGCCCTTCATCGACTCCAGCTTCTACAAGGCCGAGCTGGGTGTGGAGGGCCGCATGGTCCTGCTCACCTTCGGCCTGCTGGGCCCCGGCAAGGGCATCGAAACCGTCATCGAGGCCCTGCCCGCCATCGTCAAGCGCCACCCGAACGTGGTCTACCTCGTCCTGGGCGCCACGCACCCCCACCTCGTCGCCCGCGACGGCGAAAGCTACCGCCTGGGCCTGGAGCGGCTGGCCGAGGCCCGCGGGGTCAAGGAGCACGTGATCTTCTACAACCGCTTCGTCTCGCTGGAGGATCTCAAGGAATTCATCGGCGCCACGGACATCTACCTCACGCCCTACCTCAACGAGGCCCAGATCACCTCGGGCACGTTGGCCTACGTCTTCGGCGCCGGCAAGGCCGTGGTGTCCACGCCCTACTGGCACGCGCAGGAATTGCTGGCCGACGGGCGCGGCATCCTGGTGCCCTTCCGGGATCCACAGGCCATCGCGGAGGGCGTCTGCGCCTACCTCGACGACCCGAAGCTCCTGGAACGCACACGCGAAACGGCCTACCAGATGGGCCGCGGGATGATCTGGCCGGCGGTGGCGCAGCGCTACCTCGAGTCCTTCCAGCGAGCCGGGGCGGACCGCAAGGCCGCTCCCCGCAAGGCCTTCGCCCAGTGGACCCTGGCCAGCCGCCCCTACGACCTGCCGCCCCTCCGGCTGGATCACCTCGTGCGCATGAGCGACGGCACCGGCATCTTCCAGCACGCCATCTTCAACGTCCCGAACTTCCACGAAGGCTACTGCACTGACGACAACGCCCGCGCCCTGATCCTCTGCATCCTCCTGGAGGAGCTGGGCGGCCGGCCTCCGGAAGAGCTGCTGGACCGCCAGGCCACCAGCTACCTGGCCTTCCTCTCCGCGGCGCTGAACCAGGAGAGCCACCGCTTCCGCAACTTCATGAGCCACGGGCGGCAGTGGCTCGAGGAGGCCGGCAGCGAGGACAGCCACGCCCGCGCACTCTGGGCGCTGGGCACCTGCGCGGGGCGCTCCCGCAACGAGGGGCACCGGCGCCTCGCCGCCCAGCTGTTCGAGCGCGGCCTCCCGGCGGTGGAAGGATTCTCGTCCCCCCGGGCCTGGGCCTTCACCTTGCTGGGCATCCACGAGTTCCTGGGGCGCCATCCCGGCCACCCGCAGGTGCTGGCGGCCTGCAGCAGCCTGACCGAGCGGCTCGTGACCCTCTGGAAGGCCTGCGCCACCCCGGACTGGCCCTGGTTCGAACCCATCGCCTCGTACGACAACGCCCGGCTCTGCCAGGCCCTCCTGCTGGGCGGCCAGCGGATGCCCCACCCCGAGGCCCTCGACATCGGCCTGCAGTCCCTCCGCTGGCTCGCCTCCCTGCAGCGGACCCAGGCCGGCCACTTCCGGCCCATCGGCAGCAACGGTTTCTACGCGCGGGACGGCGCCCGGGCCGACTTCGACCAGCAGCCGGTGGAGGCGCAGGCCATGGTCTCCGCCTGCCTCGAGGCCTTCCGGGCGACCCGGGATGACGCCTGGTCCCACGAAGCCAAGCGGGCCTTCGAGTGGTTCCTGGGCCGCAACGACCTGGGCGTGCCCCTCTACGACTCCAGCAGCGGCGGCTGCAGCGACGGCCTCCACGAGGACCGGGTCAGCGAGAACCAGGGCGCGGAATCCACCCTGGCCTTCCACCTCTCCCTTGCCGAGATGACCTTCGCGGAGCACCCCATCGCACCCCCTCTGCGGTTCTCCTGATGCGCCCCATCCGTCTCCGCCACCATGACATCAGCCTGGTTCCGAAAAGCGCCCGGGTCATCCTGCGTCCCTTCATCCCCGGCGGCATCCAGCGCATCACCACCATCATCGGCCGCGCCCTGGCCCTGAGCGAAGCGGAGACCCGGCGGGACCTGGCCGCGGTACTGAAGGACTTCGAGGCCCGGCACCTGGACATCGAGACCGCCCTGCTGGCCAGCTTCGACAAGGTGGTCCCCCACCTCTTCACGCACCGGCCCCTGTCGAGGGAACGCACGCTCCTCATCGGGGCCCTCTTCTCGGGCGAGTACGCCCTGGAATCCGCGGCCCTCTTCAATCCCTCCATCGTCCCGCACCCGGATCAGGAGGGCGTGGCCGACGGTGCCCTGCGGTTCATCATGAGCCTCCGCGCCACCGGGGAGGGGCACATCTCCTCCGTGGAGTTCCGCACGGGTCTCATCAGCCCCGAAGGCGACATCTGCCTGGATCCCATCTCCCGCTTCGTCAGCATGCCCGTGCTCGACCCCGACCCCAGCTACATGAAGGTTCCCTTCGTGGTGAAGCTGCACGAGATGGGCTTCGACAACGGGGCCTCCGCGGCCGTGATGGAGCCGCTGGGCGACGGCTTCACGCGCAGCGAGCTGTTCCGGAGCGTCCTGCGCATCCGGCGGGAGACCCAGCCGGTCACCCAGGGCCTCACCAACACCCTCAGCTGCATCCAGTGGCTCGCCGACTCCAACTACGAGATGCACTTCCCCCCCGAGCTGGCCATGAGCGAGCGCGTCATCTTCCCGGTGTCGCCCAACGAGAGCAACGGCATCGAGGACGCCCGCTTCGTCCGCTTCACCGATGACGATGGCACCGTGACCTACTACGCCACCTACACGGCCTACAACGGGCACGCCATCCTGCCGCAGCTCATCGAGACCCGGGACTTCCTCCACTTCCGGGTCCTCACCCTCAACGGCTCCGCCGTCCAGAACAAGGGCATGGCCTTCTTCCCCCGGCGCATCCACGGCAACTACGCCATGCTCTCCCGCCAGGACGACGAGAACCTCTTCCTGATGTTCTCGGACAATCCCCACTACTGGAGCGACCCGAAGGTCATCCTGCACCCGGCGGAGATCTGGGAGTCCGTGAAGATCGGCAATTGCGGCTCGCCCATCGAGACCGAGGCCGGCTGGCTGGTGCTCACCCACGGCGTCGGCCCCATGCGCAAGTACTGCATCGGCGCCGCCCTGCTGGATCTCGACGACCCGACGAAGGTGCTGGGGCGGCTCTCCGAGCCCCTGGTGGCACCGGAAGGCGATGGCCGGGAAGGCTACGTTCCCAACGTGGTCTACACCTGCGGATCCATGATCCATGGCCGCGAGCTGATCCTGCCCTACGCCATGAGCGACCACGCCTCCACCATCGTCAGCGTGTCCCTGGACGAGCTGCTCTCGCGGCTGGTGGGTTGAGGCCCGGCTCCATTCATCTGAGTGGGAACACCCCGGGCCTCCGCCCCCTGGCGGTGGACCGGTTGCCCCCGGGCACCCACCTGTTTGGATTGAATAAAAAGCACTTGGGATGAATCGTCACGGCCGGGCTAAACCGATTACGAAGATTTTCGTTGACGACTACGAAACCTGTCGTATCTTTTCGGCATTCCCCTGTTGGAGACCCATCCCATGCAGCCTGCCACCCGTCCCACCGACGCCGAGCTCGCCATCCTGCGGGTGCTCTGGGAGCGGGGCCCCAGCACCGTGCGGCAGGTCTTCGAGGTGCTTTCGGCGGAAAAGGACCTGGGCTACACCACGGTCCTGAAGATGCTCCAGATCATGAACGAGAAAGGCCTGGTGCAGCGGGACATCACGGACCGGGTGCATACCTTCTCGACCACCCAGACCCAGACGCAGACCCAGCAGACCCTGCTGGACGACCTGCTGGACAAGGCCTTCGGCGGCTCCTCCACCAGCCTGGTCATGCAGGCCCTGGCCACCCGGAAGGCCAGCCACGAGGAACTCGCCGCGATCCGGAAGATGCTCGACCTGGCGGAAGGAGGGAAGCGATGACCACGCTCCTGTCGCTCGTGGGCCAGCCCTGGGCCCAGATCCTGGGCTGGACCCTGATCCACTTCCTCTGGCAGGGCGCGGCCCTGGGCCTGGCGGCCTGGCTGGGTCTCGTGCTGCTGCGCGGCGCCAGCGCCAGGGCCCGCTACGGCCTGGCCTGCGCCTTCCTGCTGCTCATGGTGGCCGCTCCCACGGCCACGGCCCTGCTGCTCCAGCGCCAGGCGTCAGCCGCGCCCCTCGCCCAGCTGAGCGTGGCGGTGGAAGCCGCCGCGCCGTCCTCCCTCCCGGCGGCGGTCCCCCTCGCCCAGCGGATGAAGGCCGCGCTGGATCCCGCCCTCCCCTGGCTGCTGGCCGGCTGGGCCGCGGGCGTGCTGCTGCTGTCCGCCCGCTTCCTCGGCAGCTGGGTCCGCGTGCAGCGCCTGCGCCGCCGCAGCGCCAGCCCGGTGCCCTCCGAGTGGCACCTGGTGCTCTCAAGGCTCTGCCGCGAGCTGAAGCTCTCCCGCACCGTGCGCCTCCTGCAGTCGGCGGCGGTGGAGGTGCCCACGGCCCTGGGCTGGCTGCGCCCCGTGATCCTGCTGCCCGCCTGCGCCCTGGCCGGCCTGTCGCCGATCCAGCTGGAGGCCATCCTCGCCCATGAGCTGGCCCACATCCGCCGGGGCGACTTCCTGGTGAACCTGCTCCAGTCCCTGGTGGAAGTGCTGCTCTTCTACCATCCCGCCGTCTGGTGGCTGTCCGCCCGCATCCGCGCCGAGCGCGAGCTCTGCTGCGACGACGTGGCCGCCGAGCTCTGCGGCGATCCCCTGATCCTGGCCCGCGCCCTCACCGACCTCGAGGCCCTGCGCGCGACCGCCCCGCCCTCCCCCACCCACCTGGCCCTGGCCGCCAACGGAGGCTCCCTCATGCAACGCGTCCGCCACCTGCTCTACCCCGCCCTGCCCATCACCACCGGCGCCCGGGCCACGGCGCTGGCCGTGCTGGCCGCCTCCCTCCTCGGCGCCGCGGGCGTCGCCCTCCAGGACAAGGCCCCGGAAGGCACCCCCAAGGCTGACAAGACCACGCGCATCAAGACCGTGGACGACCAGCGGCAGCTGGACGTGCGCATGAAGGGCGACGTCAAGCTCAACGGCGAGGCCCCCGAGCCCGTCACCGTGGCGGGCGACGGCAGCTTCCGCGCCGAGGAGAAGAAAGACGGGAAGACCCGCAGCTATGCCGCCACCAAGGACAAGGCCACCTACACTGTGGACGGCAAGGAGGTCGCCCTCGACAAGGAGGGCCGCGAGTGGCTGCGGGGCATCGCCACGGAGGCCCAGAAGGCCCAGGCCGGCCGCAGCCAGGCCCGGCGCATGAAGGTGCAGGTCGAGCTGGACCGCGCCGAGGGTGAGAAGGCACGGGCCCTCGCCGAAGGCCACCGCGAGCGCGTGATCGAGATCCAGACCAGGCACATGAAGGACCTGGAGCAGCACCAGAACGAGATGGAGCGGCACCAGCGGGACATGGAGCTGCACGCCAAGGAGCTGGCGGAGCACGCCAAGACCATGGGCCCCGAGGAGCGGGCCCGCGTCCAGGCCGAGATGGACCGCGCCCGGGCCGAACTGGACAAGGCCAGGGAGGAGATGAAGAAGGAGATCCGGGTCGAGGTCCGCCGCCGCAAGGGCGAGGGCGGGGACCACGAGCCCCGCATCGAGGTGCTCACCGAGGACGCGGGCCCCGGCACCGTGGTGATCCGCAAGAAGGTGGATGGCAAGGACGTGGTCGAGACGCGCCGGAAGGTCGTCCGCAAGGGCGGCGACGGCGAGACCATCGTGATCGCCGGGCCCGATGGCGAGGAGATCGAGAAGCACCTGAAGGTGTTCCGCAAGGGCGGTCCCAAGGAGGCCCAGGCCTGGACCTTCACCGGACCGGAGGGTGAGGATTTCATCGAGCAGGACATCCACATTCCGCCCATCCACATCCCCGAGTTCCGCTTCCAGACCCGCGTCGCGAAGGGCGAGCTGGATGCCCAGGCGGAGATCCAGGCCCTCCAGTCGGCCATGAAGTCCCTGCAGACGCGCCTCGACCAGTTGCAGAGGCAGGTGACGGCCACGCCGAAAGCCCCCAGGCCCCCCAGGACCCCACGGCCTTCAGCCACGCCCCGATCGGCCCTGCCCCCGGTACCGCCACCCCCGCCGCCGCCGGCTCCGGATGCCCCACCGCCACCACCGGCCGCGCCTCCGGCTCCGCCCGCACCACCTGCGCCAGCCCCACCGGCACCGCCAGCGCCACCCGCCCGCTGATTCCGTGATACCGAAGGGCCCGCCATGCGGGCCCTTCGTGTCGTCAGAGGCTCTGCAGGAAGGCCTCCACCCGCTCCCAGTCCCGGGTCACCGGGAAGGGCGGCAGGGCCGCGCGCACCTGGGCGGCGTAGCGCTTCCCCAGGCGGTCCTCGCTGGGCAGCATGAGGCGGGGGTCCAGCACGGCCACCACGCCGCGATCCGAGCGGGTGCGGATGAGGCGGCCGATGCCCTGCTTGAGCTTCAGCGTCATCTGCGGCACCTGGATGCCGATGAAGCCCAGGCCTTCGCGCTGGGCGTCCGCCTCGCGGATGCGGGCCTGCAGCACGGGGTCGTCCGGCGGCGCGAAGGGCAGCGCGGAGACGATGACCAGGCTCAGCGCATCACCGGGCAGGTCCACGCCCTGCCAGAAGCTGGCCAGGCCCAGCAGGGCCGCGGCGGGCGTGGCACGGAAGCGGTCCAGCAGCTGGGTGCGCGAGAGGCCATCGCCCTGCACGAAGAAGGTGAGCTCGGGCAGCGCGGCTTCCAGGCGCGGGCGGAAGGCCGCCAGCATCTTGCGGCTGGTGAAGAGCACCAGGGCCCGGCCCCGGCTGGCCCGCAGCATGCGCTCCATGGCCTCGAGCGAGGCTTCCACCCAGGCCGGATCCCCCACGCCGCCGCCCGCGCCGGGGCGGCGCTCCGGCAGGTCCGGCGGCACGAAGAGCAGGCCCTGGGCCTCGAAGTCGAAGGGACTCTCCACGTTCTCCGCCGCCTCGACCTCGGGCTTCGTGAAGCCCAGGCGCAGGCCCAGGCCGTTGAAGCCACGACCATCGCGCAGGGTGGCACTGGTGAGCACCACGGTCTCGAAGCCGCGCCGCACGTGCTGGTGGAAGAAGGGCCGCACGTCCACCGGGTTCGACTTGAAGTGGACGAGGTGGGCACCCTCGCGGTTCACCGTGGAGACCCAGCCGTCGGGCTGGGCGAAGATCTGCTCCATGCGCGAGAAGGCCGTGCCCACCCGCTCGGCGAGCCGCATCCACAGGGGATTCTCGGGATCGGCCGCGCCAAGGCGACGCGCCTCCACCCACAGGGGATGGCCCGCCTCCACCCAGGCGCCCACGGCGTCGGCCAGGGCCCGCATCTCGGGACCGGGTGACAGCAGGGGCAGCACGCCGCCTTCGATGGGCACCCAGGACAGCACGTCGGTCCAGGCCCGGTCCCAGGCCTCCAGCAGGCCGGCCAGACCGGCGCCCTGGTTCCGGGCCGCGTCCCGCAGATCGGTGAAGAGCAGGTTCATGGCGCGGCTGGACCAGGCTTCGGCACAGCTCTCGGTGAGCTGCTCCTCCAGGTCGTGGGCCTCGTCGAGGATGAGCACCGGCGCGTCCGGCAGCACCTGACCGAAGGCGGATTCGCGCAGCACGCGGTCCGCCAGCAGCAGGGCGTGGTTCACGATGATGAGGTCGGCCTCGGCCACCTCGGCCCGCAGCTTCGTCAGGTAGCAGTCCTCGAAGCGGGGGCACTGGCGCCCCGTGCAGCGCTCGGCCCGGGCATTGACCTTGTCCCAGAGCGGCGACTCGCCCTCGCCGAAGCGGCCCAGGCCTTCGCGGTCGCCGTCCTGGGTCTCCAGGGTCCAGCGCTGGAGGGCCAGCCAGAGCTGTTGGTCGGCGCGGGTGAACTCCAGGTGCGGATCCTGGGACACGGCCTCCCAGGCCGTGCGGCAGAGGTAGTTGGCCCGGCCCTTGGCCAGCACGGCCTTGATGGGCTGGCCCAGGATGCCCGCGGCCCGGGGCACGTCCTCCTCCAGTAGCTGCCGCTGGAGCTGCTTGGTGCGGGTGGCCACCAGGATGGGATGCCGCCCCGCCGCCAGGGCCGGCACCAGGTAGCCCAGGCTCTTGCCCGTGCCCGTACCCGCCTCCACGGCCTGGATCACGGCCTCGGGCTTCGCTTCCGGTTCGCTGCCCCGGTCCCGCCAGTGCTGGAACTGGGCTGCGCCCTCCAGGACGGCGTTGTGCACCAGCTCCGCCATGCGCCGCTGCCCGGGCCGGTCCTCCGCCCCCGGGAAGCAGGCGAAGATCCGTCCCTCCGGTGGGGCGAAGTAGCGATCCATGGGGTGCGCCATCCGACCAGTGTGGAGCAAAGGCGGAAAAAGGGCGAATTCCCAAAAAACAGGAACGGCGAATGGCGCGAATGGGCGCGGATAGAAACTCCCACTTTTCGTATTCTTGGCATTTTTCGCGCGCCCGAAGGGCGATTCGCGCCATTCGCGGTTGGAATTATTTGTGGTACTCCTTGCCCCGCAGGATGGTGAAGGCCCGGTACAGCTGCTCCAGGAACATCACGCGGCTGAGCTCGTGGGGGAAGGTCATGGGCGACAGGCTCATCTGCTCCGGGACCTCCTTTTTCAGGGCCGGGTCGAAGCCATGGCTGCTCCCCAGGGCGAAGGCCAGGCTCTCGCCGCGGTTCATGCGCTCCACCAGCCAGTGGGCAAGGCCCTCGCTGTCCCGCAGCTTCCCCTCCGGCGTCAGCAGAACGGGGCACTTCACCGCCGCCAGCTTCGGACGCAGCCGCTCGGCCTCCTCCTTCAGCTGCCGGACCGGATCCCCCTTGCCCTCGGGCAGCTCCACCACCTCCATCCGGGCATAGGTCCTGAGCATGCCGAGGTAATGCTCCTGGAGCTTCTGGCAGGGTTCGAGGCGGAGACGGCCGAAGGCGAGGACTGAAATTGGATACATGATCCTATTGTGATGAATTTCCCTTGGCAGCGCAGCGGGAAGGCTCCAACATCCTTACATCCAGCCCCTTCCGGAGGTTTCCCCATGCGCCGATCCCTGATGCTCTCCCTCGCCAGCCTGCTCCTCGTGCCCGCCTTCATCAGCTGCGGCGGCGACGAGATCCCCACTGCGGCGCCCGAGGCCGCCAAGGAACCCGCGGACATCCTCTACCACCTGCAGTACGTGGCCGTGCGCAAGGACTACAAGCACGTGGCCCTCATCGCCCCCATCACCCCCGACGTGGTGTTCCCCTCGGCCCGCCAGCTGCACGTGGACGCCAAGGCCCTGGGCCTCACGCTGACCCCCGAAGAGCTCAAGGGCCTCGGCATCGAGCACCTCGCCGCCAAGCTCGACGCGCTGCCGGGCAGCCAGGTGGATGACTACGCCGTGAAGGACGCCCGCCTGGCTTTCAACGCCGGCATCTACCGCCTCACCAAGGGCCTCACCGCCAAGTCCTGGGGCAAGATGCGCCACATGGGCATCACCGACAACACCGCCGCCCGCCAGTTCGGCTCCCAGACCGTCGTGAAGGACATGGCGCTGGGCTTCGATGGCAAGAAGGTCATGACGGTCAGCTGCCTCAAGAAGCCCGATGGCACCTTCGGCGTCACCCTCATGCGCTACGAGATCAACCCCAAGAGCCTGAAGCAGGACTGATCCGCAGACGGCCCGGACCGCTGCGCGCTCCGAGTGGAAAAGGGCCCGCGACGCGGGCCCTTTTCGTGAAATGCTTTTCCTTCACTCGGGCCGCGCACGCGGCCCGAGCTCAGCCGGATCCTCCATGCACATCACCGCCCACTACTCCCTGACCCCCGACGAGGCCCTGCGGGGCACCCGGGCCTTCAAGCGCCTCTGGTACGGCCTCTCCGTGGGTTCGGGCGCCCTGATGGTGCTCATGGGGTACACCACCCTCCAGGCCACGCAGGACCACCGCGGCCTGCCCCTGATCATGCTCGTCAACGGCCTGCTCTTCCTCGTGCTGCCCGAGGCGGTCCTGCGCTGGGCCCGCCTGCGCCGCGGCGCCCAGGCCTATCCCCCCATGCAAGTGACCCTGGACGACGAGGGCCTCACCCTGCGCACCGAGACCAGCGAGGGCGGCCTGCCCTGGGCCTCCTTCGCGGAGATCCAGCGCCACAGCGGCTTCTGGATCTTCCGCATCAGCCGCTCCCAGGCCGTGCTCGTGCCGGAGCGGGCCCTGGACGAGGCCGCCGTGACCGAGCTGGCGGCCTTCCTCCGTGAGCGGAAGCTGTTCCGGGGATGAAGCTCCAGGGCCCCGCTCCCGTCGCGGCCCGCGCCCTTCTGGGCCAGCTGTTGGTGCGGGGCGAAGTTACTCTGCGCATTACCGAAGTCGAGGCCTACGGCGGGTCCGGGGACAGCGCCAGCCACGCCCGCCACGGTCGCACGGCCCGCAACGCGCCCATGTGGGGTCCACCGGGCCGGGCCTACCTCTACTTCTGCTACGGCATGCACTGGATGCTGAACGTGGTGACGGGACCCGAGGGGGACGCCTCCGCCGTACTCATCCGGGGCGCCGAGGTGGTGACGGGCATGGACACCGTGCTGGCTCGCCGGAATGCGGCCAAGGCCACGCCCCTGCTCTGCGCCGGACCCGGCAAGGTGGCCCAGGCCCTGGGCCTGGACAAGACCTTCGACGGCCACGACCTGCGGACCCTGGGCGGACTGGAGCTGCGTCCCGGAGCTGCCCCCGCCTCGATCCTCGCGGGCCCGCGCCTGGGCATCGGCTTCGCGACCCCGGAGGATCAGGCCCGCCCCTGGCGCTTCGCCGATGGCGGCAGTTCCGCCGTCCTGAAGAAGCGGGAGCTGGCACCCTGGGAGGGTTGAAGAGGAGCGCCCATGCCCTTCGTGAACATCAAGATCACCCGCGACGGCGCCACCGCCGAGCAGAAGGCGCAGCTCATCCAGGGCGCCACCCAGCTGCTGGTGGACATCCTGAACAAGAACCCCCAGACCACGGTCGTCGTCATCGACGAAGTGGACACCGACAACTGGGGCATCGGAGGCGAGACCGTCACGGCGCGGCGGCAGCAGGGAAAGTAGCGGCGGCTTGTGCATCCGGCTGCGGCCCTGCATACTCAACCTCCGCTTCAAGCGGGGCCTCGCGGGGACTCGGGAAGCACACCAAGCCAAGGGGGTGACCGGTTTCGACAGGTCGTGATCCGGGTGCACGGTGCAGGCGGGGGTTGGACGGATGGCCCCCTTATCAATCCGCCCACATCAAACTGCCAACGATAACTTCGAACTGGCTCTCGCTGCCTAGGGCAACCTAGGCTCCGAGCGAGTCCTTGGGATCTCTGGGTACCAAGCTCGTTAAACCCCTGAAAGGGTGGCTTCGGCCTGCCGGACAGGGCACCAGATAGGCCGCCGCGACGCACCCTGACGACGGCCGAGATCAGGGAGCAAACGTCCTGAGCGGCTCGTCCGTTCCCCGCCAGGAGGTTTCAAGAACGGACCAAGCCTGTGGATGAACCGCCATGCGGCATGTCTTGGACGCGGGTTCAACTCCCGCCACCTCCACCAAAAAGGGCCCCTCGCGGGGCCTTTTTGGTGGAATTGCCGCTGCGGCCAGGTAGGCGCCCTCCGGGCAGGACTTGATGTCCTGCCCGGAGGATCAGCGCCGTGGCCAGCAGCGACACGCCATGAGCGCCGACGGAGTTTCTTGACCAGATGAAGCTAGCTCGCAGGAACGAGCTTCAGGGCCGCGAGAACCCGTTCGGGCGTGAACGGCACGTGGGTGACCCGCGCACCGGTGGCGTCGAACAGAGCGTTGGCCAAGGCGGCGGCCACCGGCACCACGGGGGGCTCGCCGATGCCCTGAGTGACCGTGGTGGCGTTGTCCGCGAAAACGACTTCGATGCGGGGGATGGCGGAAAAACGGGGCAGCAGGTAGGTGTCGAAGTTCTTGTCGAGGATGCGCCCACCCTTGAAGCGGATCTCCTCGCTGAGGGCTTGTCCGATGCACTGGGTGATGGCGCCCTCCACCTGCTGGCGCGCCCCGTCGGGGTTCACGACGAGCCCCACGTCCACGGCCTCGAGGAACCGCTCCGTCATGACCTTCCCGGTGGCCTTGTCCACGGACACCTGCGCAATGGCCACCACGAGCCCTTGGCGCCAGGCCCCGCAGGCCAGTCCGATGCCTCGGCCCGTGGGCCCGGGGGCAGGTTCCCAGCCGAAGGTCTCCACCGCCAGGTCCAGGAGGCGAAGGAGACGGGCATCGGTGATGAGGCGACGGCGCAGGGTCACGGGATCCAGGCCAGCCTTGGCCGCCAGCGCATCCAGCTGACTTTCCCGGGCGAAGGCATTGGTGTGGGCGTTGGGGGCGCGCCAGGCGCCGACCTTGAGGGGATGGAGGCCGGGGACCGTGGGAGCCTGGTACCGGTTCGTCTGCATCTCGTAGGAGAGCTCGGCCTCACCCTGGGAGACGCCGGCCACGGTGCTGTCCCAGAAGGTGATCGCGCCGCGCCCGGCATCCAGGCCGGAGCGGAGCTTCACCACGGCGGCCGGCCGGTAGCCGTCCAGGAAGAGATCCTCCTCCCGGTTCCAGGCCACCTGGATGGGCACGCCGGGGACCTGGCGGGCGATACGCGCGGCCTCGACGGCATCGGGACCCACGAGCTTGCCGCCGAACCCGCCCCCCACGAACTGGGCGATGACATGGACCTTGTCCGGGGCCAGCTTGAGGGCCTCGGCCACGGAATCGCGGAAGACGAAGGGCGACTGGGTGGAGGCCCAAACCGTCATGCGGCCCGCCTCCCATTTGGCGACGGAGGTATGGGGTTCGAGGGTGGCGTGGCTTTCGTAGGCGTTGCGGTATTCCCCCTCCACCACGGTGGCCGCCCGTTTCTCACCCGCAGCAATGTCGCCGCGGGAGATCACCACGCGCTGGCCGGGCGCCGCCTTGTCCACGAGGTACTGGTAGATGCGCACATCGTCCACGTCGGGTTCGGTCCCCTCGAAGGTGCCCTTCACGAGGGCGAGGGCCTTGCGGGCGGTGTCGGGCTCGGGATGGAGCACGGCCAGGAGCGTGCCGTCCCGCACGATGCGGACGCCAGGCACCCGCTCAGCCGCCGCCGTGTCCGCAGCGACCAGAGTTTGGCCCTGGGCGGGGGGACGCAAAATGCAGGCATGGAGCGTTCCGGGCAGGCGCAGGTCGCCCGCGTACTTGGCGGCGCCGGTGACCTTGGCGAGGGCATCCTTCCGGGGGACGCGCCGCCCGATCAGGGTGCAGTCAGAGAGGGGCTTGGGCTTGACCTTGCCCAGGTGCCGCTCCATCTTCCGGCCCTTCACCAGCTCGCCAAAGGTGATGCGGGGCGCGGGGGCTTCCTTCACCCAGATGGCGCCGTCCTTCAGGGTCAGGCCCGAGACCGGGGCGCCCAGGGCTTTGGAGGCCATGCGCAGGAGCACGGCCCGCGCCTCCGCCGCAGCGCCCCGCAGGACCGGGGCCGTATGCCACATGGTGAGGGAGCCGCCGGTGGGCATGTCCCAGGGGCACAGGTCCGTATCGCCCAGGACCATGTCCACCTGGGCCGGGTCCAGCTCCAGCTCCTCGGCCACGAGCATGGCCAGTACGGTCATGGCGCCCTGCCCCAGTTCCACCTTCCCCACCAGGCAGCTCACACGGCCGTCGGCGGAGATCTTCAGGTAGGCGTTGAAGTCCTCGGGGTAGGTGCTGGGTCGGGTCGGCACGATGGGCGCCGCTCCGGCGGGGGTTGCGAAGAAGAAGGTGAGCGTGCCCGCAGCCACGCCCTGGAGGAAGTCCCGGCGCCTCATCGCGCACCTCCCATGGCCTTCCCTGCCGATTCGACCGCGTCCAGGATCCTCACGTGGGCCCCGCAGCGGCAGAGGTTCCCCTCCATGGCCTCGACGATCTCGGACCTGGTGGCTTTGGGCTTCTTCTTCAGGAAGGCCCAGGCGGCCATGATCATCCCGGAGGTGCAGTAGCCGCACTGGAAGGCGTGGTGCTCCTGGAAGGCTTCCTGAACCGCGTTCAGCTTCCCGTCCAGGGCCAGGCCTTCGATGGTGAGCACCGACTTCCCGGCCACGTCTCCCAGTGGCGTGGAGCAGGAGAGCACAGCCTCGAAGTCCACCAGCACGGTGCAGGCCCCGCAGAGTCCGGCCTCGCAGCCCACCTTAGTACCCGTGAGGCCCAATTCGTCCCGCAGGACCCAAACCAGCATGCGATCACGGGGACTCGCGACAGTGACCGGCTTGCCGTTGAGCGTGAACGAGACCGTGGCGTTCATCGGGAACCTCCGGGGGAGAGGGCATGCGCGGGAGTGTCCCATTCTATTCTTGAAACCGAAGCAACTGATGCAAGGACATGACCCAGCCTACGAGGCTGACATCGCGGCTGGTATGGCGTTCGGGGAGGGCGTCAGAGAAGCACTCCGAGAACGGGGCTCATGCGCGGCCTATCGAATGGAGATAAAACAGCGGGAGTCGAATTCGGATCGGCGCCGTGCGCAGCCAGTCCGGCGGCCTCCCACCACCTCGCCCGAGTGGGTCGCGATCCCTGGTGGGGGCTTCAATGAGAACCAGGGAAATCGCCAGTTGCGGCACGTCGGCCGCGCCCGCGTGGATGATCTGCTCCTCGACGGTTCGGTTTCCCTTCATGGTTCCACTTCTCCCTGATTGAGGTGGATTCCGCGGAATGATCGGGCTAGGTTTAGAAGAAGGTCACATCCGGAATCACCATCGTCCGCAGATCGATCCGTGACCGACCAGGAAGGCTGGGTGACCATGCGATTCCACCACGAGCGCCGCGCGATGCGTCTGCCGTCCCTGGGGCTGCCCCTCCTGCTCCCCGTCCTGGCCTTCCAGGTGGCGTCCCTGTCGGCGCAGGAGCCGCCCAGCCTTCCCTCCACAGGCCGCATGGCCGCGATCCAGATGCGCCGGTCCGACACCCTCGCGACGGCCTTGGTGCAGCTCCGCGACCAGCGGCCGCAGATGGGATTGGACGAGGACCATGATTTCCGTCTCAGCGGCAGCCACGTGGATGCCCTGGGCCAGACCCATGGCCGCTTCGATCAGTACTACCGGGACGTCCGGGTCTGGGGTGCCCAGGTGCTCACCCACACCGGGCCGGATGGCCAGCGGTTGAAGCCTTCCAGCCACCTGAGCCAGGGCCTGCACCTGAGCACCACGCCCACGCTGCCCGTGGCCGAAGCGCTCGCCCGGGTCCAGGAGCGCCTCCGCCCGAAGGGGACCTTCGCCAGGCCTCCCCGCGTGGAACTGGTCGTCTACCCGGAACACGAGGCCGTGACGAGCCGCATCATCACGCAGCCGGGGGAGCCCCTGAATGCCTACGACCTCCAGGAGCGATGGCTGCGGACGCGCCTCGCCTACCATGTGCGAATCCGCCTGGACAATGCCCAGGACGGCCTGGTCCAGCGGGACTACCTCGTGGACGCCCATGATGGTGCCCTGCTCCGGGAGTGGGATTCCCTGGTGGCCACCGCGCCTTCGGGGGCGGGCCACTCCCAGTACAGCGGGGCCGTTTCGCTGGACGTCACGGCGCTGACGGGATCCTTTGAGCTCCGGGATCCTTCCCGGGGAACCCTGCCGCATCCGTTCACGGGCGAGGTGGGCAATGCCGTCTACTCGGGAAACAAGGGCAAGGGCCTGCCCGGAACGTGGGAGGTCTGGATCTACCAGGACTCGGACAACGATTGGGGCGATGGCGCCAACTTCGTCTGGGCCGGGTCCCCCTTGTCTCCCAACGGGCAGACCGCCGCGGTGGATGCGGCCCACGGGTCCCAGGTCACCTGGGACATGTACCGCCACGTCCTGGGCCGGGAAGGCATCGACGGCCTCGGCACGTCCATCTACGCCCTGGTGCACTACAACGGATCCGGCGTCCCCGGACCCAGCCCGAACCTGGCCAACGCCTTCTGGGACGATGGCTGCTTCTGCATGACCTACATGGATGGGTTCAACGACGGCAAGACCTCCTTCTCCACCGCCTTCACCGCCCTCGACATCACGGGCCACGAGATCAGCCATGGCCTGTGCTCCGCCACCGCCGGCCTCATCTACCAGGGCGAGAGCGGGGGCCTGAACGAATCCAATTCCGACATTTTCGGCACCATGACCAAGTTCTACGCGAGGGGCGGCGGCTACGCCGCCAAGTCGAGCAGCATTCCCTCGACGGGGGGCAATTGGACCGTGGGTGAGCAGGTGGATACCCGCGGGTTCCCACTCCGCTGGATGTACCGGCCCAGCCTGGACGGCCGGAGCCAGGATGCCTGGTCGCCAACCCTGGCGGGCCTGAACGTCCACTACAGCAGCGGCCCCATGAACCGGGCCTTCGCCCTCCTCTGCAACGGGAGCGGCTCCGGAGACTGGTCGAGCACCCCCGCCGTCGCCGCCCTCGGCAACGACAAGACCACCCGGATCTGGTACCAGGCGCTGACCTCCTACCTGTACCCGGCCAGCGACTATGCCAATGCACGGCGATCCGTCCTCCGCGCGGCCCTCGACCTCTACCCCTCGGAACCGGCCACCCTCCAGGCGATCCGGGATGCCTTCGCCGCCATCAACGTCGGCGATGCCGCGGGCACCGGCGATGAGCTCACCGGGCCAGCCGTGACCCTCACCGGTGGCGGGAATGCGGGGGACCTGACCTTTGCCGCGACGGCTTCCGACGGAGGCGCCATCACGGCCGTCGCCTTCCGCATCGATGGCGCCCGCTTCGCCAGCCTGCAGTCGCCTCCCTACACGGCCACGCTCGATTCCACCCAGTACGCCAACGGCCCCCACAGCATCGTGGCGGAGGCCTTCGACGACAGTGGCAACATGACCCGCTCCAATCGGGTCGATGTCACGCTGGACAACGCCAGCCAGCAGCTCCTCCTGAACCCGGGCTTCGAGGCCGGAGCCGCCATCTGGGTCGAGAACAACAACCTGATCGGGCTTTTCGGTGGCGCGGACGGCATCCCCGCGGCCCATGGCGGCGTCGGCCTGGCCCGCTTCCTCGGCTGGGGCGCGTCCAGCGCCGGCCAGCGCATCTCCCAGCGGGTCACCCTTCCCGCCGAAGGGGATCGCATCCAGGTATCGGGCCAGCTGCTGATCGTCAACGACCGCCCCATCGCCCAGGAGGCGGCGACCTTGTCCGTCAAGCTCTGGGATCTGAGTGGAACCACCCTGGCGACCCTGCGCACCATCACCAATCTGGAGGCAGACGCCTACGCGGGCTGGACGCCCTTCACCTGCGACCTCTCGGCCTACCGCGGCCAGACCCTCCTGGTGGGGTTCGAGGCCCAGCGCCCCACCGAGTGGGGCTGCCAGTTCTACGTGGATGACACCGCCCTGACCGTCACGGGCGTGGTGGCCGCGCCCGGTCCCACCCTCCTGGAGGAGCCCCGGTCCCTGGTGGTCAACACCGGCACGGACGCGACCTTCAGGGTCAAGGCCGCCAGCAGCGTGGGGGCCCTGCGGTACCAGTGGCAGTCCCGCACCGACGCCACCTCCTGGACGGACCTCCCGGCCGGCACCGGAGAGACCTGCAGGGTGCCCTCCTCCCTGGCTGCCAGCCGCCGAGCCCAGGTGCGGGTCCAGGTGAGCGACCCTTCCGGAACCACGACGAGCCTGCCCGCGGAACTCAAGGTCGGTCCCGCCAGCCGCGACCTCTGGCCGGACGGGGTGCAGGGCGACGTGCTCGACCTGGCCATGCTGATCCGGGCCCTGGGCCGGACCAGCGACGATCCCGATTGGATCACCAAGTACCAGGCCGCCGATCTCAACTTCGACAACCAGGTCGACCTGGAAGACCTGGCCCTTTTCCTGAGGGATTTCTGATGAAGGAACGTCCCCTGCGACACGGATGCACCATGCCCGGCCGGCTCCTCCTGGCCCTGCCCCTGGCCCTCCTCCTGGCCTGCGGCGGGGGCTCCCATCCCTCCCCGCCGCCCCGGGCGGCCCGCATCGTCTACACACCCCCGACCAGCGGGACCTACCAGCTCCTCCTGAACACGGAGAAATCCACCGCCACCCACCTGGTGCTCGACCTCATGGGGCCCACAGGCACCGCGGGGCGGGGCGTGGCCTTCCACCTCGTGGCGCCACCGGGCCAGATGACCTGGGCGAAGGTGGACAGCAAGGACGCCGAGCTCACCCAGAGCCCCACCTTCGGGGTCGTGGCCGGGTCCGTCCTCAAGGCCAAGGCAACCTCGGGCGACCTCCAGGTGGGTGCTTTCCTGACCTGGGCCTTCACGCCCAGCGTGACCTTTGATCGCACCGTGTCGCTGGCCACGGTCGCCCTGGACCTCGTGCCGGAGACTGCCCCCGGAGCGGCCACCCTCCGATCCACCAGCGGCTCCGCCGTGATGCTCCCCGCCACCCTGGGCGCCGATCCGGTCCCCATCACGATCACGGCGGGGACGGTGACCTTGCAGTAGGCCCATGGAAGCCCTCCCTTCGCCGGAATGGGAAAAGCGCCGGGCGAGGAGGCGAACCCTCCCCGCCCGGCCACGGCTCAGCTCCGGGCCAGTGCCTCCCGGTGGCCGGAGACGCGCTGCCACCACTCGACGACGGGACTGGCGATGTAGATGGAGCTGAAGGTCCCGGTCAGGACGCCCACCACCAGCGGGAACGCGAGGTCCCGCAGCGCCGGTCCGCCCCAGATCCACAGGCAGACGCTGACGAAGAGGACGGACATGGAGGTGAGGATCGTCCGGCTGAGGGTCTGGTTGATCGAATCGTTGATGATCCGGTCCAGGCTCGCCCGCTTGTATTCCGGCTTGTGGCTGTTCTCCCGGATGCGGTCGAAGACCACGATGGTATCGGCCATGGAATAGCCCATGAGGGTCAGGAAGCTGGCGACCACGGGGACGTTGAACTCGTAGCCCATGAGCGCGAAGAGGGCCAGGGCCATGAGCATGTCGTGGACCAGGGCCACGATGCCACCCACCGCGAAGGCCGTCGTGAACCGGAAGATCACGTAGACGAGGATGGCCCCCATGGCCCAGGCCACGGCCGCCAGAGTCTTCCGGGTCCACTCGCCCGAAATGGAGGGCGAGAAGGTCTCGTCCTTCAGGAGGCCCACCTGCCCGGGGACATAGTCCTTCTCGATCTGCCGCTTCACGGCCGTGGGCAGGTCATTGGGCAGCTCCGCGAGGCTGCGGTACAGGCCCGCCGGCAGGCGGTCCCGGGCGCCGACGATCTTCGTGGCGAAGGCCTCGTAGCTGGCCCGTCGCGCCGCCTCGTCCCCGGCGAGGCCCAAGGGATCCGCCGCCAGGAGGCGGTTGGCCAGGGGCTCCGCGCCCTCCAGATTCAGGGACCTCTGGGGGCCCCCGGTCGTGTCCAGGCCGGCCAGGAGGGTGCGGATCTGCCTGGACTGCTGCACCGTCTCGCGCGGGTCGCCGCCCTTGGGCGCCCGGACCTTGATGGAGAACTCGCGGATGCCGGGATCGGCGTGCTGGTAGGAGACCACCGAGGCATCGGGGAAGCCGCCCCGCTGAAGCGCCGTGCGGATGTCGCCCGCCTCGATGTCCCGCAGGAACCGCACCGTCATGTCCGTGCCGCCCACGAACTGCATGCCCAGCTTGATCCGTGGATTCCCCTCGAGGTTCCAGGGGCGGATGAACGCCATGCAAACCAGGATGAGGCCCCAGGACAGGGCGAGGGCCTGCTTCTTGTACTTCATGAAGTCGAAGGCGGTCTTCCGGAACAGGTTGAAGGTGCCGATGCTGATGCTCGCGGCGCGGGGTCGGCGCTCCAGCACCCAGTCGTAGATGAAGCGGCTGATGTAGATGCTGGTGAAGAGGGAGGCCGCCACGCCGACGGTGAGGGAGACGGCGAAGCCCTTCACCGGGCCTGTGCCGAAGATGAAGAGCAGGAGCGCCGCGAAGAGCTGGGTCACGTGGCTGTCCACGATGGTCCAGAAGACCCGGTTGAAGCCCGCGCTGATGGCCCTGGCCGGGGACTGGCCCAGGGCCAGCTCCTCCTTGATGCGCTCGAAGATGAGGATGTTCGCGTCCACGGCCATGCCCACGGTGAGGGCGAAGCCGGCAATGCCCGGCAGCGTGATGGTGGCCCGGAAGCTGCCCAGGAGGCCCAGCATCACGACGACGTTCACCACCAGGGCCACCACGGCGTTCACGCCGGACCAGCGGTACCAGACCACCATGAAGGCCACGATGACGCCGAAGCCCACCATGGAGGCGCCCACGCCCTGACGGATGGAATCCTGGCCCAGGCTCGGCCCCACGACCCGCTCCTCCAGGATCTTCATGCTGGCCTTCAGGGCCCCGGAACGGAGCTTCAGGGCCAGGTCATCCGCTTCCTCCGCCGAGAACTGGCCGGCGATGCGCACGGCCCCGCCGATGATCTTCTCCTTGGCCGAGAGCACGCTGATGACCTTGCGATCCAGCACGAAGGCGAAGAGGCGCCCTTCGGACGAGGCCACGCCCGTGACGTGGGCATTGGCCTCGGCGCCCTGGGTGTTCAGGGTGAAGTTGACCTCATGATTCCCCAGCTCCGACTGGGCCCGCTGGGCGTCGGTGATGGCGGAGCCGTCCAGCTGGACCTTGCTCTCCAGCAGCACCCAGCGCCGCACGGGCAGGTGGTTCGGATCCTTCAGGGCCTCCTTCGGGCCGCCCGCCGCGGACCGCGTCGTCAGCGGCTCCGGGAACAGCTCCGTGCCTGCAGGCAGGGTTCCCCCATACCGGGCCAGAGCGCCGGCTTCGGAGTCGAAGTACGGCGTGTCCACCTTGGCCAGGAGCCGCAGCTCCAGGCGCCCCGGCGTGGACAGCAGGCTCTTGATGCGGTCCCGTTCCGACTCGGTGACGCCGGGCAGCTCGACGATGATGCGGTTGCCCTCGGGGCCGCCCGAGGTGATCTCCGGTTCCACGACGCCGAACTGGTTGACCCGCGTTTCGATGATCTGGAGGGCCCGCTTGTTGGCGCTGGCCTTGATGGCCTGCTGGTGGTCGGGCTTCTGGGAGACGATGGCCAGGCCGTCCCGGTGGACGAAGCGGTAGCCGGGGATCTTCGCCAGGATGGGCTCGAGGGTCGACGGGCCGGCGCCCAGGATCATCAGCTCCGGGCCCTTCAGCTCCGCCTGCACTGGGGGCAGGCCCTTCGCTTTGAGCTGATCCAGGATCCGGTCCCGGGTTTCCTCGAGGTCGCGCTGCAGGGCCTCCTGACCCTGGACCTCGAGTTCGTAGTGGATGCCCCCCTTCAGGTCCAGCCCGAGGCGGACCTTGTCGAGGGGGATGAAAAAGGCAGCGCAGGCCAGGCAGATGCCCAGCACCCACGCCAGGCGGGAGAACGTACTTCGACTCACGGATGACTCCGCAGATGGAACACAGACGGGTCGCAGGCTCTGGCCTGCGCGGAAGACTTCCTCAGCGGTGGAGGCAGTCCTCGGGCGGGCCCGTCTGGCCCCCCTGCTCAGGCATCAATCCCTGCGGGGCGAAGGCATCCGGGCAGAACCACGCGGCGAGCCCCGGAGCCTGGACCCGGACCTGGGCGGTCGTACGGGGCAGGGAGGCCGTGGAGTACCCGAAGCGATCCCGGGGTGGCGCGCCGCCATCGCCATCGCGGCGGGTCTTGGCCTGGTTCTGGGTGCCTTCGGCGCCCTGCCGGGGCACCGGCGAGGCTTCGCGCCCCGAGCGATCCCGGTCGGCCAGCCGCGCGTCGGGGGGCGGCAGGGGCGCGCAGGCGGCCAGCGAGACGTAGCCCTCGCAGGACATTCCGGCGGTGGCGGCCTGGAGGGCATGAACGGACAAGAGCCCACTGGCCGCAAGGGCCAGGGTCAGCCAAATCCGTTTCAGAGACCTCTGCATGCCGTCCTTCGATCGCCTTCATTATAGGGGGCTCCGTGCGGCGTCCTTTCCTAAACCTGGCCCAAAGCCCACCCCCCCTTTCGGCCTGAGCATGAAGCAGGGAAGCGAGACCCGGCGAAGGCGCCGAGCTGCCCGCATCCGGGTCGTCTACCATGGGGAGAGACTCTGGATGCCCCCACCCCAAGCCGCCGAACCCGGCCCTCCCCACGCCCTGCCCGCACCGGACCCGATCCACGAGGTCGTGGCCAGGCTGGAGGCAATCCCCGTGGCGGGGGACCGCTGGCTCCGGGGCTACGGGAAGAGCAAGGTGCGGACCGACCAGCTCTACCCTGCGGCCCTGCCGCTGATCCCACCGGGCGAGACGGTGCTGGACCTGGGCTGTGGGATCGGCCTGCTGGGGCTGCTGCTGGAGGCCAGAGGGCTCCACAACGACACGTTCGGCATCGAGTGGGATCCGGCCAAGGCCCGGTTTGGCCAGCGGCTGGCCAACGGGAGCGTGAGGGCGCGAATCCTCTGCGGGGACCTGTTCCAGGTGCCCTGGCCCCCTTGCACGGTGGTGGCGGTCCTGGACGTGCTCCACTACCTGCCCGCGGCGCGCCAGCGCGACCTGCTGTTCAGGATCGGCGCGCACCTCCCGGAGGGCGGCAGGCTTCTGCTCCGGGCCATGGACTCCCAGACCCGGGGGATGGCGATCCTGACTCGCCTTGCCGAATGGGTGGCCGTGGGATGCCGGTGGAACCTGGCGCCCTCGGTCCATTGGCGGCCCCTGGCCGACCTCCGGATCGACCTGGCGGGCGCTGGTTTCAGCCTGCTTTCGGCTCCGGGAGCGACCGGGACCATGGCCGGGAATCAGCTCCTGCTCTGCGAAAAGACCGCGGGGACCGGGCGCGGTCCGGCTTCCTCGACCTGAAGGCGGGAACCCGTGCACCGCGCCCACGCCACCCACGCCGGCCACCGCCCTGAACGGGCGGGGCCTCGCGTTATGCCGGGGAGCCCGGGTGTCCGGTGAGCCGCGGCGCATTGCGCACCTGGACATGGATGCCTTCTTCGCGTCGGTGGAGCTGCTGGAGCATCCCGAGCTGAAGGGGCTGCCGGTGGTGGTGGGCGGGCGGCGGCCCGTGGCAACCGTGCCGGGGCAGCCCTACCCGAGGCTGAAGGACTACGCGGGCCGGGGCGTGGCCACCACGGCCACCTACGAGGCCCGCGCCTTCGGCGTGCACAGCGGCATGGGCCTCATGAAGGCCGCGGCCCTGGCGCCGGAGGCCATCCTGCTGCCCGCCCACTTCGAGGCCTACGCGCGAGTGTCGCGGGCCTTCAAGGCCGCCGTGGCCGAGGTGGCGCCGCTCATCGAGGACCGCGGCATCGACGAGATCTACCTCGACCTGACAGATGTTCCGGGAACCTCGCGGGAGCTGGGCCTGCGCCTCAAGGCGGCGGTCCGCCAGGCCACGGGGCTGAGCTGTTCCATCGGCATCACGCCCAACAAGCTGCTCTCCAAGCTGGCCTCGGAGCTGGAGAAGCCCGACGGCCTCACGATCCTGGGCCTGGAGGACCTGCCCGCCCGCATCTGGCCCCTGCCCTGCCGCGCCATCAACGGCATCGGGCCCAAGGCCGCCGCCAAGCTCGAAGGCCTCCACCTGCGCACCATCGGGGAGCTGGCCAGGGCCGATCCCGCCGGGCTGGTGGAACACTTCGGGCGGAGCTACGGCGCCTGGCTGCACGAGGCCGCCCACGGCCGCGACGACCGGCCCCTCACGCTGTCGCGGGAGCCCAAGTCCATCAGCCGTGAGACCACCTTCGAGCGGGACCTCCACGCCAAGCAGGACCGCGAGGCGCTGTCCCGCATCCTCCTGGACCTCTGCGAGCGGCTGGCCCAGGACCTGGCCCGCAAGGGCGTCCTGGCCGGCAGCGTCGGGATCAAGCTGCGCTTCGAGGACTTCCAGACCGTCACGCGGGACCAGACCCTGCCCGCCCCCATCGCCGACGCCGAGCGCCTGCGCGAGGCCGCCCGCACCTGCCTCAAGCGCGTGGACCTGACCCGCAAGCTGCGCCTGCTGGGGGTACGGGCGGGAGCGCTGGTCCAGGCCGACCACGCGAATTCCGGAGCCACCAGGCCAGTGGAGGTTCCACCCCCAGGGCTCTTCGATCCGATGGATCTCACCTAGGCTTGGCCCGGTGAGGATTCAGAACAAATTGGATTCCGCGCGAACAAGGCGAAGTGGTCACGTCTGCAACAGGGCGGTGAGCGGGCTCGAGGTTGTCGGAAGCTGATCGAGAGTGGAAGACGATGCAGGCCGGGCCCGAATTGAGTGGAGGGTTAGGTGCTGCAAGGTTGGTCAAATTACTTTTTCTTACCCAAAGACACGAATCGATGAATGGCCCATAGCCCAAGCGTATAAGCGATCATTCGAGTTACTCCATGCCCCGGACGCGATTTCGGTCTTGGCCGAGCTAATTCCATTTGCGCCCATTCGGGCTTAATCAAAGCGAGCACCAAAAGGATAAGGAAGTAGAGCAGGGCTACGGCAAAGGGGATTACCAATATGATTCCACAGTCCTTGGGGCTCATCATGGGATCAACCTTAAGCGGAAGGCAATGCAGGTGGGTCTGCGTTGAAACGAAGGTCAGGCACCTAGGGCATGTTCAATTGCTTCTTGTAGTTTGTTAACTCGATTCTCACCAAATGGAAGTGATGCAGACCCCGTTGAGGGCTTCGATGGGTGACAGCACTTCAAACCAGTAAGCTGGTCGGACTTGCCAAAAATATTGGCGTTTTCGATGATCCAGAACCCTTCAGGGTTCAATTCCCTACTCAGATACACGATGAAAAGCTGATCCCACCCCCTGTGGATGGGCGAGATAGTTCTCGTTTTTGAGAACCCCGAAACGGTTTTAACTTGGATTCGAACCGGGGGATCGACTGCAATTTCAATGTCCCACCCCTTCTCGCTGTGACTGCCGTAGCGCAGTTTGTCCACGCCATGAATTTTGGCTAAGTAGAGGTAGGCGTAGTATTCGCCGATACAACCTGTTTTTTGATCTCCACCAGGAATGCTTGGGTGAGTGTCCTGCAGGTGTTGAAGTTCAGCGTACGCATGAGCGTAGGTTCGAATTGCTTTTAAAATCTTGGAATGAGGCATCGGGCCACCTAACGGGTGAATCTAACCGGACCCCGCATGCACCATGGAGCTAAGCGGTGTCGACAAATCAGAGTGAAAGTCGTTAAACATTTTGCAAAATTAAACAGAATGCGATAGCCAGTATTACTAGAATTGGAGGTATCCAGTTTCTCGCTACCCGAAAATTAGGTTCACCGCGTTTAACCCGATCCCATTCAGATTTCAGCAGTGGTCTTGAGTAGGCCACAGCAGATTCAATAGCAGGAAGGGTATTCCTCCCATCTGATTCTCCCTTCGCTGCAGCGATCTGGGCAGCAATCGCTTGGTCCATTAGAGAGAGGAGTTGGATGTGTTCCGCCTCACCAGAATTCAAACGGAGTTTGATTCTGTAATAGGTCTGGGCGACAGTGAGACGGTACTCGCGAACCTGATCCTCGCTGAAGGCGAATTTCATTCCTGCCTTCTGCGCTTCAGGAAGGCGTTGCTCTTCTGTGGCCCGGGCCATTGCTCGAGAGACCGAAAAAAAAGTGGCAAGATCTTCACGTAGTGCGTCGATCCAAGCCTGTCTGAAATCAGAAATTTTTTGCTCCTTTGTTAGCGTCAGGTGGAGAAATGAAACGCCCGCTGCAAATAGGGCCGCTATCACTGTTGCGGTTGCCGCAATTGACTGGTTAGCCATTGAGTGACTCCTCGAGGCCTAACTAGAGCTTCTGCAAAAAGGAGGTTGGCAAAATTGTGTGGAAGGGAGTAACGACAACACCCGTTCTACAACCATCGAACGATTTCTCATTCGAGGAGCGTATTCCACAAATGTAGATGGTAGACGGATGGCTGCTTTTCAATGGAATGTCCGCGAAAATCATACCGCATGGACTTGTCATCTTCGATTCGAACGTCAACGCTCATCCGCGGGCCTGACCCCATCGCTCTGACCGCCTCTGGCAACAGATGACGAGGCCGTGGCCCTGTGACCGGCACCAGGGTTCCCATTGCGCCGGTCCTCCCCGGACCCCTGGTGTTGACGGAGGTCCACTTGGAGACCATTCCTTGTGGCCCTTTCCATGCCAGGGCAAAATGGATGTTTGGCTTGAATCGCGGTTCAGACAGCTGAATGGCCACCCGGAGATCGCCCATCATGAATACCTCCAAGCAGGATAGTTACCTCAAGGACTGGCAGGCCCAGGAGGCCACGGCGGAGCGCATGCTGCCCATCCTCGGCAGCCTCTACCGGGACAAGAACATCGTGGTGAGCGTCTATGGGCGCTCCCTGGTCAACAGCACGGCCATCGACATCCTCAAGGCCCACCGCTTCGCCCGGCAGATCCTGGATGACGAATTGTCCGTGCTGGATTCCTTTCCCCTCCTCAAGGCGATCTGCAAGCTGGACCTGGCGCCGGCGCGCATCGACCTGGGCAAGCTGACCTTCCACTTCACCACCGAGGGCGGCGGCCTGTCGGCGGACGAGTATGTCCGCCGGGAGCTGGCCAGCGTCCACACGGGCAGCAGCCCCATCCTGGACGAGCCCCAGGACATCGTGCTCTACGGCTTCGGCCGCATCGGCCGCCTGCTGGCCCGCATCCTCATCGAGAAGGCCGGCAGCGGCGAGAAGTTCCGCCTCAAGGCCGCCGTGGTGCGCAAGGGCGCCGCCGACGACCTGCTCAAGCGGGCCAGCCTGCTGCGCCGCGACTCGGTGCACGGCCCCTTCAACGGCATCATCACCATCGACGAGGAAGAAAACGCCATCATCGCCAACGGCAACCTGATCCGCATCATCTACGCGGACAGCCCCGAGGGCGTGGACTACACCCAGTACGGCATCCGCAACGCCATCCTCATCGACAACACCGGCAAGTGGCGGGACCGCGCCGGCCTGAGCCGCCACCTGCAGGCCCCGGGCATCGCCAAGGTCATCCTGACCGCGCCGGGCAAGGGGGACATCCCCAACGTGGTGGCCGGGGTGAACCACGACCTGATCACCGCCGACGAGCAGATCTTCTCGGCGGCCAGCTGCACCACCAACGCCATCGTGCCGGTGCTGAAGGCCCTGCAGGACCGCTACGGCATCCTGCACGGCCACATCGAGACCTGCCACTCCTACACCAACGACCAGAACCTCATCGACAACTACCACAAGGCCTCGCGCCGGGGCCGCAGCGCGCCGCTGAACATGGTCATCACCGAGACCGGCGCCGCCAAGGCTGTGGCCAAGGTCATCCCCGAGCTGGGCGGCAAGCTCACCGGCAACGCCATCCGCGTGCCCACCCCCAACGTGTCCCTGGCCATCCTCAACCTGGAGCTGGGCCGGTCCGTGACCGCCGCCGAGCTCAACGGCTACCTGCGGGGCATGTCCCTGGAATCGCCGCTGCAGAACCAGATCGACTACACCAACTCGCCCGAAGTGGTCTCCAGCGACTTCGTGGGCTCGCGCCACGCGGGCGTGGTGGATTCCCTGGCCACCATCGCCGAGGGCAGCCGCGTCGTGCTGTACGTCTGGTACGACAACGAGTTCGGCTACAGCTGCCAGGTGGTGCGCATGGTGCAGAAGATGGCCGGCATCGAGCTGCCCTCGCTGCCCTAACCCGCCCCTCAGTCCACCGCCACCGGCCCCGGCACCCCGCCCTGCTCGCGCAGCCGCGCGATGTCCCGGGTGGGGGCGTCGCCGAAGTACCGCCCGTACTCCCGGGCGAACTGCGAGGGGCTCTGGTAGCCCACGCGGCGGCTGGCGGTGCCCGCATCCAGCATGGTCAGCAGCATGAGGCGCCTCGCCTCCTGCAGGCGCAGGGCCTTCTGGTACTGCAGGGGGCTCATGGAGGTGATGGCCTTGAAGTGCTGGTGGAAGGACGACGGGCTCATGTGGACCAGGGTGGCGAGCCGCTCCACGTCCAGGGGCTGGTCGAAGTGGGAGCGCACCCAGGAGACCGCCTTGGAGACCTGCTGGATCCGGCTCTCCTCCTGGCCGATCATCGCGAGCCGCAGGCCCAGCGAACTTTTCAACAGCCGGATCAGGATCTCGTCCATGACCAGCGGCGCCAGCAGGTCGGCTTCCCCAGGCTGGGACGCCAGCCCCATGAGCCTCACTACCGCGTTGATCACGTGGTCATCCACCTGATCCACGCAGATCGCGTGGCCGTCTTCCCGCTTCGGCAGGCCCAAGGGGTAGACCTTGGCGGTCAGGTCGGCGATGCGGGCAGGGTCGAGGTCCAGCCGAAGGCCAAGGTAGGGCGCATCCAGGCTGCCCTGGGTGACTTGGGCGGTGATGGGGACATCCACGGAATAGACCAGCATGCGCGAGGCGTCGTACTCATAGATCTCCTTCCCGAGGATGACCCGCTTGGCGCCCTGGGCCACCATGCACAGGGCCGGCTGCATCACGGCGTGGTGCATCTCCTTGTCGGTGCGGGAAGCCTTGGATACATGGACGCCGGGCAACCGGAGGTCGAAGGTCCCGTCGTAGGGGGCATGGGCCAGCAACAGGCGCGTCAGCTTGGCCAGATCCGTCAGGTCGTCTTCCGGATCCGGGGTGCGGGAAGGGGCATGCATTCTGGTCATGGGAAGGGTCCGTAGAACGACATCGGAGGTGATGGGATTTTCGTTCCCGCAGGGTCCTGGGTGGAGGAGAACACGGCGGTGGCACCTGGAGGGTGGGGCTGGCTGAAGGGCTGAGACCTTACCACACCCACAGCGAGCCTGGGCCCTAGGTCGGCCTGACATCTTCCACCGCGAAGACCGCTTTGCGGCCCTTTCCCAACCAGTCGACGGCCTTGGGGAGGGATCGCAGCCCCATCATGCACCTTCTCCGAGGCAGTGTTCCTCCAGATGCCGACTGTAGTCTTCAAGCGAGCTCGGAATGTCGGGGCTCTTGAAGATGTCGAACCCCATGAACTTGTAGTTCGAGGTGATGTGGAGGAATAAGTCCCCCGTTCCCTTCCCGCCGTACAACACGCCGTTGGGGTTGTCGAAGGCCTCTCTTGGGGCATTCCAGGTGGCGGAGATCATGAATCTCCTTCCCTGCATGAGACCGCCGCTCCCGTACTGGCGGCTCGGATCCTGGCGCGTGCGGCCATCGCCTTCCAGCAGGGCCTTCGTGGTCAGCCCTGCGTTGAAGACCTCGTCCACGTACTTCTTGTAGATCCACGGCGCCGAGAACCAGTTCACCGGCGTCTGGAGGATGACCAGGTCGGCCGAGACATGCTTGTTCACTTCCTCTTCCGGGTCATAGCCGCGCTCGACATAGGTCTCGGCGACCTGATGTCCCCGCGCCGTGAAGAAGGCCTTCGCGTGGTCCATGAAGGCGAGGTTCAGCTTGCCCTCGGACCATCCGGGATAGGCAAGGTGGGCATTGATGATGAGAACGTTCATGGATCTGTCTCCGTCGTTTCCGGGCTTCATGCCGATCAGCGGCCCACCAGCTTCTGCAGGTGCGCCGGGTACCGCTCACCCTGCAGCTCGATTCCCGACGCGGCGGCATCGATGGCCTTCAGATCGCCGGCGCTGAGTTCCAGGGCGGCGCCCCCCAGGTTCTCCTCGAGCCGGTGCAGCTTGGTGGTGCCCGGGATGGGGACGATCCAGGGCTTCTGGGCCAGCAGCCAGGCCAGCGCCAGCTGGGCGGGCGTCGAGCCCTTGGCTGCCGCGAGGCTCTTGAGCACCTCGACCAGGGCCAGGTTCGCCTTGCGGGCTTCCGGCGTGAAGCGCGGCACGACGTTGCGGAAGTCGGAGGCATCGAAGGTCGTGGTCTCGTCGATCTTGCCCGTGAGGAAGCCCTTGCCCAGGGGGCTGAAGGGCACGAAGCCGATGCCGAGCTCTTCGAGGACAGGGATGGTCTCCAGCTCAGGTTCGCGCCAGAACAGGGAGTACTCGCTCTGGAGGGCCGCCACCGGCTGCACGGCATGGGCGCGGCGGATGGTCTGCACGCCGGCTTCCGAGAGGCCGAAGTGCCTGACCTTGCCCTGCTGGATGAGGTCCTTCACGGCGCCCGCCACGTCCTCGATGGGCACCTCCGGATCCACCCGGTGCTGGTAGAAGAGGTCGAGGGCCTCCACGCGCAGGCGCTTGAGGGAGGCCTCGGCCACGGCCTTGATGCGCTCGGGCCGGCTGTTCAGCCCGCCCGGATTCTGGCCGCTCACCTGGTCGATGGCGAAGCCGAACTTCGTGGCGATGGCCACCCGGCCCTTGAAGGGCGCCAGGGCCTCGCCCACCAGCTCCTCGTTGACCCAGGGCCCGTAGACCTCGGCCGTGTCGAAGAAGGTGATGCCCTGCTCGACGGCGGCGCGGATCAGGGCGATGCCCTCCTGCTTGTCGACGGCGGGGCCGAGCCCGAAGCTCAGGCCCATGCAGCCCAGGCCGAGGGCGGAGACTTCGAGGCCGTTCGTTCCAAGGGTGCGCTTCTGCATGACGTTCTCCTGTTGGTGGGACGGTGGGTTGGATGCTTCAAATGGTTTTCAGCGAGGCCATGTCGATGACGAAGCGGTACCTCACGTCACCCTTGAGCAAGCGCTAGCAGGCTCCTTTGATGTCCTGCATGGCGACAGAGGCAAGTCTAGGGACGGGCCGTTCTCCGGGTTTGCCCATTGCTCCGAACTTCTAGCCCGAACCTCCAGGGGCCCGAAGAGCCCTCCCAGCCCATCGACCGGATGGCCTCGACCTATCCCCCTGAAAGGACGGACAATGGCCTGCGGTCCGGTCACGGAGGAGCAGGCCATGGCGAAAGCACCCTTTGTCGCGCAGTGGGTCCAGGCCGGGGCCGACATCTTCCAGTGGGGGCGCAAGGCCGCCTACTGGAAGGGCAAGAAGGGCTGGTGGGCCTCCCGCCAGGATGTGGAGGGCATCAAGGGGCCCTTCCGCACGCCGGGCGCCGCCCAGAAATGGGCCGAGGAGCCCTTCCGCGAGCAGCACCGGCAGGCCCGGCAGAAGCTCCAGGACGAGGCCCAGCAGGCGCTGGAGGGACGCAAGGCCAAGCGGGCCGCCCAGCAGGCGCGGGAGGCGGAGCTGGCGCGGGAGCGCGAGGCCCGGGACCTCCTCACCTGGAAGGGGCTGCCCGCCGAGGCGCGCAAGGTCGAGCCGGGCCAGGTCTGGGCCATGCGGGATCCCCGCTTCGAGCAGCACCAGATCCTCGTGGTCGAGGTGAAGAAGACCATCGCCGTGGTCCTCGCCCGGGATGCCCGATCCACGCCCTGGAAGGGGCTGGCCCGGGAGCCCAGGACCCTCACCCACCTGCCCCGCCTCTATCGGCTGGCGGGCACGGCGAAGGTCCCCGGGCTGCCCAAGACCTAGCGTTCTCCTAGAACTTCCCGAACCTCGCTCCAAAAGAGGCATCCCGGACCAGGTCGGGGAACAGGGGCTGCAGCGGCCGGACGCCGGCGTTGTCCAGCGTGGCGGCGGTGACCGCGAACACCTTCACGCGCGGATCCCTGGGCAGCCTCAGGCTCGTCGCGCCGCTGGGGACCTCCACGGCCACCGTGAAGAGGTAGCTGTAGGCGTAGACGTCATCCTGGCCCTTGGCATGGCGGTGCGAGGCCCACCAGGCGGGCCGACCGGCGTTCAGGAAGGCGGGCGCGAGGCGCTCCAGGTCGTTGTTGATCGAGTAGGTCTTCTCGTCCACCTCGTCCTTGAAGACGCGGTTGTCCCAGGAGCCCACGAAGCCCGTCCAGCGCGGGATCTCCAGCGTCGTGACCTTTTCCCCGGCGCGGAAGTCGGCCTTCACGGCCTCGGTGGTGGCGGCCACCAGCAGGTGGACGCGGGTGGTCCCCGCGGGAAGGGCGAGGGTCTGCCCGGCGCAGGTGAGGGCGTTCTTCTGGCCATCGCCACGGGGCCCCATGGAGAAGCGCAGGCCGCCGGCTTCCACCGTCGCCCCGATCATCTCCGAGGGATAGCTGGCGTAGGGCTCCATGGCCCCGCCATCCATGCGGTCGGCGTTGGTGCTGAAGACCGCCGCGTCGAAGGGGATGGCCACGGGCTGGGCGGCAGGGGCCGACACGCGCGCCGGAGCCTCCAGGTCGAGCCCGAGGGTCCGCAGCTGGTAGGGCGTGAAGTCCAGGGCCAGCCGCCCCTTCTGGGGCTGGAGGTCCGCCAGGGGCCGCTCGAAGCCATCCAACGCCTTGGCACTGCGGATGGCCCCGGCGGCCTGGAGGTCGATGCGGGCGGCGGCGCCGCGCAGCTCCTGAAGGCGCACCACGATGGCACGGCCGTCCTCTGAGCGCTTGACGGCCTGGATGGCCACGTCCGCAGACGAGGTGCGCAGCAGGCTGAAGCTGCGACCGAGGGGGCCTTCATGCTTGGGCACGGCGAAGGCAACGAGGGGCTGGTCCTGGCGCAGGGCCAGCCAGGGCGCGCCCTGCCAGCCGGCGGCATGGCCCGCCAGGCCGTAGGTGAAGCTGTGGCGGCCCCAGTCCTGCCAGCGCTGCTCGCGGTAGTCCTTGCCGACGCCCGGCGTGTAGAGCAGCGTGAGCCGCAGCGTGTGGTCATCGGGCTTGTCGGTGCCGTACTTGGCGCCGGTGAGCAGGGTCACGCCGTACCCGGCCTGGACGTCCGTGAGGTCCATCCAGCCGTGGGTGGGCACTTCGTACTTCTTGGGATCGTTGTTGCCCCGCTCGATGGTGCCCAGGTCCAGGTTGTAGGTGGCCTTGGCGTGGGCGGCGGCCAGGGGGAAGGTGGCCTTCAGGCTGGCCTCGGAGGTCTTCCAGTCCACGAGGTTGGCGACCTCCACGCGATCCCCCGCGGCGCCGGCGGCGAGGCGGATGGTCTGGACGAAGCGCGAGCCTTCGCTTTCGCGGATCACCTCGAGGGCCACGCGCACCGGGCCGTCCTCGCTGACGCGGATGGCGGCGGGGCCCGAGACGAAGGCGCGGGGCGCCTTCTGGCGGTCGTTCCAGTCCATGTTCCAGGCCGGCCAGTGCTGGGGCTTCTCATGCTGGAAGGCCAGCCGCGCGGGCGCGGACAGGAGCTCGCGCTTGAGCTGCTTGTCGAACACGCTGTCGATGTCCCCGGCCTCATTGAGCTTCACGCGGTAGCGGGCGTTCTCGGCCGTGCGGCCCTGCACTTTCAGCTCGCCGGCCGAAGGCGCCTTGCCGGGCCGCAGCCCGAACACCGCGAAGCCCAGGCTGGGCACGTTGGCCTGGAACAGCACGCGGCGGCGGCCGTCTGCCCCCACGGTCATCTGGGTGGGAAGGGCGGCTCCGTTGGCATCCACGGCCGTGACCTGGGCTTCGCCTTCGAGCTCGGCGGGCAGCAGGGCCTCCACCAGGTCCTTCCGGGCGATGCCCAGGGCGTTGTAGACCACCAGGGGCACACCGTCCACGCGGGTATCCAGGCCCCGGGCCACGGCGCCCACGGCATCTTCCAGCGTGCCTTCGAAGGCCTTGGCGGCGAGGAGGCCGTCGTTCCAGGCGTACTCGTAGGCCTTGGGCAGGCTGGTGCCCGGCAGGATGTCGTGGAACTGGTTGCGCAGCATGAGGCCCCAGGCCTTCTCGAGGGTGGCGGCCGGATAGGGGCTGGCCTGCAGCAGGTCGGCGGCCACGGAGGCCTTTTCCGCCGCGTCCGCCAGCAGCTCGTCCTGCCGGTTCATCCGCTTCATGAAGGCGGCCGAGGTGAGGGAACCCGCGGAGTGCTGGGTGAGCAGCAGGTCGCCCTTGTAGCCCGGCAGCTTGGCCTTCTGGGCCTCGGTGATGGCCTCGAACATCAGGTCGGCCCGCCCGGCGATGACCTTCACCGGGCCCTTGGCCGCGAGGCCCTGCCACAGGGTCTGCAGCGAGTCGTTCCAGGGCGCGCCGCCCTCATCCCCGGTGCCGTTGTAGAGGTAGTCCACCTTCAAACCGCTGGCCAGGCCGTTGGCATCCAGGCGCTTCACCCAGGCCTCCCCCGTGAGGGGCGTGGTGATGTGCGCGTCGTAGCTCCCCGGGTTCAGGGCGGCGATGATCGAGCGGCCATCGGGGCCCTCCCAGCGGCCCACGTTGAAGGGCACGCCGTTGGCGGAACCCCAGGTGAGCTTCTGGGTGGAGAAGCCCTTCAGCCCGCAGTGGGCCAGGATCGAGGGCAGCGAAGCCGGGAAGCCGAAGCAGTCCGGCAGCATGTACTCGGAGCTTTCGGTGCCGAACTCCCGCTTGAAGAAGGTGTGCCCCAGCAGCAGCTGGCGGAGGAGGGATTCCGAGGACGGCACGTTCACGTCCGATTCCTCCCAGGCAGAGCCGGCGGGGAACCACTGGCCCTTGGCCACGTAGCCCTTCAGCCGCGCGTACTCCCCGGGGTAGTACTCCTGGAACATCTGGTAGCGGCCCGCGCCGCTCCAGTTGAAGACGTAGTCCGGGTGCTGTTCCATCAGCGCGAAGTTGTCGTACAGCGTGTTCCGCAGCATCTCCCGGACCACCAGGGGATAGGACCAGCGCCACTGGGTATCCAGGTGGGAGTAGTTCATCACGTAGAGGGTCCGCTCCTTCGCCAGGTCCTGAGGCGGAGTCGGGGGCGCGGCCGCGAGGGCGAGGCCGAGGGCGGAGAGGGCGGTGGTGCGGAGAAAGCGCATGAAGGCTCCTGAAGCAGCGTGGCGTGGAGGGTCCTAGTCGGAGAGGACCGGGCGGAGCAGGTCGAGCAGGGCGTCGGCGCCGGGGGCGTCGAGGAGCCCCTGGCGGAAGTCGGCATCCATGAGGCGGCGGGCCAGCCGGGCGAAGACCCGGAGGTGCTCGTCGGCGCCATCGGGCCGCGTGATGAAGAGGAGGACCAGCCTGGCCTCGGCCTCGTCGCTCCAGACCACCGGCGCGGCCAGCCGCAGGACGGCGATGGCGTTGGCGGCCACGGCGGGGCTCTTGCAGTGGGGCACCGCGAAGCCGAAGCCGATTCCCGTGGCGTAGGCGGCCTCCCGGGCCCAGATGGCTTCCTCCAGGCCCAGGGGATCCCGGGTGCGTCCGGCGCTGACGAGCCGCTCCACCAGGAGCTTGAGGGCCTCCTCCTTGGTGGCGCAATCGGCCCCGAGCACCACCAGGTCTGGATCCAGCAGGGGCGGCGCGGCGCCGGAGCCCAGGGCCCCATCCAGGAGCCCTTCGACCTCGAGGGCGGTGGCGGCCCGCAGCGCCTTCCGGGTGAGGTCCAGGCAGGCTGGCAAATCCAGGGAGGCGAGGGCGGCCCGGATGCCCCTCACGGCGGAGGGCGCCACGCTGAGCTCGTCGAAACCGAGGCCCAGCAGGAGTGGCAGCAGCCTCGTCCGGCTGGCCATCTCCCCGCAGAGGCTCAGGGGCTTCCCGGCGGCCTTCGCGCCCTGGGCGATGTGCGCCAGGAGGCGCAGGGTGGCCGGATGCCACTCGTGGCTGGCCTTCGCCAGGCCGGCGTCGCCGCGGTCCGCGGCGAACAGGTACTGCACCAGGTCGTTGGTGCCCACGCAGAGGAAGTCCGCCTCGCGGGCCAGCGCCTCGAGGTTCAGCGCGGCCGCGGGGACCTCCACCATGATGCCGAGGGGCACCTCCGGCGCCGTGGCGCCTTCGGCGGCGAGGTCCTCCCGCACCTCCCGCACGAGGGCGCGCACCCAGCGCAGCTCCTCCACCTCGGCGACCATGGGGATCATCAGGCGCAGGTGGCCGTGGGCCGCCGCGCGCAGGGCCGCCCGGACCTGGGTGCGCACCAGGTCCACCTGATCGGCGTACCAGCGGACGCCGCGACGGCCGAGGAAGGGATTTGCCTCCGGCAGCAGGGGCAGGTAGGCCAGGGGCTTGTCGCCGCCCACGTCCAGCAGCCGCAGGGTGACGGGCCGCCCCGCCGCTTCCCGGAGCACCCGGGCATAGGCCTGGACCTGCTCCTCCTCGCCGGGCGGAGTCGGCCGGTGGAGGAAGAGCATCTCGGTGCGGAACAGCCCGATGCCCTCGGCCCCGGCCTCCAGGGCACGGGCGGTCTCTTCGGCGGCGGAGATGTTGGCGAGCACCTGCACGGGATGCCCATCCTGCGTTCGGGCCTCGGGCAGTGTGGCCAGGCGGGCCGTCCACCGCCGCAGTCCCTCGCTCTCCAGGCGGTAGTAGGCCTCGACTTCAGGGGTGGGTTCCGCAATGACGAGGCCCCTGAGCCCATCCACGAGCAGGCGCTTCCCTTCGACAGCCTCGGGCACCAGTCCGGTCACACAGGGGATCCCGAAGGAGCGGGCCAGGATGGCCGTGTGGGAGGTGCCGCCGCCTTCGGCCAGCACGAGGCCCCGCAGGAGTCCGTGATCCAGGGCGAGGAGGGTCGAGGGCGCCAGCCGCTCGGCCACCAGCACCGAGGGCTGGACCAGGCACAGGCGGGAGGCCTCGGGCGCCTCACCGCCGAGCTCGCGGAGCAGCCGGTCGGCCACGTCCTGCAGGTCCAGGGCCCGCTCGCGGATGGCCGCATGCTCCGAGCGGCCCAGCAAAGCTTCCGCCGACCGCGTGGCGGCCTCGACGGCGGCCGCGGCGCCCAGGTGATCCTCCCGGATGGCGGCCTCGATGCCGCGGCGCCAGCCCGGATCCTCCAGCAGGGCGCGGTGCACCTCCAGCACGCTGCGCGGGGCGGCATGGGTGGCCTGGCGAATCTCAGCCTGCAGCCGCGCCCCCAGGGCCGCGATGGCCCCCTGGAGCGCCTGCAGCTCGGCCTCGGCCTGCGGTTCGCCCTGCGGCTCCCGGGACCGCGGCGCAGTGGCGCTCAGCCCCACGGCCAGGCCGGTACCCACGCCTTCAGAGACACCCTCGCCCGCCCACCAGCGTCCGCCGGAGCGCTCCACCAGGCGCGGGACCACGGTGGAGGCCCGCGTCCCGGACGCCACGCTGCGGTCGCAGTCCAGGAAGGGGCCCTGCAGGAAGGTGACCAGGTCGCGGTGGGCCTCGGCCTCGTCGCCGGCTTCCACACGGATCCGGCAAGGGTCGCCCTTCCGGGTGTCCGTGGCCAGCAGGCCCAGCACGCTGTCCAGGGATGCGGTCCGGCCCGTGCGCTCGTTCAGGAATTCGAAGCGGGCGGAGTGGGCCGCGCTCCGCTCGCGGAGGGCGGCGGCGGGCCAGGCGTGGAGGCCGCCCGCCAGGGGGAAGTCGAAGGCGTAGTCCATTCAGAGGCGCGCGAAGATCTCGGCCGGGTTCTTGATGGCCAGCTGCACGGGCACTTCCAGGATCCGGGGGACGCCGGCAAAGCGCTCCCGCCCCTGCACGGGCAGATCCGACGCGAAGATCACGGCATCGGCGCCCGCCACGTCGGCCTCCGTCAGCCGGTTCTCGATGCCCATGGCGCCCTGGGTCTCCACCTTGATGCTGTGGCCCAGCTGCTTGCCCGTGCGCTCCAGCTGCTCGGCAGCCATGTAGGTGTGGGCGATGCCGGTGGGGCAGGCCGTGATGGCGAGGATCTTCATGGGGCCTCTGCAGAGGGCTGGGCGGGCCGGGCGTGGGCGCGCAGGAGGTTGATGGTCACGGCCACCGCGAGGGTGCCGATGGCGATGGCGGCGAGGTACCACCCGCGGTGGTCCACCACGGGCAGCACGATCAGCCCGCCGTGGGGCGCGTGGTCGCCCACGCTGCCCAGCATCGCAATGACCGCGCCCAGGGCCGAGCCGCCCATGATGGTGGGGATCACGCGGAGGGGATCGGCGGCGGCGAAGGGGATGGCCCCTTCCGTGATGCCGATGGTGCCCATGGCCAGGGCCGCCAGGCCCGATTCGCGCTCGCTGTCCGACCAGCGCTTGGGGGCCAGGAGCGTCGCCAGGCCCAAGCCCAGGGGCGGGATGCAGATGGCGGCGGCGCAGGCGCCCATCACGCCCACGTGGCCCTCCTTGATCATGGCCACGCCGAAGAAGAAGGCCGCCTTGTTCACGGGCCCCCCCATGTCGAAGGCGATCATGGCGCCCAGCACGAGCCCGAGCAGGATCTGGTTGCCGCTGCCCAGGTTCTGCAGCGCCAGGGCCAGCCAGGCCATGAGCCCCTTGATGGGTGCGCCCAGGAGGCCGTACATGGCCAGACCCACCACCAGGGAGGACAGCACGGGAATCACCAGGATGGGCATGATGGGCCGCAGCAGCCGGTGCACCGGGAGCTTCTTCAGCAGCACGACCACGCCACCCGCCAGGAGGCCCGCCGCCAGCCCACCCAGGAAGCCCGCCCCCACGGCGTTGGAGATGAAGCCCCCCACGAAGCCGGGCACCAGGCCCGGGCGGTCGGCCATGCCGAAGGCGATGTAGCCCGCGAGCACGGGCACCACGAGGGAGAACGCGGCCACGCCGATGTCCATGATCAGCTTCAGCACCGGGGCCTGGCTGAAGTCCGGGCCGGTGCCGGGCCGCATGGGGGCGAAGGCGATGGCCACGGCGATGAGGATGCCGCCACAGGCCACGAAGGGGATCACGTGGGAGACGCCGCAGAGGAGGTAGGTCTTCAGACGCTGAAGGCTCGCGTGCATGTCGGCTCCTGAGGACTCGCTGACAGCGTAGTCGCCGGGATGGGTCCACCAAAAGGGGGAGTTCTGTCCCTTCATTTGCACTTTTTGGCACCATCATCAAGAAGCTGGAGACGCCCCATGTCCGAATCCCATGCCACCGTCTGGCGAATCCCCTCGACCCCCCTGGACGAGGCCTGGGGGCTGTACGTGAGCACCATCGCCTCGGGGGAGGAACAGGTGGGCCTTCCCCCCGGGCGCTGGCGCCTGGCCTGCGTGGTGCGGGGCGCCGGCACCCTGACGGCCCCCGGCCGCCGCCGCCAGCGGGTGGAGGCCGGGGACGTGGTGCTGTCCTCCGCCGCCAGCGGCGGCGCCCTGCTGCCCGATCCGGGTCGGCCCTGCCGCAGCCACCAGGTGGATTTCGGCGGGGCCTGGATGGAGCGCTGGGAGGAGGCGGGCTTCTTCGGCCCCCTGCCACGGGTGATCCGGGCGGGCTTCGACGAGGCCCTGCTGGGACTCATGGTGAAGCTGGTGGAGCTGGCCAAGGACCCGGTGCCGGATTCCGGCCGCCTCATGGCCGGAGCCCTGGGCCACCTGCTCGCGCGGCTCGAATGCACCACCCGTGCGGGCAGCGGCGTGGGTCGGCAGCGCGGACTCGTCCAGGACGCCTGCCGCCTGCTGGGAGATCCCGAGCGCAGCCGCCTGGGCCTGGAGACCGTCTCCGAGGATCTGGGCGTGAGCTACTCCTGGTTCCGGCGGAGCTTCCGCACCCACACGGGCCTCACGCCGCAGCGCTACCGCCTGCTTCAGCAGGTGGAGCGGGCCTGCCAGCTGCTGGGCGACACCAGCCTGTCCGTGGGCGCCATCGCCGAGCGGCTGGGCTTCAGCTCCCAGGCCTATTTCGCCCGCCGCTTCCGCAAGGAGACGGGGTTCTCGCCCACGGTCTGGCGGCGGCAGCTCGTGGGTGGGGCGGACCAGGAAGATTCGAAAATTCGCCCCTGATGGGCCAACAATGCCCTGTGGCCCCGATCGCCAGAGGCGTATAAGTGACTTTTGGTGATCAATGGCCAGGCCTCATGAGGACTAAGGGCGACGTTCTCGACCTTCTGGTCCCGCCAAAGGCCCGCGAGGATCAGCGGCGCCGGCTTCGCCACCGCGGGATCGCCAAGTCCCTCCTTTCCATTTCCGGCGTGGTCGCCATCCTTTTTCTGGCCTACATCCTGGTGCGGTCGGATCTCACCCGACAGGAGGGCCTGCTCTTCGCCACGGCCATCCTCTCCCCGATCCTGGGCGCCCTGTTCGTACGCGTCACGGGCCGCCTGGAGCTGGGGTTGTTCCTCACCAACATGGCTGGCATCGGCATCGTCGCGTTCTGGTGCGCCATCACCGGGGGCATCACCTCGGTGGCTCTGCCCTGGTTTCTTCCGAATCTGTTCCTGCTGAGCACCTTCGGCAGCAAACGGATGCTGATCTCGACGGCTGGCGTCCTCCTGGCGGTGCTCGTCCTGCTTTTTGAAGCAACCCTTCGAGGCAGGCTCCCCGTGAATCAGGCCCCGGCCTCCCTGACCCCGGAATTCACCTTTCTCTCCATCCTTTCCAGCGTGGCGGTGGTGGTGGTGGCAGCCGTCGCCGTGACCTCGGAGCGCGAGAAGTCCAAGCGTCTCCTCTATGAAGCCAAGAATGCCGCGGAAGCGGCCAACCACGCCAAGTCCGTCTTTCTCGCCTCCATGAGCCATGAGCTGCGAACACCTCTGAACGCCGTGCTGCTCTCCGCAGACCTGCTCAAGGAGGATCAGAATCCACCCCTGAGCCCCCGACAGTCCCACCTGGTGGACCAGCTCCATCAGGGCGGAGAGCTGCTGCTGGGGCTCGTCAACCAGGTCCTGCAGCTCAGCAGCATCGAAGCGGGAAAGGTGACCATTTCAATCGAGGAGATCCCGCTCTCTGAACCCTTCTCCAACTCCCTCAGCCTGGTCCTGCCCCTGGCCAATCTCCGCCAGATCCAGATCCACTTTGATCTTGAGCAGCTTTCCAACCTGCGCGTTCTGGCCGACCCAGTGCAATTGAGGTCGGTGCTGATCAACATCCTGTCCAACGCCGTGAAGTACAACGCGCCCCTGGGCCAGGTCTTCATCAACGCCCGTCGGGTGCAGCCGGGCATGGTTCGCATCGAGATCCGCGATACGGGGCAGGGGATCCCCGAACACTTGCAGGAGGGGATGTTCCAGCCCTTCAACCGACTGGGCGCCGAGGGAACGAAGATCGAGGGAACCGGGCTGGGGCTCTCGATCAGCGCGCGCCTCATCAGGATGATGTCGGGCAATCTGGGCTTCGACAGCCTCCAGGGACAGGGCAGCACCTTCTGGGTGGAACTCGTCGATGCCCGGACGGCATCCCAAGATGGACCTCCAGCCCCGGCGGTGGCCGCAAGGGCGCCGGAGGATCCGCCTCCCATCAACCCGCCCAAGGTCGCGCCCCTGGCCATCCTGATCGTGGAGGATCACCCGATCAATCAACAGCTTCTATGCCAGACCCTCGAGAAATGGGGGCATCAGGTTCTGGTGGTTTCTAACGGCGCGGAAGCGCTGGAGGTCCTGGGCGACCTGCAAGTGAGGCCCCCCGATTTCGACGTCATCCTCATGGACCTGCTGATGCCCGTCATGGATGGCCTGGAAGCCACTCGCCGCATCCGCCAGATGGAGGTTGGCAGTGGCCGCCACATCCCGATCGTGGCCGTGACCGCCTGCGTCATGGACGAGGACCGGAATGCCTGTATTCAGGCTGGAATGGACGACTACCTCCCCAAGCCGGTCAAGATCCGGGAGCTCATGAAGCGCCTGGAACGCATCCCGCCGAGCGGGCGAGTCGGGCGCGCCGAGGCACCCTGAGGCAGGGTGATCCAGGCTCCGCCCATGCAGCCCCCGGCGCCGAACCCGAAATTCCGGACACCTTGATCGGGGGCCCATGGACGCAGCATTCCCTCCCCGGAGGCGACCGACAGGGGGAAGGGAGTGCCAGACTTCCGGGTTCGCCTTGATTTGACGGTTCGTCAACCACCCGAGAGGTAACCCTTAAAAACATGCCCCATTTAGTGCTTCTCATCACCTCTTCATCCCTCGGCCCTCCCGACATCTGGTTCCTCCGGCTAGAGTCATGTCGTCCCGTTTCCGACCTTGAAACGCGCCATCGCAGCCCCGGGACGGGCCCCTTGGTGAACCCCTTCTGATCAACACCCCGGGCATGTGCCCCTCTTTCTCAACACCTTCCTTCCTGGAGGAACCATGAGCCAGTACGTCACCGAAGTCCTTGAGGGCCTCAAGAAGAAGGCTCCCTGGGAGAGCCTGTTCATCCAGGCCGCCACGGAAATCCTGCACTCCCTGGATCCGGTCCTCGAGAAGGAACCGAAGTACAAGAAGAACGCCATCCTCGAGCGGATCGTCGAGCCCGAGCGCGCCATCGGCTTCCGCGTGCCCTGGGTGGACGACAAGGGCATCATCCGCATCAATCCGGGCTGGCGCGTGCAGTTCAGCAGCGCCATCGGGCCCTACAAGGGCGGCATCCGCTTCCACCCCAACGTCACCCTCGACACCCTGAAGTTCCTGGGCTTCGAGCAGATCTTCAAGAACAGCCTCACCGGCCTGCCCATGGGCGGCGGCAAGGGCGGCTCCAACTTCGATCCCAACGGCAAGAGCGACGCCGAGATCATGCGCTTCTGCCAGTCCTTCATGATGGAGCTGTTCCGCCACATCGGCCCCGACACCGACGTGCCGGCCGGTGACATCGGCGTGGGCGGCCGCGAGGTCGGCTACATGTTCGGGATGTACAAGAAGCTCGCCAACGAATTCACGGGCGTGCTCACCGGCAAGGGCCAGTACTGGGGCGGCAGCCTCATCCGTCCCGAGGCCACGGGCTACGGCGTGGTCTACTTCGCCGAAGAGGCGCTGAAGACCAAGGGCAACACCATCGCCGGCAAGAAGGTCGCCGTGTCCGGCTTCGGCAACGTCGCCTGGGGCGCCGTCACCAAGGCCACCCAGCTGGGCGCCAAGGTGGTCACCATCTCCGGCCCCGACGGCTACATCCATGACGCCGACGGCATCAGCGGCGAGAAGATCGCGTACATGGAGGAGATGCTCCGCATCGACCGCATGTCCGTGGCCCCCTACGCGGCCAAGTTCAAGACCGCCCAGTTCCACGCCGGCAAGCGCCCCTGGGAGCAGAAGGTGGACGTGGCCCTGCCCTGCGCCATCCAGAACGAGCTGAACCTGGACGAGGCCAAGGGCCTGCTGGCCAACGGCTGCCTCGCCGTGGTGGAGGGCGCCAACATGCCCAGCACCCTGGATGCCGTGGAGTTCTTCCAGGCCAACACCGACAAGATCATCTTCTCCCCCGGCAAGGCCTCCAACGCCGGCGGCGTGGCCACCTCGGGCCTCGAGATGTCCCAGAACTCCATGCGCCTGGGCTGGACCGCCGAGGAAGTGGACGCCCGCCTGCACCAGATCATGATCAACATCCACAAGTCCTGCGTGGACGCCGCCGCCCGCTTCGGCACCCCCGGCAACTACGTGAACGGCGCGAACATCGCCGGCTTCCTCAAGGTGGCCGATTCGATGATCGACCAGGGGCTCGTGTAACCACCAGCCTTTCGCAGTCACAGAAAAGGGGGCCGCATGCGGCCCCCTTTTCTGTGCAGACCGGTACACTTCCTGGAACCTGGGGCACCGATGATCAGCAGCGAGTTCAATGAGATCTTCCGCAAGTACGCCTCGGACAAGGAGATCTTCCACGACCTGATGCCGCTCCGGGCCCGGGAGATCCTGCTGGTGGCCCCGGCCTTCGACGCCTTCACGCTGGAGCAGGACGGCCTGCTCACGGAAATCCTCTTCGAGGGCTACTACCAGCTCAACATGAGCAACCCGCCCCGGGTGACCAACGTCTCCACCGCCGAGGAGGCCCTGGAGAAGTGCGCCAGCCGCCACTTCGACATGATCATCGTCATGAGCCGCCTGGGCCAGGGCGGCCACGTGGAGCTGTCCAAGGCCCTGAAGAAGGCCGCGCCCCGCACCCCCATCTACCTGCTGCTCAACGACAACGTGGAGGTGGGGGCCCTCGACCGGCGCCGCCAGGAGCTGCAGCGGAACTACGACCAGGTCTTCGTGTGGAACGGCAATCCCGAGGTCTTCATGGCCATGGTGAAGTTCATGGAGGACCGGTCCAACGTCGAGAACGACACCTCCGTGGGCCTCACCCGCGTGATCCTCCTGGTGGAGGACAGCATCCGCTACTACTCGCGGTACCTGCCCATCCTGTACAGCGAACTGCTCAAGCAGACCACCCGCCTGGCCAAGGACCACAGCGCCGACGGCATGAGCCGCACCCTCGCCATGCGGGTCCGCCCCAAGGTGCTCCTGGCCACCACATACGAGGAGGCCATCGCCTTCGCCGACCGCTACCAGGACTTCCTGCTCTGCGTGATCACGGACCGGAAGTACCCCAAGGACGGGGCCCTGGACCGGGAGGCCGGCATCAAGCTCATCAAGGCCGTGAAGCACCGGAACCCCTACCTGCCCACCCTGCTGCAGTCGTCGGACCCCTTCAAGGAGTCCTGGGCCACGGCCATCCAGAGCGGCTTCCTGAACAAGAACTCGTACACCCTGGGCGCCGAGCTCTCGGCCTTCTTCCACGAGAGCCTGGGCTTTGGCGACTTCATCTTCCGCAACGAGCAGGGCCAGGAGATCGCCCGGGCCGTGAACATGGAAGACCTGCAGGCCAAGCTGCGCACGGTGCCCGTGGAGTCCCTGGTCTACCACGCCTCCCGGAACCACTTCTCCGCCTGGATCATGGCGCGCGGCGAGGTGCAGGTGGCCAAGGTGCTGGGGAAGTTCCGCATCACCGACTACCGCGACCCGGAGGAGATGCGCACCTTCCTCATCAACGTGGGCGACTACGTCCAGCGAATGAAGACCCTCGGCAAGGTGGTCCCCCTCACCGAGTCCACGCCGAAGGACGAGCCCAACATCCTGCGCCTGGCCCCGGGCTCCATGGGCGGCAAGGGCCGGGGCGTGGCCTTCATCCACTCCCTGCTGGCCCGCATGGACCTGGACAGCCTCGTGCCCGAGGCCAACATCCGCATCCCCCGCTCGGCCATCATCGGCACCGAGGAGTTCACCTCGTTCATCAGCCGGCACGGGCTGCGCCAGATGCTGCAGAACGACGTGGACGACGACCTCATCAAGCGGCGCTTCCTCACGGGCTCCCTCTCGCCGGAGCTGATGGCCAAGCTGCGCCTCTTCCTGGCGAACCACGCCCGCGGCCCCCTGGCCGTGCGCTCCTCGGGCCTGCTGGAGGACAGCCTGTCCCATCCCTTCGCGGGCCTCTACAACACCTTCTTCCTGCCCAACACCGACCCGGATCCCGGCGTGCGCGAGGCCCAGCTCGCGGAGGCCATCAAGCTGGTCTACGCCTCGGTCTACACCAAGGCCGCGCGCTCCTACTTCCAGGCCATCGACTACAAGATCGAGGAGGAGCAGATGGCCATCCTCGTCCAGGAGGTCTCCGGACGCCGCTTCGGCGACCGCTTCTATCCCCACATCTCGGGCGTGGCCCAGTCCTTCAACTACTACCCCGTGGCCTACACCCAGCCCCAGGACGGCATCGCCAACCTGGCCGTGGGCCTGGGGAAATACGTGGTGGAAGGGGACAAGGCCTATCGCTTCTCGCCCCCCTACCCCGAGATGGACATGCTGTCCCCCAAGGAGCAGTTCCGCACCACCCAGAAGCACTTCTACGCCCTGGACATGAGCCGCACGGCCATCGATCTGTACGGCGGCGAGGACGCCACCCTGCTCAGCCTGGACATCGCCGAGGCCGAGAAGGACGGCGCACTCCAGCACTGCGCCTCGGTCTGGGACTGGAACGACGACCGCATCCGGGATGGCCTGGACCACCCCGGGCCCCGCGTCGTGAACTTCCGGAACATCCTCAAGTACGACCAGTTCCCCCTCCCGAAGATCCTCCAGCACCTGCTGGAGCTGATCCGCGACGCCATGGAGACGCCCGTCGAGCTCGAGTTCGCCGTGAACCTCGACAAGGACCCCCTCAACGGCAAGCCCACCTTCACCCTCTTGCAGATCAAGCACCAGCTCATGGATTCCGCGGAGGTGAACCTGGATCCCGAGACGCTGGACTGCTCAGGGCTGTTCCTGTTCTCCGAGAAGTGCGTGGGCAACGGCGTGGTCGAGGGCCTGCACGACATCGTCTGGGTGGATCCCGAGGGCTTCGACAAGTTCGAGACGCCTGCCCTGGCCACCGAGATCGAGCACCTCAACGATCGCTTCCGCGCCGGTGGCGGGAAGTACGTGCTGCTGGGCCCCGGGCGCTGGGGCAGCAACGACCAGCACCTGGGCATCCCCATCCAGTGGTCCATGATCTCCTGCGCCCAGGTGATCGTGGAGTACGCCATGGAGAACTTCCAGGCGGATGCCTCCCTGGGCTCCCACTTCTTCCACAACGTGACTTCCCTGAACATCGGCTACTTCACCGTGCCCTACCCCCGGGGCTCCAGCGTCCTCGACTGGGACTGGCTGCGCCAGCAGCCGGAGACCTGGCGCTCGGGCTGCCTGGTCCACACGCGGCTCGACGAACCCGTCCACATCGTCATGGACGGGCGGCGCAGCGCCTCGGCGATCTTCAAGCGGACACCCCCGGCGCCGGAACCGGAGGCGGAGGCGTTCCTGTAAGCGCACCGGGGGCGGCTTCCTGGGCCCGTTCCGTTAAAGTGGAACCAGGAGGGGCCCTTGATCCAGCATCCGGGAAACGTGTTCGTGGTCTCCGCGCCCTCGGGCGCGGGCAAGTCCACCCTCGCCCAGCGCCTAGTGGCGACCGTGCCGGACCTCGTCTTCTCCATCTCCTTCACGACGCGGAAGCCCCGCCCCGGCGAGGTGGACGGCCGCGACTACTTCTTCATCGACGAGGCCCGCTTCGACGCCATGGTCCGCGAGGGCGGCTTCGTGGAGTGGGTGCAGGTCTACGGCCACCGCTACGGCACGGGCCGGGACTGGCTCCAGCAGACGCTGGCCACGGGCCGGGACGTGCTGCTGGACATCGAGACCACCGGCGCCAGGAACCTGCGCGAAGCCATTCCTGATGCTCGGATGATCTTCATCCTGCCCCCCTCGGCCGCCAGCCTGGAGCAGCGCCTGCGCAGCCGCGGCAAGGACTCGGACGAGCAGATCGCCATCCGGCTCAAGCACGCCCGCCACGAACTGGAGCAGTACCCGGCCTACGACTACCTGGTGTTGAATGACGACCTTGAGCTCGGCTACCGCCACTTCGAGAGCATCATCCTGGCCACCCGGGCCGGCCGGGAACGCATGGCCCCGGCCGCTCAGCGCATCCTGGAAGGCTTCTAGGAACCGCGAATGACGCGAATCGCCCTCCGGGCGCGCAAATGAAAGATATAAGGCAGAGACCCAAGCGAAACGCATCTGCCCTGCTTGCCCTATTCGCGTTCATTCGCGCCATTCGCGGTTTCAAGTCCTTTTCTTGGTGGTACCTCACTGCCCGTCTGGAACCACCATTCGCCCCTGGCCCGGCCCGGGCGTATCCTGGAGGTCGATTCCCCGGGAGCCTCATGGCCCGTTTCATCAAGCGCAATTGGATGTGGCTGGTCCTGACCGCCACCATCGCCGTGGCAGGACCCCTGCTGGCCCGCTCCAGCGGCGAGACCGCCCGCCAGCGCAGCCTGGACACCCTGACCGAGATCATGGACCTGGTCCAGAAGCAGAGCCCCGAACCCCCGCCCCCCCGGCAGCTGACCCACGCCACCATCCAGGGCATGCTCCACACCCTGGACCCCCACTCCAACTACATGGACGAGAGTGAGTTCCGGCTGCTTCGCGAGGAGCAGAAGGGCTCTTTCTTCGGCATCGGCGCCATCATCCAGCAGCACGACCAGGGCATCGCCATCATCAGCCCCATGAAGGGCGGGCCGGCCGAGCGCCTGGGCGTGCGCTCCGGCGACATCATCAAGGAGATCGACGGCACCAGCACCGAGGGCATGACCTCCAACGCCGCGCTCCAGAAGCTCCGGGGCGAGAAGGGCACCCTGGTGGAGATCGCCGTCCAGCGGGCGGGCATCGCCGAATTCCTGCGCTTCTCCATCCCCCGGGCCGAGGTGCCCACCAACAGCGTCTACTACAGCTTCATGCTGAACCCCACCACGGGCTTCATCCTCATCAAGGACTTCGGCGAGACCACCGCCGACGAATTCGAGCGGGCCGTGGCCACCCTGAAGAAGCAGGGCATGAAGCAGCTCATCCTGGACCTGCGCAGCAACGGCGGCGGCGTGCTGGACGCGGCCATCGGCATCTGCCGACAGCTGCTGGGCCCCGACCAGCTCATCGTCAGCCAGAAGGGCCGGGACGGCCGCGAGGAGAACCAGACCCGCACCAGCAAGGGCGCCCAGCTGGATCCCTTCCCCCTCGCCATCCTCATCAACCGGGGCTCTGCCAGTGCCAGCGAGATCGTCACCGGCGCCGTGCAGGACCACGACCGGGGGCTGGTCGTGGGCCAGACCAGCTGGGGCAAGGGGCTGGTCCAGAGCGTGCTCACCATCAGCCGCTCCCGCGGCCTGGCCCTCACCACCGCCCGCTACTACACGCCCTCGGGGCGAAGCATCCAGCGGGACTACACCCACGGCCTGGACGACTACTACAACCCCGAGGACGAGAAGGACGCCAAGCCCCAGGGCCCGGCCTTCAAGACCGACCTGGGCCGCACGGTCTACGGCGGCGGCGGCATCAACCCCGACTACCCCATGCCCACCCTCCGCTTCAACGAGTTCATGGTGGATCTGCGGTTCCGACACCAGGCCTTCTTCCGCTTCGCGGTCCACGAGAAGGAGCACTTCGGCATCAAGCCCGGCCAGCATGCCGACGAGGTGATCATGGCGCGGTTCCGTGCCTGGGCCCTGGAGCAGAAGCTGACCGTCGGCGACAAGGACTGGGACGCCAACCTGGCCTCCATGCAGGAACAGATCTCCATCGAGATGCAGAACGTGGCCTACGGCATCGAGGCCGGCTTCAAGATCCAGTGCGAGAAGGATCCCGTCATCCTCAAGGCCCTGGAGATCCTGCCCGAGGCGGACGCCCTGCTGCAGAAGAAGCAGCTCCTCCAGCGCAGCGCCCCCGCCACGGTCGCCACCCTCCGCTGATCCGAGGTCCCCATGGACGTCACGCTGCCTGAGCACGTCGAAGCCCTGCGCCAGGAGGTGCGGAAGTTCGCCGAGAAGGAGATCCGCCCCCACGTCATGACCTGGGACGAGGCCAAGACCTTTCCCTTCGGCGTGGTGAAGCAGCTGGGCGAGATGGGGATGATGGGCGTCATCTTCCCCGAGGAATACGGCGGCGCGGGCATGGGCTACCTGGAATACGCCGTGGTGGTCGAGGAGCTCTCCCGCGTGGACGGCTCCGTGGGCATCACCGTGGCCGCCCACAACAGCCTCTGCAGCAACCACATCTACAGCATGGGCGACGAGCGGCAGAAGCAGGCCTACCTCAAGCCCCTGGCCAGCGGCAAGGCCCTGGGCGCCTGGGGGCTCACGGAGCCGGGTTCTGGCAGTGACGCGGGATCGCTGCGCACCTCGGCCAAGAAGGAAGGCTCGCACTATATTCTCAACGGCACGAAGACCTTCATCACCCACGGCACCTACGGCGACATCTTCGTGGTGATGGCCCGCACGCGGCCACCCCAGCCTGGCCACAGCAGCGCTGACGGCATCAGCGCCTTCGTGCTGGAAAAGGGCATGAACGGCTTCCGGGCCGGCAAGCAGGAGAACAAGCTGGGGCTGCGCGCCAGCGACACCTCTGAGCTGATCATGGAGGACGTGAAGGTGCCCGAGGCCAACCTGCTGGGCGAGGACGGCGTGGGCTTCAAGCAGGCCATGCGTACCCTCGACGGTGGCCGCATCAGCATCGGCGCCCTGGGCCTCGGCATGGCCCAGGGCGCCTTCGAAGAGGCCGTGCGCTACAGCAAGATCCGCCACACCTTCGGCAGGCCCCTGGCCGACCACCAGGGCATCCAGTTCAAGCTGGCGGACATGGGCACCGAGATCGAGGCGGCCCGCCTGCTCATCTACCGCGCTGCGGGCCTGAAGGACGCGGGCCTGCCCTACGCCAAGGCCGCCAGCATGGCCAAGCTCTACAGCTCTGAGGTGGCCTGCCGCGTGGCGGACCAGGCCGTGCAGATCCTCGGGGGCTACGGCTACATCAAGGACTACCCGGTGGAGAAGTACTACCGGGACGTGAAGCTCTGCACCATCGGCGAAGGCACCAGCGAGATCCAGCGCACCGTGATCGCGCGGTACCTGCAGTCGGAATACTGATGGGAGATTCCATGCGCACCGCCCTCCTCCTCACGGCCTCCATGGCCCTGCTCGCCTCGCGTCCGCTGCAGGTGGACGACCTCTTCAAGGTCAAGAAGGTCGCCGATCCGCAGCTCAGCACCGCCGGCGCCCTGGCCTACCAGGTGGGCACCGTGGACTTCGCCGCCAACAAGACCGTGAACCGGATCTGGTTCAAGTCTGGAGGCGCAGAGGCGAAGGAGCTGGACCTCGGCGGCGGCAGCCAGACCCGGCCCCGCTTCAGCCCCGACGGGAAGAAGCTCGCCTACCAGTCCGGTGGCCAGGTGTGGATCGTGGACCTGGGCACGAAGGAGAAGCATCAGCTCACCAAGCTGAGCGGCGGCGCCGAGGGCCAGACCTGGAGCCCCGACGGCAAGTGGATCGCCTTCCTCAGCACCACGGTGCCCAGTGGCAACGAGGCCGAGAACGCCGCCTACCTGAAGGCCAAGGAGGCCTCCAAGGTCTCGGGCCGCCTCTACACCGCGCTGACCTACCGCCACTGGAACGAGTGGAAGGACGCCAAGCAGCTGAGCCACCTCTTCGTGGTGCCCGCCGATGGCAGCGCCGCGCCCCGCGACCTCACGGCGGGCTTCACCACGGACGTGCCCAACTATGCCGGCGTGTCCGCCGGCGACGGCTACGCCTGGGCACCGGACAGCCGGGCTCTGGCCTTCGAATCCCACCCTGACCAGGCCAAGGCCACCACCACCAACGGCGAAATCTACGAGGTGGCCTTGGCTGGTGGCCCCGCGAAGCTGCTCTCCGACAACAAGGCCATGGACAACTCCCCGCGCTACTCGCCGGATGGCAAGCACCTGGCCTGGCGCGCCCAGCGGCGCGAGGGCTTCGAGGCCGACAAGTGGGAGCTGTGGGTCATGGACCGCGCCACGGGCAAGGTCGTTCGCACCACGCAGGCCTTCGACCAGAGCTTCGGCGACTACCAGTGGCAGGGCGCGGACCTGGTGGGCACCAGCGAGCGGCACGGCCACACGGACCTGTACCGCTGGGACGGCGCCTCCATCCAGCCGCTCAGTGATCGCCTGCACGTCGAAGGCTTCGCCCTGGCCAAGGATCACGCCATCGTCGTGTCCTCCAGCCTCACGACCCCGCCGGATCTCTACACGGTGACCATGAACGACCACAAGGCGGTCCGCGCCTCCCGGCACAACGAGGCCCTGGCGGCGGAGCTGGGCCTCGCCCAGACCAGCGACCTCTGGCTGGACACCCTGCCCGTCGAAGGCAAGCGGACCATGACCCACGCCTTCATCGTGGAGCCTCCGGGCTACGACCCCAAGAAGACCTACCCCGTGGCCTTCGTCATCCACGGCGGCCCCCAGGGCGCCTGGGCCGATGCTTGGCACCCCCGGTGGAACGCCCAGGCCTGGGCCAGCCGCGGCTTCATCACGGTGCTGCCCAACCCCCGCGGCTCCACGGGCTTCGGGCAGGCCTACTGCGATGCCATCAGCGGCGACTGGAACGGCGCCGTCATGACCGACCTCATGAAGACCCTGGACGCGGTGCTCAAGCAGTACCCCAACGCCGATCCCAAGCGTGTCGTCGCCGCCGGTGGCAGCTATGGCGGCTATGCCGTGAACTGGATCGCTGGGCACTACCCGGAGCGCTTCGCCGCCTTCGTGACCCACGCCAGCATCTTCAACACCGAGTCCATGCAGCTGGGCACCGAGGAGCTGTGGTTCCCCCACTGGGAGTTCAAGGGCTGGCCCTGGGAGAGCGCCGAGACCAAGGCCCGCTGGCAGGCCCAGAGCCCCAGCGGCGCCATCGCCCACATGACCAAGCCCATGCTGGTCATCCACGGCGAGCTGGACTACCGCGTGCCCGTCACCGAGGCCTTCCAGCTCTACAACACCTTGCAGGTGCGCGGCATCCCCAGCCAGCTGCTCTACTTCCCCGACGAGGCCCACTTCGTCGCCAAGCCCCAGAACAGCAAGCTCTGGTATGAGACCGTGCTGGGCTGGTGCGAGCGCTGGACGAAGCAAAAGCAGGACTGATTTTCTAACCGCAGATGTCGCAGATGGCCGCAGATAAAGAGTGCTTTTCATCTGCGTGAATCTGCGACATCTGCGGTTAATGCTCTTTCTCTTTTGGGATGATGCCCCCACACTCTCCCGGATCGGACAGGGCCCGCCAGGGCTCCAGCACGAAGGGCCGGCTGAAGGCGCGGGGATGGGGGAGTTCCAGGCTCAGCGTGGGGCCCAGGGCGCGCAGGTCCTCCGGCGTGTCCCAGGTCCAGATCCCCGGCGGGCCGTCCGTGGTGATCAGGTCCAGGTCCAGGGTGCGGGGCGCGTTCCTCCCGGCGTTCCGATCCCGGCCCGCCGTCAGTTCGAGGCGCAACAGGGCTTCCAGCAGCCGGCGCGGATCCGTTTCATCAGCCACGAGCATCGCCACCGTGTTGAGGTAGGCGGGACCGCGACCCGACTCGTCCGGCGTCTCCATCACCAGGGGCGAAGGCAGCACCGCGCCCAACGTGCGCAAGGCGGCCAGCCCCGCCTCCAGGTGCGCCCGGCGATCGCCGAGGTTCGAGCCCAGGGCGACGACGGCCTTCATGCTGAACCTACCGGTTTCAGGGAATCAGGCTTCCCGCCGGGCCGGCCAAACCAGGCCCCGAACCCCCAGTCGGCCAGCAGGAGGATGGCCAGCATGATCGCGCTGAAGGCAAACCGGTAATCCCAGTTGCCGGGGAAGTGGCGTTGGAGCACCCACAGCCGCTCATGGGCCAGGTTCACGTTGAACCGCGCAGGCGTGAGGTAGTGGCTGATGGGCACCAGCGCCACAAAGAGGAGGAAGGCCAGCCAGGGTGAAGGCCTGGGCAGGCCCGTGCGACGCAGCGAGAGGAAGGCGGCCACGGTTGGCAAGCTATGCACCAGGACCGAAACCCAGGTGGTGTGCCCGGTCTGGATCACGCCGAAGACGTATCCAGGTTCACCGACACCGACATGCCAGAGGAACCCCGTGCCCACCATCGCCGGATGATCGAGGAACAGGCCCATGACGATGACGAAGCTGGCCACGTTGCAGCCCCAGAGCAGTTCAGGAAGCGTTCCCCAACGCCACTTCAGGTAGGTGTGGAGCACCATGGCCGACAGCACGGCCAGGCCCAGCCAGGCATTGCGGAGCTGGCGCCGAGGGCTCGAACCTGTGGCAAGGGCGGCTTTCATTGTTTCAATGCTTCTTCCCGTGTTCCGCCACCACCAGGGTCCGGATGCCGCCGCGGATGAGGAAGTCGCCCTCGATGCGCATCCACTGGGGCTTCGTGGCCTTCACCAGGTCGTCGAGGATCTGGTTGGTGACGGCCTCGTGGAAGGCGCCCTGGTCCCGGAAGCTCCAGAGGTAGAGCTTGAGCGACTTCGACTCCACGCAGAGCTGGTCGGGCTGGTACACGATGCGCAGCTTGGCGAAGTCCGGCTGGCCCGTGAGGGGGCAGAGGCAGGTGAACTCCTCGGTCTCGAAGGTGATGGTGAAGGGGCGGCCCGGGCGGGGGCTCACGAAGGTGTCGAGCTGGCCCGTGGGCCGCGTCACAACGAACTGCGGCAGGGGGCTGGGCAGGGAGGCCTTCGGGGTCTTCTTGGTGGGCATGGTGGATCCTGGAAAGGGGCCGGAATGAGGTGGTCCTCATCCAGGGTACCTCCTCAGGGCTTGCGCACCACCGTGTTGAGCAGGGTCTCCTCCCGCTCCGTGGGCACCTTCATGCCGAACCACTCGAGGGCGCCGAGGTCCCAGCGGCTCCACCAGAGGTACGGCGTGTGGACGCGATCGGGTCGCACCTCGAAGCCCGCCGCCCGGAGCATGTCCAGATACTGGGGCGCCGTGCGCTGCACGTGCATGGGATGGCGGAAGAAGAGGCGGATGATCCAGCTGTGGATGTAGCGCCGGGTGGATTCCGCCAGCAGCAGGTGGCCACCGGGCTTCAGGACCCGGAACATCTCCGCGAGGGCCCGCTCCTGGCCCACGATGTGGTGCAGGGACTGGTGGCAGAAGACCAGGTCCACGGAGGCGTCCGGCAGGTCCATGGCCTCGGCGTGGGTGCGGTGCACCGTCACCGGAACGGGGCAGGTCGTGAGGCTGGCCCCGGCCTTGGCGGGAAAGGCCGGGTCGGGATCCAGGGCGTGGATGCGCTCCGGCTGGAAGCGCGCCGCCAGGGCACCCAGGGAGTGGCCGAGGCCCGTGCCGATGTCCAGGATGGTGCCACCGGTGGGCAGGTCCGGCGCCAGGGCCTGGAGGCTGTCCAGGGCCACGCCCAGCACGTGGACCCGCCACACCTCCGTGGCCAGGAACCACACGCCGAAGCGCGTCTCCGGCACGAAGGCCAGGGGCTTGGCAGGAGAGGATTCGGCGGAGGTGGACATGGGCGGCTCGGTCATGGGGTCATGCCACGCTAGCGCGGTGCGAGGCCGGGCGGAAGGTAGGCGTAGGGGATGGGGTCGGCGAAGCCCGCCTCCTTGAAGCCACGGAGCCTCAGGTGGCAGGAGTCGCAGTGGCCGCAGGCCTCGGCCTCGCCCTGGTAGCAGGACCAGCTGAGGTGCAGGGGCGCGCCCAGGTCGCGGCCCTTCCGCACGATCTCGGACTTGCGCAGGTGGAGGAGGGGGGCGTGGAAGGCCAGCTGCGTCTCGGGCCTGGTGCCCAGGTTCGCGGTCTGCTCGAAGCTCCTGAGGAAGGCCTCGCGGCAGTCGGGATAGCCGCTGCTGTCCTCCTCCACGAACCCCACGAAGATGGCGCGGGCCCCCAGCACCTCGGCCCAGCTCACGCAAGTGGCCAGCAGGTGCGCGTTGCGGAAGGGCACGTAGCTCACGGGCACGCCGGCCCGCTCGGGATCGCCCTCGGGCAAGGCAATGCTGGCGTCCGTGAGGGCCGAGCCGCCGATGGCCTTCAGGGTGTCGAAAGCGATGATGAGGCGGCGGGAGGCGCGGACTTCGTAGAAGTCCGCGATATCGCGAAAGGCCTGCCTTTCGCGCGCCTGGGTGCGCTGGCCGTAGTCCGCGTGGAGCAGCGCCAGCTCGTAGCCCTGGGCCTTGGCGATGGCGGCCGTGACACAGGAATCCATGCCGCCGGAGAGGGAGACGACGGCGAGCTCAGCCATGTCGCAGTCCTTCCGCCCACGCTTCCAGCGCATCCATCTCCCGCTGAAGACGCAGGCCTTCTGCGCCATCCTCCGCCTTGGGCGGAACCCGGAACGGCTCGCCGTACCTGATCACACAACTCGCAAACGGGAGGGGGATCACCATGCGGTCCCAGGTCTTCAGTTCGAAGCACTGGTCGAAGGCCAGGGTCACGGGGACGATCCAGGCCCCGGTCTTGCGGGCCAGGGCGATGGTGCCGGGCTTCAGCTCCATGAGCGGTCCGCGGGGGCCGTCCGGCGTGATGCCGAAATCCCAGCCCTGCTTCACGGCCTGGATCATGCGCACCAGGGCCTTGGCCCCGTCGTCGCTGGCGGTGCCGCGCACGGCATGGATGTCGAACCAGCGCCAGGTGGCGGCACTGCGCTCGCCGTCCTTGCTGTCGCTGGACAGGATGGCCACGCCCCGCCCCTTCCGCTGGAAGGGGTAGGCGAGGGGCATCATGAAGAGGCGCCGGTGCCAGAAGCTGAGGATGAAGCGCTCGTCCCGCGCCAGGAGGTCCTCCACCGCCTCGAAGCCCTCGCGCCGAACCCGCAGGGTGTAGGACCAGAGCTTGGTGAGCCCGGCCACGAGGAAGGGCACGGCACGGAAGTTCAGCCACACCGAGAAGGGCGAGCCCAGGGGCCGCCCGCGCTCCGCGATGACGAGCCGCGCGGCCATCAGGCCTGCCCCGGCAACAGGTCCCCGCGGGTGATGGGGTACAGCGTGCCGCAGTAGTCGCAGCGGACTTCCAGGGGCTCGTCTTCCTTGAAGAGATCGGCCTTCTGCGCCTCCGGAAAGCGCCGCAGCGTCTCCAGCAGGGCCTCACGGGTGCAGCGGCAGCGGTAGAAGAGGTCCATGGCCGCCAGCTCCTCCGTGCCCTCGCCCTGGGAGACCCAGGCGGCCAGGAACTCCGGCGTGCGCTCCCAGTGGGGCACCACCTCCAGGCCCTCGATGGCCTGCACCAGCCGGGCGACGCGGGCCGGGGGGCAGTCCGGCAGCAGCTCCACCAGCAGGCCGCCGGCCTCCCCCGTGCCCGGATCGCACCAGAGCGTGAGGCTCGCCTGGATCTGCTCGGAGTTCTGGAGGTAGTGCTCCACCTGCACCTGGATGCCGCCCTCCACCAGCTCGAGGTTGCCGATGTAGGGGGAGCCCGCGGGATTGGAGCGCATCACCTGCAGCACGCCCGGGGCCTGGATCCAGCGCTCGGCCTTGGCCTCGCCCAGGTCCAGCACGCCGCGGATGGTGCCATCGGGCCAGCAGTCCGCCACCACGGCCTTGGCGCGGCCGGAGCCCTTGACCAGCAGCTGGAGGCGCTCCTCGAAGACCGTGCGGCCCTGGAGCAGGGCCGTGGCCGACAGCAGCTCGGTGAGGCAGGCACAGGCCTCCGGGTCCAGGTGCGGATGCCCCCGGCGGACGCCATCCCAGAGCGGGCTGGCATCCAGCGAGGACAGGCGGATGTGCCGGTCCTTCGTGACGGCCTTGATGACCCGGGCCCGGTGCTGTGGTTCCGTCATCCTCAGTCCCAGCCGATCTGGCGGCCCTTGTTCTGCTGCTCCAGCCAGGCCATCAGGGGTTTGAAGTAGTCCATCATGGCCCGCGTGGAGAGGTCCTCGCCCGTGGCGTCCTTCAGCACCTTGCGCCAGTCCTCGGTGGCCCCCTTGGAGAGGATGGTCTTGAGGAAGGCGCCCACCTCCTTGTGGCCGGCGTAGTTGGTGGCGCGGGGGTCCTGGTGGAGGATCTTGCGCGCGATGTGGTCGTGCACCTGGAACTTGAAGACCGTGGCCCAGCCGTAGCTGTAGTAGTAGGCGGGATTGTCGTTGATGTGGGTCTTGGTGGCGGCATCGCAGAACTGCTCGCCGCGCGGGCTGGGGGGCTCCACGCCCTGCAGCTCGCGGACCCGCTTCCACCAGCGTGCGTTCATCTCGCCGGCGGGCATGCCCTTGGCGTAGAAGTCGGCCTCCCATTCGGGCATGGTGCCGCAGGCCCAAAACATGAAGGGGATGGCCGTCTCCAGCGCGTCGTTCAGCAGCACCTGCATCTCGTCCACCTTGTAGTCGGCGGGCAGGACGCCCGTGGCCTTCAGGTAGGGGATCTGGCGGGTGGCCAGGCCGACGAGCTCGCCGATGCCCTCGTGGAAGCTGGGGTTCGCCCCGTCCCGCAGGAGCGGCGGCACGTTGGGGTTGGTGTAGCTCATGAAGTAGTAGCCGTGCCCCAGCTCATGGTGGGCCGTCTCGAACCACTGGCTGTTGGCCTCCACGCTCATGAGGCTGCGGATGTCGTTCTCCAGGTCCAGGTGGTTGCAGAAGGCGTGGCTGTTCTTCTTCCGCGTCTCGCCGGGCTTCACCGGGTAGAGGTCGGACTTCACCCAGAACGAGGCGGGCAGCGGATCGAAGCCCAGCCCCGTGTAGAAGGCCTCGGCGGTCTTCACGATGCGCTCGGGCTGCCAGCCCTTGAAGTAGGGGTCGAAGTCCACGGCCGTCACGAAGCCGGTCCAGTTCTGGCTCCAGCGGTTGTTGATCCAGTGCGCGGGGATGGCCCTGGGCACGGGCTGGCCGTACTTCTTGGCCATCTCGTACTTCACCCAGGTGTGCAGCTGCAGGTAGAGGGGCTTCAGCTCTGCGAGGAACTTCCGGTTGAAGGCCATCATCTCGTCCGTGCTCAGGTCGTACTTGGCCACCTGCAGGGCGAAGTAGTCGGGGTAGCCCAGAGCCTGGGCGCAGCCGTTGCGCAGGTCGCGCAGCTTCACCAGCCCCGCCCGCAGGGCCGGCCCATTCTCCTTGGACAGTTCCCATACCTTGCGGCGCTCCGCCAGGTCGGCGCTCTTGCCCAGGATCTCGTCAATGCGGTTGGCGCTGATGGGCTGGCCGTCCAGGGTCCAGGTGAACCCGTTCATGGTACTGGTCTGGGCCGTCTCCGCCACGATGCGGTCCGAGACCAGCTTGGGGTTCGTCATGGGTCCTTCGGCGGCGTTGAGCAGGACGCGCTCCAGCTGGCGGACGGTGATCCCCTTCAGCTCCTTGCGGTGCTGGAGCAGCTCCCGGGCCTCGGTGATGAGGGCCGGGTTGCCGTTGAAGGCGGCATAGGCCTTCCCCGCCCACTCCGCCGCGGCATCGTTCTCGGGCTTCACGTCGGAGGCCGCGTTCCAGCTGGCCTGCGCGGCCACGTAGGTGAGCGACTGGTAGCCCGCGTTCACCAGCTTCAGGAAGCGGTCGGCCCGGTCCTGCAGGGGGGCGGCCATCTGGGCCATCAGGGGCACACCGAGGATCAGGGCTGGAAGCAGGCGCATGGAGGCTCCTAGGAACCCTTCATTCTGGAGCCGGCGGGCCGATCCGTGGAGGGGAATTCCCATCCGGGGCAGCCTCAGCAGGGCAGCAGGACCGTGAAGTTGCTGCCGAAGCCCAGCTGGCTCTGGGCCCGGATCTGGCCATGGTGGGCGGCCACGAGGCGCTGGACGATGGCCAGCCCCAGGCCGAAGCCCCTGTGGGCGTCGCCCGGCTCCGACTGGCGGAAGGGATCGAAGATGAAGGGCAGCTGCTCGGCGGGAATGCCCCGGCCCGTGTCGATCACGGCGATCCGGAGGAAGCGCAGCCCCGCCTCCACCCCCGCCCCGAACTCCACGGAGGCCTCCAGCTTCACGGCTCCACCCCGCGGCGTGAACTTGATGGCGTTGCTGAGCAGGTTGTGGAGCACGCGATCCAGCTTGCTCCGGTCGCCCTTGATGGGGGCCAGGGTCTCCGGCCAGTAGGTCTGGAACAGGACCTCCTCCGCCTGGGCCCGCACGGAGAACTGGTCGGCGAAGCCCTGCAGCCAGGCCACCGGGTCGATGGTGTCGCTGCGAAGCGGCATCTGGCCGTGCTCGCTGCGATGCAGGTCCAGCATCTCGTCCAGGAGGCCCTGCACCCGCTGGAAGCTGTCCACGGCCTGGTCGATCATGCCCGGCCTCGGGGTCTGCCCGGAGCGCAGCAGCTCCAGGGTGAGGCCCACGCTGGTGAGGGGCGAGCGGAGGTCGTGGACGAGCATGGCGGTGAAGTTCGCCTTGAGGACGTGGATCTCCTTCAGCTTGAGGTTCGCGTCCTGCAGCGACTGGTTCTGCTGTTCGAGGTTCTTCTGCAGGCGGCCCAGGTTCACGTGGTGCTCGACGCGGGCCAGGACCTCCTCGGCGGCGAAGGGCTTGGTGACGTAGTCCCGGCCGCCGCTCTCGAAGGCCTTCACCTTGTCCAGGGGGCCGTCCATGGCGCTGATGAACAGCACGGGGATGCTGGCCAGCTTGGGATCGTCCCGGATCAGGGCGCAGGTCTGGTAGCCGTCCATGTCCGGCATGGCCACGTCCAGCAGGACCACCTCCGGCGGCTGGCGCCGCATGGCCTCCAGGGCCAGGGCTCCGCTGGTGACGGTCCTGACCCGGTGGTTCTGGGACCGCAGCACCCGCGCGAGCACATCGAGGTTGGTGGGGTTGTCATCCACCAGGAGGACATCGGCGGGCGGGACGAGCATGTCGACCTCAGCGGAGTTGTTTCAGGATGTCTTCGAAATTATAGGCGCGGAGGGCAGCCCGGGTGGCTTCGGCGAGGCCGGAATCCGTAAGTTCCCTCAGCAGGGCCTCGGCGGCCTCCAGGTCGCCGCTGGCCACCTGGTCGAGGAAGCGGGCACGCCAGTCCGAGTGCTGATGGGCCAGGCCATCCAGCGGAACGGGTCCGGGCTCCCCGGGCAGGGACCGCCGCTCGAAGCGGACGCCGAGAAGGTCCTCCAGGCTGGCGAACAGCTGGTCCTCGTCGATGGGCTTGGTGAGGAAGGCATCGAAGCCCCGGCGGATCAGGTCCTCCGTGCTGACGTCGTAGACGCTGGCGCTGATGGCCAGCACCGGCGTCCGGGCGCGCCCCAGCTCCACTTCCAGGCGCCGCAGCTGCTCCACGGCCCCGAAGCCATCCAGGACCGGCATCCGGAGGTCCATGAGGATCAGGTCCGGGTGCCCCTCGCGCCACTGCTCCAAGCCCGCCGCCCCGTGTTCGGCCAGGCTGCAGTGGAAGCCCACCAGCCTGAGCAGCCGGTCCAGCATGTCCCGGTTCTCGACGCGGTCGTCCACGATCAGCAGCTTCCGGGGCGCCTCCCCTCCGGCCAGGCGCACCACCCGCCCCCGCGAAGGCAGGACGACGGGGCCCTCCGGCTCAGGCAGCGGGATCTCGAAGTCGAAGCGCGAGCCCTCGCCGGGGCGGCTGTCGATGCGGACCTGGCCGCCCAGGAGGGAGACCAGGGCCTGGCTGATGTGGAGCCCGAGACCCGTGCCGCCGCTGGTGTGCCCCAGGGCCGTCTGGTGGAAGGCGGCGAAGATCTGGACCTGCTCCTCGGCCGGGATGCCCGGGCCCGTGTCCTCCACGCGGAAGGCGCCGATGCCGCCGCGCCAGGCCACGGACAGCCTCACCGTGCCGTGGGCGGTGAACTTCAGCGCATTGCCCAGCAGGTTCACCAGCACCTGGCGCAGCTTCGGCTGGTCCCCCTCGACCAGGGTGGGCAGGCCGCGGGCCTCGATCTCGAAGGCCAGCCCCTTGCTCAGGGCCGAGAGGCGGAAGAGGGCCTCCAGCTCCCGCACCAGCTCCGCCGGGGAGAAGGCGGCGGAGCGCAACTCCATCCTCCCCGCCTCGATCTTCGAGAGGGAGAGCACGTCGTTGATGAGGGCGAGCAGGTGCTCCCCCGCCCGGAGCACCTGCTCGAGCTGGATGCGGTCCTCCTCGCTGCGGCCCAGGTCCCGGGCCATGAGTCGGGAGTAGCCGAGGATGGCCGAGAGGGGGGTCCGCAGCTCGTGGCTCATGCTGGCCAGGAAGGCGCTCTTGGCCCGGGAGGCATCCTGGGCCCGGGTCTCGCTGAGGCGCAGGGCCTCCTCGGACTGCTTGAGCCGCGTGATGTCCTCCAGCACGCCATCCCAGAGGATGCTGCCATCGGGCTGCGGGGTGGGGCTCCTCCGGACCCGGATCCACTTCAGCTCACCCGGCCGCTCCGTGAAGGACCTCCCCTCCCAGGTCATGGGCCCCATGCGGGAGGTGGCCTCCTCCAGGCAGGCGAGGAATCCGGCCTGGTCCTCGGGATGGAGCTTGTTGAAGGAATAGCCCGGATCGCGCTCCAGCGCGCCGGGTTCCACGCCATAGAAGGTCTGGAACTGCGGACTGATGAAGGGCCAGGTCCGTCGCCCGTCGGGCCAGATCTGCGACTGGTAGACCACGTCCGGCAGCCGTTCCGCCAGCAGGCGGTAGCGGTCCTCACTGGCACGCAGCTCCTTCCGAAGGCGATCCAGGTCCCTCAGGTCCAGGGCCACGCCCATGGTGCCGAGCAGGGCCCCCTCGGGGCCGCGCACCTGGGAGATGGTCAGCAGCACGGGAATGAGGGACCCGTCCTTGGCGCGGAAGTGGCACTCGGTGGCGAAGCCCGGAATGGTCGCGGCCACCTGCAGGGTTTCGAGGCCCGGGGCCAGGGTCCGCCCCACCCGCTCGCCGATCTCCACGGCCAGGGCGGCCATCTCCTCGGGAAGCCGCCAGAGCGCGGGCGTGGCCCGGCCGATGACCTCCTCGGCGCGATGGCCCAGGAGCAGCTCCGCCGAGTGGTTCCAGCGGCTGACCCGCCCTTCGAGGTCGAGGCCGATGATCATGGCGTGGGCCCCGTCCAGGATCGCCTGTTCCAGGGCCTTCTGGGCCTGGTTCTCCGTGATCAGCTGCCGCAGGTGGGCGACGGTGCGGTTGAGCTGCCGCTCCGCGCTGGCCAGTTCGCTGCCCCCGGGGGCCACCGGAGGTGGCTCGAGGTTCCCGTCGGCCACGCTCTGTAGCCGCGCCACCAGGGAGTTCACGCCCTTCCGCAGGTGCGAGGCGAAGGCCTGCCCCAGCCCGAGGGCGAGCACCAGCGACACCAGCATCAGGGACAGGCCCCCCAGGGTGGTCCGCTGGGAGCTGAGCTCCAGGGCCTGGATGGTGGTCTCGGCCCGGCGATCCTCCTCGTTCCGCAGCTGCTCGAGGATCCGCGAGCAGTTCAGCACCTCCGGCAGCCACTGGTGGTCTCCAAAGACCCCCAGTTCCTTGCTCATGCCGTCCGGGAGCATGGCGGCCAGTTGATTGCCCACCGTCTCCAGCCGCGCCAGCTCCGCCTCCGTCTCCTGGATCGCCGGCGTCGTCGTCCGCTTCGCCCGGAACGCCGCCCAGTTCCGCCGGGCCTTGGCTTCCCCCTCCCGGAGCCGGCGCAGCCCCTCCTCGGAGGACATCCGCCCGGCGCGCACCATCCGGAACGAGATGGTGATGTCCACGGAGTAGGCCTCCGACACCTCCATGAGCCACAGCATCGGCTGCAGGTGGTCCCGGTACACGTCGCTCGCCTGGCGGGCCGCCCGGCGGGCCAGCACCAGCATCCCCAGGGAACCCATCATCATCAGGAGCGCGAGCAGGCCCAGTGCCACCCGGACCTGGGCCGCGATGGACCGCTGGTGGATGAAGGACACGCGAGCTCCTTCTTGGGACCTGCCCTCGATTAGAACCGAGCCCACCCCCGGGCGCACCTGCAATCCGGGCGGGGCCGCTTCCCGCCGCAAGCGCAGGCTGGAGCGGACCCGCCCCAAGGGGCATGATGGGAGGGACCCCGAACAGGGCGTTCAAGGACCACCGCATGTTCCAGCTCAGGATCCTGCTGCTCTGCCTGATGGCCCTGGTCGGCCGTTCGGAATCGCCGCAGCTGGCCATCGCCGCGGCCGCCGACCTGCAGTTCGCCCTGGTGGAGGTGAAGGCGGCCTTCATGAAGGCCCATCCCGGCGTGGAGGTGGCCATCACCTACGGCTCCTCCGGAAACTTCCATGCCCAGCTGATGAACAAGGCCCCTTTCGACCTCTTCCTTTCAGCGGACCTCAGCTATCCGAAGAAGCTGGTGGAAGCGGGCGTGGCCGACGGCACCACGGAGTTCCTCTACAGCCGGGGCCACCTGGTGCTGTGGGTGCCGAAGGCCTCCCCCATCCCCGTGGAGCAGCTGGGCATGAAGGCCCTGCTGCACCCCGCGGCGAAGCGGGTGGCCATCGCCAACCCGCGGGTGGCGCCCTATGGCCGGGCGGCCGAGGCGGCCCTCGCCAAGTTCGGAATGCTGGCGGCCGTGCAGCCGCGCCTGGTCTTCGGCGAGAACATCGGCCAGACTGCCCAGTTCGTGCAGACCGGCGCCGCCGACATCGGCATCCTGGCCCTGTCCCTGGCCAAGGCCCCCGTCATGGCCGCCTCCGGCCGCTTCTGGGAGCTGCCCGAGGACGCCCATCCGCCCCTGGACCAGGGCGGCGTGATCCTGAACCACGCCCGGAACCGCGCCGACGCCCTGGCCTTCCGCGCCTTCATGCAGTCCCCGCCCGCGGTGGAGATCCTCCGCCGGTACGGCTTCGTGGTGGCGGCCCGCTGATGGACTGGCAGGCCATCCGCCTGAGCCTCGGGCTCGCCGCCCTGACCACGGCCTCGTTGCTCATCCTGGGCCTCCCCCTGGCCTACTGGCTGGCCTACTCCCGGCGGCGCTGGAAGTTCCTGGTGGAGGCCGTGGTGGCCATGCCCCTGGTGCTGCCCCCCACGGTGCTGGGCTTCTACCTGCTCATGGCCATGGGGCCCCGCAGCCCCTTCGGCCGCGCCTGGGAGAACCTCTTCGGCCGCACCCTGCCCTTCTCCTTCGAGGGCCTGCTCCTGGCCTCCGTGCTCTACAGCCTGCCCTTCATGATCCAGCCCCTGGCCGCCGCCTTCGCCGCCGTGGACCGCGGGCTCATCGAGGCCTCCTGGTGTCTCGGCGAATCGCGGGTCCGCACCTTCCTGCGCGTCATCGCACCGCTCAGCTGGGCGGGCATCCTCACGGGCGTGGTGCTCAGCTTCGCCCACACCCTGGGCGAGTTCGGCGTGGTGCTCATGGTGGGCGGCAACCTGCCGGGCCGCACCCGCACCGTGAGCATCGCCATCTACGACCAGGTGCAGGCCATGGACTACGCCCCCGCGGCCCGCACCGCCGCGCTGCTGCTGGGCGTGTCCTTCCTGGTGCTCACCTTCACCTACGCCCTGCGGCGCCACCAGAGGAAGCCGTGGACGCTCATCTGAACCGCGGCCCCCATCTGCTGGCGGACGCCGAGCGCCACTACCGGGGCGGCCCCGCCGTGGAGGCCCGCTTCGAGATCCCGCAGCCGGGCTTTTCCGTGACCGTGCTGTTCGGGCCCTCGGGCTCGGGCAAGACCACGGCCCTGCGCCTCCTGGCCGGGCTGGAGCGGGCGGATCGCGGCAGCATCCGCTTCGGCGCCGCCACCTGGTCCGATGCCGCCGGGGGCATCCACCGTCCGCCCCAGGCCCGCGACCTGGGCTTCCTGCCCCAGGCCTACGCCCTCTTCCCGCACCTCAGCGTGGCCGCGAACCTCGGCTACGGGCTGGCCTCGCTCGGCACCCGCGAGCGGCGCGCCCGGGTGGACGAGCTCCTCACCCTGCTGGATCTCCGGGACCTGGAGGGCCGCCACCCCGGCGAGCTCTCCGGTGGCCAGCAGCAGCGGGTGGCCCTGGGCCGGGCCCTGGCCCGGAAGCCGGCCCTGCTCCTCCTGGACGAGCCTCTGACGGCCCTGGACCGGCCCTCCCAGGTGCGGCTGCGCAAGGAGCTGCGCGACCTGCTCCGCACCCTCGACATCCCCACCGTGCTGGTGACCCATGACCGTGCCGAGGCCCTCCAGCTCGGGGACCGCCTGGTGGTGATGGACCAGGGCCGCGTCTGCCAGTGCGGCGACATCCAGCAGGTCTTCGACCGCCCCACGGATCCCGCCGTGGCGCGGATCCTGGGCGTGGAGACCGTAGTGCGCGGCCAGATCGAATCCATCGTGGGGGGCATGGCCACCATCGCCGTGGGCTCGGCCCGCATCTTCGCCGCCGACCCGGGTGGACTGGGCTGGGAGGTCTTCATCTGCATCCGCGGCGAGGACGTGGCCGTGGAGCGCGGCAGCGGAGCCGGCTCCGGATCCACGGCCCGCAACCGACTCCCCGCCCGCATCACCGCCCTGAACCCGGAAGGGTCCCTGGTCCGCATCAGCCTCGACTGCGGCTTCCCCCTGGAGAGCCTCGTCACGCGCCAGGCCTGCACCGACCTCGGGCTTTCAGAAGGGGACGGCGTCTGCGCCATCCTCAAGGCCGCGGCCGTGCACCTCATCCCGCACGATTGATTCCGACTCCGCCGCAGGCGGAGGCCAACGAAAAACGCGGGCCGGATGGCCCGCGTTTTTCGCATGGGGAAGGATCAACCCTTCGTCCACCGCAGCACGGGCTTGCGGGCGGCCGTGGTCTCGTCCATGCGCCGCAGGGGCGCGAGGGTCGGGGCCTGGTGCAGGGCGTCGGGGTTCTCCTCGGCTTCCCTGGCGATGGCGAGCATGGTGTCGCAGAAGGCGTCCAACTCATCCTTGCCCTCGCTCTCCGTGGGCTCGATCATCAGCGCGCCGGGCACGATCAGGGGGAAGTAGATCGTGGGCGGGTGGTAGCCGTGGTCGATGAGGCGCTTGGCGATGTCCAGGGTGTGCACGTCGTGCTTGGCCTGGTGGGTGTCGCTGAAGACCACCTCGTGCAGGGTGGGCGAGTCGATGTGCAGGGCGTAGGCGCCCTTCAGGCGGGTGCGGATGTAGTTGGCGTTGACGATGGCGCGCAGGGTCGCCTCCTTCAGGCCGTCGGAGCCGTGGCTCAGGCAGTAGGTGAGGGCCCGCACCAGGATCCCGAAGTTGCCGTAGAAGGTGTGCACCTTGCCGATGCTCTGGGGCTGGTCCCAGTCCATGCGGTAGCTGTGCTTCGGCACTTCCCCTTCGCCTACCTTCACGGTGTCGCGCACGACCACGGGCACGGGCAGGAAGGGCATGAGGTTTGCGCCGCAGCACACGGGACCGGCGCCGGGACCGCCGCCGCCGTGGGGCGTGGACATGGTCTTGTGCAGGTTCAGGTGCATGACGTCCACGCCGAAGTCACCGGGCCGCGCCACGCCGACGAGCGCGTTCATGTTGGCGCCGTCCATGTAGACCAGGGCGTCCACGCTGTGCAGCAGGTCGCTGATCTCCTTGAAGCGGTACTCGAAGACGCCGATGGTGTTGGGGTTGGTGATCATGGCGCCGGCGATCTCGCTGCCCAGCTCGCTCACCAGCGTCTTGAGGCCCTTGCGCACCTTGCCGTTCACGGGATCGGTGACGTCGTCGAAGCTGATGGTGCCATCGGGGCCGGAGGGCAGCTCCACCACCTCGTAGCCCGCCATGGCGGCGGTGGCGGGGTTGGTGCCATGGCCACTGTCCGGGATGAGGATGACGCGACGCTTGCGGCCGTGGCTCAGGTGGTAGGCGCGGATGAGCATGACGCCGGTGAGCTCGCCGGCGGCGCCGGCGCTGGGCTGCAGGGTGACACCGGGCAGGCCCGTGATCTCCTTCAGCCACTCCTGTAGGGTGTAGAGCATCTCCAGGTTGCCCTGGACGAGGGCGTCCGGCGCCATGGGGTGGCTGTCCGTGAAGCCCGGCATGCCGGCAACCTTTTCATTCAGCCGCGGGTTGTGCTTCATGGTGCAGCTGCCCAGCGGATACATGCCGTCGTCCACGCCGTAGTTCCACTTGGAGAGGCGGGTGAAGTGGCGGATGACCTCCACTTCGCTCAGCTCGGGCAAGGCGTCGAAACCGCGGCGCTTCAGGTGGGCGGGACGGGTGTCCTGGGCGGCGGGCACGTCGAGTTTCGGCAGGTCCATGCCCCGCTTGCCGGGGACGGAGCGTTCAAAGGAGAGGGGTTCGCGCTGACGAAGGAACATGGCTCTCTCCTCAAACCGTGGCGGGGACGCGGGCCAGGATCTCGACGAGGCTCTCGATCATCTGGCGGGTGTGGAGTTCCGTGGCGCACCAGAGGATGCAGCCCGCGTACTCGGGATAGAAGCGGCCCAGGTCCAGGCCCGGCAGCAGGCTCTCCTTCAGGCAGGCCTCCTGCAGCGCGGCGTAGTCGCCGGTGTAGCGCAGCACGAACTCGTTGAAGAAGGGCTGGTCACCCACCGGCTCCATGTCCGGCAGCTCCAGCAGGCGCTGGCGCAGGTACTGGGCCTTGGCGGCGTTCTGCTCGGCGAGGCCCTTGAGCCCCTCGGGGCCGGCCAGCTGCATGAAGATGTTGGCGCGCAACGCCACGAGACCTTGATTCGAGCAGATGTTGGAAGTGGCCTTGTCGCGGCGGATGTGCTGCTCGCGGGCGGTGAGGGTCAGCACGTAGCCCGTGCGGCCCTCCAGATCCTTGGTCTGGCCCACCACGCGGCCGGGGATCTCGCGCTTGTGGGCATCCTTCACGGCCAGGAAGCCCAGGAAGGGGCCGCCGAAGTTGGGCTTGTTGCCCAGCGACATCGCCTCCCCGCAGGCCATGTCCGCGCCGACCTTGCCGGGGGCCTCGAACCAGCCGAAGGCGAAGGCCTCCTGCGTGACGCTGATCAACAGGGCACCGGCCGCGTGGACGGGGCCGGCCAGGGCCGTGAGGTCCTCCACCACGCCCAGGAAGTTGGGATAGCCCACCATCACCGCGGCCACGTCGCCGTTGAGCTTGGCCTGCAGGTCGGCCAGGTCCGTGACGCCATCCTTCAGGCCGACCTCCACCAGGTGCAGGTCCTCGTGCGGATCGAAGTTGGTCTTGAGCACATCGCGGTACATGGGGTGCAGGCCACGGCTGATGAGCACCGTGTTGCGCTTCTTCGCCACGCGCACGGCCATCAGTGCGGCCTCGACACAGGCCGTGCCGCCGTCGTAGAGGCTGGCGTTGGTCACTTCCAGGCCCGTCAGGTCGCAGATGAGGGTCTGGTACTCGAAGATGTGCTGCAGGGTGCCCTGACTGATCTCGGGCTGGTAGGGCGTGTAGGCCGTGAACCACTCCTGGCGGCTGATCATGGCGTCGATGGCCGAGGGCACGAAGTGGTCGTAGGCCCCGGCGCCCAGGAACTGCGCGCAGAAGCGCATGTTCTTGTTGGCCAGGCCCATCATCTGCCAGGCCACTTCCTGCTCGGAACCCTGGGTGGGGAGGTCCAGCTCCCGCCCCAGGCGCAGCGGCTCCGGGATGCCCACCAGCAGCGCCTCGGCGTCCGGGACGCCGATGGTGTCCAGGAGGGCACGATCCTCGACAGGGGAAGAGGGCAGGTAGCGCATGGCGGCCTCGGCAAAGAGCGTTGAAAACCAACGCTCCAGGGTATCAGGCGGCCCCGGAAGGAACCCTTGTGGATCGGGTCACAGACCCTACCACCACAGACCGCTCACCACCTGAAGGCGGAGGCGCCTGGCCAAGCGCGGGCCTTCCCGGAGAGCATCAAAGCGAAGCCCGGCTCCGCCGGGCAGAGCGTGGGGGCCCGGGGGTGTTCGCGCAGCGCAGCGGAGCGAGGAACCCCCGGATGATGCTAATGCCGCTTCCAGAGGTCGAAGGGCTGGGTGCCGATGAGGACATTGAAGCTGCCCACGGCCCGGCCGCCATCCTGGGGGGTGCGGACCTTCAGGAAGCCGTAGGCCAGCTCCACGTAGAAATTGGACAGGGTCGTGCGCAGCATCAGCCCCGTGCCCTGGGCCCGGAAATCCACCTCGGGCTTGAGCAGGTCAGCGGGGTCCTGGGCCACCCAGGCCAGGTCGAAGCGGGGGGTCAGCTCCACCGTGAGGCCCAGGCCCATGTAGAGGCGCAGGGGGACGCCGAAGCGCACCGCCGCGAAGTTGGGCGCCATGAAGCCCAGGGATCGGGAGCCGATGACGAAGGAGGGGCCCCCCAGCACCCACCAGCGATCCAGGGGCAGGCGCCGCCCCTGGCCCCACTCCGTGTCGAGGTCGAAGCCCAGGTGCTCCCCGATGGAAGTCAGTCCCCGGGCCCGGAAGTAGCTCTGCTGGAAGGTGGCTCCGGGCAGCTCACCCGCGAGGGCATGCCCCGCGCCGAACCGCGCCCGCAGCAGGAGGCCATCCCGCGGCATGGTGTGCCGGTCGAAGTTGTCCCACTCCCCGGAGAGGAAGGCCGCATCCTGGTTCTGGGTCCGCCGCTGGCCATCCTCCCGGAAGGCGGCGTTCCGGCGCCCGAGGTCGAGGCTCACCTTCCCCGTGCCCAGGTTGCTGAAGCGGAAGAAGGTCCGCAGCATCAGGTCGGAGGCGCTGATCCGCGCACCCAGGCCATCGCCCGGCAGCTCGGGCGCCACCCACAGCAGGGGCAGCTCCAGCCGCTGCTGCCAGTAATCCGCCACCAGCTCGACCCCCGTGCCGGGCGAGAAGCCGAAGGGGCTCCCGACGGAGAGCGTGGCCCGCTCCTGCAGCCGGTTTCGGGCCGCGCTCAGCTGCAGCTCCGTGCCCCTGAAGCCCAGGTCCACCGCCCGGTAGGCCAGACCCACCTGGCTGCCCAGGGTGGTCTCGTAACCCAGCGAAAGATCGAGCCGCTCGCGCTGCAGCGGGACGGGGACGAGGGTGATGGCCGTGCCCCCCTCGCCATCCGGCCGCAGCTGGTAGCGCAGTTCTGCCAGGTGGAGCCGATGCTCCGCCAAGGCCACGCGATTCTGCAGGTCCGCTGGGCGGAAGGGGCGTCCCTTCAACTCTCCGAGCAGGCGCAGGAGGTGGGGTTCCGCCACCGGCGCGCCGGCGGCCGAGCGGGCCTCGACCTTGGTGATGAAGGGCTCGTCGACGCTGATGAGGAGGTGCCCGGTCTGGGGTTCGAACATCGAACCCCGCACATCCACCAGGGGCCCGCCCTCCATGAGGAAGCGGTAGACCAGGTGCCCCATCATCCGGCCGAACAGCTGGGGATTGAAGGGCTCGCCCACCTTCACCGCATCGGCCACGGCGCTCTGGATGGCGGCCCGCCAGCCATCGGGCGCCTGCACCTCCACGGATCGGATCGCCGGGAAGGGCCGCAGGTGGATGGTGAGGACGCGCCCCGGATCCACCGTGGCCCAGGCCTCCTGGGCCAGCCCGTGGACGAGCACCTGCTGGAGCAGGATCTGGGCGTCCTGGAGCAGGATGCCATCCGGCCCGGGCTTCACACCCTCCGCCAACAGTCCGGCCATGGCCGGGCTCAGCCCGCCGGGGCATTCGAAGGCGACTTGGCTCGCGTCCAGGCGCTCCTGGCTCAGGCGGCTGCGCATCAGCTCCCGCAGGGCCTCCCGGCGGGCGTCAAACCCTTCGCGGCCCTGGCGCACCAGCTTGGCCCCGTCGGTGCCGTACTCCAGGAAGTTCACGCCCCGGATGTCCGGACGGATCACGAAATCCGCGGCGGCGCGGCTTTCCCACTGGCGCCGTTCCACCACCAGATCCAGGCTGCGGGCCGCCACGGACAGGATGCTCAGGGCCGGCCGCTGCTCCAGGGGCGAGCTGGTGTCCACGGCGATGACCAGGTCGGGATGGAAGGCCTCCTTGGCCGTGCTGACGGGGATGTTCTCCACCAGGGCCCCGTCCACGTACTGCTGGCCCTCGATGATGACGGGGCGGAAGCCGCCGGGGATGGACATGGAGGCCCGCACGGCCTCCACCAGGTCGCCCCGCCCAAAGACCCGCCCCTGCCCCGTCTCCAGGTTGGTGGCCAGGATGCGGAGCGGGCGCTGGAGCCGGTCGAAGTCGCCTCCCGAGAAATACGCGCCCCGGGCCAGCAGGCCCTGGAGCGTGTGCTGGACCTCGACCCCGCTGCGGAGACCCTGGGCCAGCGAAAGGCGACCCTGGTGCCGCTCGATGGAGAGGAAGGTGTCGCTCCGCTCCTCCTGCTCGCCCAGGGTCTCCCCCGGGTTGCGCCACAGCGGCTCCAGGAAGGCGCGGGTCAGGTCCAGCCGGTTGAACAGGTCCTCGATCTCCTTGGCCGAGAACCCGCTGGCGTAGAGCGCGCCCACCAGGGCGCCGGCGCTGGTGCCGGTGACGCTGTCCAGGGGGAAGCCCACCTCCTCGAAGCGCTGGAGGACGCCGATGTGCGCCAGGCCGCGGGCCCCGCCGCCGCTGAGGGCCACCGCCACGCGGGGCATGCCGGGGATGGTCACCCGGGGGGTGAAGCGGAACACCATGTCCGCGGGCTGCACCTCCACGTCGATGCGGCGGGGCGCCCCCGGCGGGGGGACACCGGGCGGCGGGGTCTGGCCCGCCAGCAGGACGGAAAGCCCGAGCGCCAGCAGCACGGGTTTCATCTGAGGGCCGCCCCCTGGGCGTCCATGAGCGCCGCACAGCCCGCCAAGCCCAGGTCCAGCAGCCCGGCCGCTTCGGCCCGGCTGAAGGCACGGCCCTCGCCAGTGCCCTGGAACTCCACCAATTCCAGCTCCCCGCCCAGGGTGGGGCGGGCCGCCACCAGGTTGCAGTCCACGGCGGCCAGGTGATCCTCCTCGTATTCCAGGTCGAGCACCAGACCTCGGCGCCCTTCCCCCGATTCCACGATGCCCACGCTCACGGCAGCCACCTGGCGGACCAGGGCTGAGTCCAGCCCCTGGGCGCGCAGCGCCAGCGCCACGGCCACCCAGGCGCCCGTGATGGCCGCGCAGCGGGTGCCCCCGTCGGCGTTGAGCACGTCGCAGTCCACGGTGAGGGTGCGCTCGCCCAGGGCGGCGAGATCCACGGCCTGGCGGAGGCTGCGGCCGATGAGCCGCTGGATCTCCACGGTGCGGCCCTGCTGCTTGCCGCGGGCGGCCTCGCGATCAGACCGCGTGTTGGTCGCTGCCGGGAGCATGCCGTATTCGGCCGTGAGCCAGCCCGAGCCCCTGCCCTTCATCCAGCCCGGCACCCGCTCCTCCAGGCTGGCGGCGCAGAGCACGTGGGTGCGGCCGAGCTTCACCAGGCAGGAGCCGGAGGCGTGCAGCTGCACGCCTTTCTCCAGGCCAAGGGCTCGCAGTTCCTCGGTTTGACGCATCAGCAGGTGCCCTTCCACTCGATCTTGTCCACCCGTCCCTGGTGGCGGCCCCCCTCAAAAGGTGTTTCCAGGAAGGTTTTGAGGTAGGATTCTGCCTTGAGCGGATCCGTCAGCCGCTGGCCGAAAGCGATGGCGTTTGCGTCATTGTGCTGTCGAGCCAGTGCTGCGTGCTCGGGGGAGGTCACCAGCGCGCAGCGGATGCCGGCATGGCGGTTGGCCGCGATGCTGATGCCGATGCCGGATCCGCAGACCAGCACCAGGCGCTCCCACTGATCCCTACCTTCCGCCGCCCGGTGCGCGAAATCCGGGTAATCCACCGAGGCCATCCCATCCGTGCCGAAATCCACCACGTCGTGCCCCTGCCCAATGGCCCAGGCCTTGAGCCGCTCCTTCAGGTCGAACCCCGCATGATCGCTTGCGAATCCGAGCTTCATCGTCCATCCCCCCGCCTTGCATCCTACCGCCAAGCGGCGGCCGGCTTCCCATGCTGAATCCCTTCCTCCAGTACCGTCCCCAGGACCGGGGCTTCCTGCTCTGCATGCCCGAGGCCGTGGACGCGGCGGAGTGGGTGCGTGCGCTCCGCACCCTGCCGGGCGAGCTGCAGGGCCGGGAACGCCTGACCCCCGCCAAGGCGCAGATCTTCCTGCCGGACGGCTCCCTGGTGGAGATGCATGCCGTGCCCCTGCGCTGGCAGCGGGCCTACCCCTGGCTCTCCTCCCTGGCCCTGCGTCCGGGGAATGCCGGGCCTACCCTGCGCTACTGGGCCATGGCCCTGCGCCTGCTGCAGTCGCTGGTGGTGCGCGGCGCCATGCTGCCCCAGCTCGACACCCGCGGGAACCCCTGGAAGGCCCGCTGGGGCATCAGCCTCACCAGCCCCTCGGACCGCGCCGCCCTGCGCCAGCTGGCCGAGGCCATGCCCCCGGCGGCCGTGGCCTTCCCCGAGAACGACACCTGGGCCTTCACCAAGACCGTGGCCCTGGGCGAGCTGGACGCCTTCGACATCGAGGACGACCTGGCCATGCCCCCCGCCGCGGACGCCGTGCTGACGGCCTTCCTGGAGGATGGCGCCGACTTCATCATGCGCTTCGTGTCCGGCGGCCTGCGGGCCGGGGATGACCCGCGCCTGGGCCTCATCCACCGGCTGCGGGGCCACAAGCGGGACCGCCTGCCCTGGGACGAGCGCATCATGGTGGCCCTCTCCCACCAGCTGCCGGAGTTCCCCACCACGGGCATCACGGAACGCACCCTGGGCGAGCAGCTGGCCCAGTGGAGCGAGGGCGCCCGGCCCCAGTGGCTGCGGCCCAGCCTCCGCCTGGAGACCCCGGAGGTGCCCACGGCCCTCCAGGCCGTGCAGGACGCGGACCGGATGGCCGAGGAGGGCTGGATCCTCAAGGTGGGCCTGGAGACCGAGGCCGGCGCCGACATCGGCGTGGCCAAGCTCTGGGAACCCTCCACGGAGCCCGAGGTGCTGCAGGCCCGCCAGGTACTGCTGCGCGGCCTGGCCCGCGCCGTGCCGTTCTTCCCGGCCCTGGAGCGGGCTCTCTCGGGCCAGAAGCCCGAGGACCTGGTACTGCGGCCCACAGAAGCCTGGGGCTTCCTCACCCGCGGCGCCGCCCAGCTCAAAGAAGCCGGTTTCCTCGTCCACATCCCCGAGGGCCTCGCCGATTTCGGCGGTGCCAAGCGCCTGCGCGCCAAGGTGCGTCTGGGCGCCCGCAACGTGCTGGACTCCGCGCCCCTGGCTCAGGCGGGGCTGGAGGGCAGCGTCAGCGCCGACTGGTCCCTCATGCTGGGCGACGACGCCCTGAGCGTGGAGGACTTCGCCCAGATGGCGAGCCTCAAGCACCCCCTGGTGGCCTGGAAGGGCAAGTGGGTGGCCCTGGATCCCGAGACCCTCAAGCAGATCTCCACGGTCATCCAGGCCAGCCGCGGCGCCGGCTTCGAAAGCATGACCAAGGGCGAGGCCCTGGCCGCGGCCCTCACCGGTACGGCGCGCATCCCCGGCGTCAGCGAGGCCATCGAGGTGGAGGTGGCCGGCGACTTCGGTGCGGCCCTGGAGGACCTGAAGGTCCTGCCCGACAAGCCCATCGTCCAGCCCGCCAGCTTCCAGGGCCAGCTGCGCCCCTACCAGCTGCGCGGCCTCGCCTGGCTGGAGGGCCTGTCGCGCCTGGGCCTGGGCGGCATCCTCGCCGACGACATGGGCCTGGGCAAGACCATCCAGGTGCTGGCCCTGCTGCTGCACCGCCAGACCCACAGCCCGGAGTTCGGACCGGCCACCCTGCTGGTCTGCCCCACCTCACTGCTGGGCAACTGGGAGCGGGAGCTGGCCAAGTTCGCGCCCAGCCTGCCGGTCTTCGTGCACCACGGCAACAACCGCGACCGCCTGCCCAACACCTTCAAGGCCCATACCCTCGTGCTCACCACCTACGGCGTGGTGCGCCGCGAGGAGGACACTTTCGCCAGCCGCCCCTGGGGCATGGTGGTGGTGGACGAGGCCCAGGCCATCAAGAACGCGGGCTCGGCCCAGGCCAAGGCCATCCGCAAGCTGCACGGCGCCTTCCGCCTGGCGCTGACGGGCACGCCCATCGAGAACCGCCTCACGGAGCTGTGGGCCATCATGAGCGCGGGGCTGCCGGGCTACCTGGGCAGCGAGTCCCACTTCAAGGAGCGCTTCGCCACGCCCATCGAGAAGTACCGCGATCCCGACGCCGCCAACGAGCTGCGCCAGCGCATCGGGCCCTTCATCCTGCGCCGCCTCAAGAGCGACAAGGCCATCATCCAGGACCTGCCCGAGAAGCACGAGATGAAGGTCTTCACCACCCTGAGCCGCGAACAGGCCGAGCTCTACCAGTACCGCGTGGAGAAGATGGACGAGGAACTGGATGCCGCGTCTTCGGGCATCGAGCGCCGGGGCCGCATCCTGGCCCTGCTCACGCACCTCAAGCAGATCTGCAACCACCCCAGCCAGTTCCTCAAGGCGCAAGGACCTTATCGGGGCCGGAGCGGCAAGCTGGACCGCCTCACGGAGATGCTGGAGGAAGTGGTCGAGGCCGGCGAACGCGCCCTGGTCTTCACGCAGTTCAAGGAGATGGGCGACCGCCTGCAGATCCACCTGAACGACGCCCTCGGCTTTGAGCCGCCCTTCCTCCATGGCGGCACCAGCCGCGAAGGCCGCGACGAGCTGGTGCGCAGCTTCCAGGAGGATCCGGACTCTCCGCCGGTGCTGCTGCTGAGCCTCAAGGCCGGTGGCGTGGGCCTCAACCTCACGGCCGCCACCCATGTCTTCCACTTCGACCGCTGGTGGAACCCCGCCGTGGAGGACCAGGCCACGGACCGCACCTATCGCATCGGCCAGACCAAGAACGTGCAGGTGCACAAGCTGGTCACCATCGGCACGCTGGAGGAGAAGATCGACGCCCTGCTGGAATCCAAGCGGGATCTGGCGGATCGCGTGGTGGGCAGCGGCGAAGGCTGGCTCACGGAACTCGACGACGACGCCCTGCGCCGCCTGGTGGCCCTGGATCCTGATGCCGAGCTGCTGGATCCGGACGAGGGCAATGGGGATGAGCCCGCCGCGCCGAAGCCCGGCGCCAAGCTGGGCCGCCGCAAAGTGAAGGAGGTGGCCGAATGATCAGCCACGCCGACCGCTTCGGCGCCACCTGGTGGGGCCGCCTCTGGATCAACGGCCTCGAGAAGCTGGGGGACGACTACGAGAACCGCCTGCCCCGCGGCAAGAAGTACGCGGAGGACGGCCACGTGTCGCACTTCGGCGTGCAGCCCGGCGAGATCCAGGCCCGGGTCCACGGCCGCAAGACCTACAACGTGACCCTGGGCCTGCCGGCCCTCACCGCGGCCCAGTGGGAGAAGGCCCTCGACCGCATCGCCCTGGAGAGCCGCTTCGTGGCCTCGCTGCTGGCGGGCGAGATGCCCCAGGGCCTGGACGAGACCTTCCGCGAGGCGGGCGCCAGCCTCTATCCGCGCGTGCCCAAGGAGCTGCAGACCCACTGCGACTGCCCGGACTGGGCCAACCCCTGCAAGCACGTGGCGGCCGTCTGCTATGTCATGGCCGAGGCCCTGGACCGCGACCCCTGGCTGCTCTTCGACCTGCGCGGCAAGAGCCGCGACGAGGTGCTGCAGGCCCTGCAGTCGGCCCTGGATGCCGCCGCCGTGGCTGCGCCCAAGAAGCGGGGCCGCCCCCCCAAGAAGAAGCAGACCGTGGCGGACCTCCTGCGCCGCGAGCAGCCCGAGCCCGAGCCCTGGCGACGCCTCCCGGAGGAGGCCTACGACGCCATCCCCATGCCCCTGCCGGAGATCGCCATCCCCCGCGTGATCCCGCCGGATCCCTCGGTGTTCACCCAGCTGGGCCCTCTGCCCCATGCCCGCATCGAGACCAGCCTCTGCCTGGCGGCCCTCATGCACCGCACCGCCCAGTGGGTGCAGCAGCAGATCGAGGACGGCCCGCACCGCCTGGAGGATGGCGAAGGAGAAGGCGACCTGGAACAGCCGGCCTCGCCCTTCGACGCCCCCCCGCAGCCCCCCCCCAAGACCAGCCGCAACTGGCGCCACAAGAAGCGACGCTGGGGCAAGAAGGGCTGACACAATCGAGTCTCTGGAGTTCCCCATGCGCACCATCGCCACCCCGAACGCCCCCGCCGCCATCGGCCCCTACAGCCAGGCCCAGATCTCGGGCAACCACCTCTTCACCTCGGGCCAGATCCCCTTGGTGCCCGGGACCATGGAGATGGTCACCGGCCCCATCGAGGCCCAGGCCGAGCAGGTGCTGAAGAACCTCGCCGCCGTGCTGGCCGCCGCCGGCACCGGCTGGGACCGCGTGGTGAAGACCACCGTCTTCCTCACGGACATGGCCGACTTCGCCGCCTTCAACGCCGTCTACGAAAAGGCCCTGGGCGCCGCCAAGCCCGCCCGCAGCACCGTCCAGGTGGCCGCGTTGCCCAAGGGCGCCAAGGTCGAGATCGAGCTGATCGCGGAAGTGTAGTCGCGCGCCAGGGGGTAGGGATGACTTCGCCCTTGCAGGCCCTGCTGGCAGAGCTGGCGCAGTTCGGCGAGGAGAACGACCGCTCGGCGATCGCGCGCGCCGATCGCATGCTGAACATCACTCCGGACACGGGCGCCTTTCTCTCCATCCTCGTCCGATCCACCCAGGCCCGACGGATCCTGGAAATCGGGACCTCCAATGGCTATTCGACGCTCTGGCTCGCCGAGGCGGCTCTGGCAACCGGGGGCCATGTCTGGACCGTTGAGCATTCCGATGCGAAGGCGGATCTGGCGGCCCGCAACTTCCTCCGGGCAGGTCTTGGTCCTCACATCACGCAGGTCCGGCAGGATGCCGGGGTGATGCTTGCCGGCATGGGCGAGGCGTCCTTCGATCTCATCTTCCTCGATTCCGAACGGACCGAATACCCGGGGTGGTGGCCGGATCTCAACCGGGCGCTCCGCCCGGGCGGGCTGCTGGTCGTGGACAACGCCACTTCCCATTCCGAGGAGCTGGTGCCCTTCATCACCGCCGTCCAGGCCGACCCGGCCTACACCACGTGCCTGGTCCCCGTCGGAAAAGGGGAATTCCTGGCCACCCGTTCCCGCCTGCCCGATTGACTCGGCCTCCCATCCCGATCAGCCCAGCCCCAGCCTGGCCTTGAGTCCTGGTGCCGCTCCGCGGCTCACTTCCAGCTCAGCCCCGCCCGCCAGCCTGACGCGCAGGCGGCCTGAATCCCCCGCGCGCACGCCCACGATGGCCTCGGGGCGGAGAAGCAGGTGCCGGTGGCCGCGGACCACGCGGGTGCCCAGGGCAGCTTCCGCTTCCGCCAGGGTCTTCCAGGTGGTGCGCAGGCGCTCACCGGCGAAGGCCCACACGGCCTCGTCCTCGAAGACGAAGTGGGTGGTCCTGGCCAGGTCCACCAGCACCACACCCTCGCCCGCCTTCACGGGGAAACGGAAGGGCCCGGCTGGTCGTGCGGCGGCTTCGCGCCCGGTGGCCGCCTCGAGGCGCGCGCGCAGGCGCTGCAGGGTGGTGGCCAGGCGCTCCGCCGTCACCGGCTTCAGCAGGTAGTCCGTGACGGCCTGCTCGAAGGCCCGCACGGCATGTTCGGCATAGGCCGTGACGAAGACCACCGGGAAGGGGCGCGGCAGGTCCGCGACCACGTCGAGGCCGGTGAGCCCGGGCATCTGGATGTCCAGGAAGAGGGCGTCCACGGCCTCGCCGCGGGCCAGCCAGTCCAGCACGGCGGGGCCGTCCTCCAGCTCGGCCACCACCTCGCAGCCCGCTTCGCGCAGCAATCGCGTGAGGCGCTTCCGGTTGAAGGGCTCGTCCTCCGCCACGAGCACGCGCAGGCTCATGCCTTCACCACCAGGCGCAGCTCGGCCACGGTCCAGTCGCCGTCGCGCCGGAGCTGGAGCGCATCGGCGGGGGCCCCCAGCAGGTCCAGGCGTTCCCGCAGGTTGCGCAGTCCCAGGCCCCGCCCTTCCATCTCTGCCGGGGCCGGCCCCGTGTTCGCCACGCAGATGAAGAGCTGATCCTCCTCGCGGCGCACCTGCACCTTCAGCTCGCCGCCGCCCACGGCCAGGGCCACGCCATGCTTCAGGGCGTTCTCCACCAGGGGCTGGATCATGAGGGGCGGGATCTCGAGCGAATCCAGGGCCTCGGGCCAGTCCCAGCTTTCGCGCAGGCGGTGGCCCAGACGGAGGCGCTCCAGGGACAGGTGCAGCTCGACCAGCCGGCGCTCGTCGCGCAAGGGCGCCCGCAGGCGGGATCCGTGCTCCAGCAGGGCCCGCAGCAGGTCGGAGAGGTTCACCAGGGCGGCCTCCGCCGCGACGGGATCCTCCCGCACCAGCTCGGTCAATCCACTGATGGCGTTGAACAGCACGTGCGGGTTCATCTGGCCCTGGAGCACGCGGGCCTGGGCCTCGTCGGCGGCCCGGCGCGCCGCGGCCTCCTGGTGTTCGGCCCGCTCGCGATCCGCCAGGATCCAACCCAGCAGCAGACCGAAGGAGAGGTGCGCCACGCCCAGGATCCAGAGGCGCGGATGGAGGTGCATCCGCCTCGGGGCTTCCGGGCGGTCCAGGTTTCGGCGGGAGGCGCCCCGCTCCATGGCACCGGGACCCGGGCCACGGCCCGGCGGCGGGCTCCCCGCGGCGCCCAGGAGCAGCAGGACGCCCAGGGTGAGGGCCGCCATCCAGGGCAGGGCCTGGGCCGCGCCACGCGGGGCGCTGGCCATGGGGGCCTCGTCGCCGGTCCACTGCCAGGGCAGTGGCGCCAGCACGAGAAAGAGCGCCACCCAGAGCGGGGGCGTGAGCGCCTCGATGAGCCCGGGTTCGGGCAGGCCCATCAGGAGCCGAGTCCCATTCCACACCAGCCCGAACAGGAGCGCGGCGCCCCAGGTCCGGGGGCGCCGCGTCCGCTGCCAGGTGGCCTGGAATACCGCAGAAGCGCGCATGCTGCCTCAGGATAGCGACATCAGGACGGCTTCACGGGAGGCGCATCGGGGCCTTCGGGAGCCGGTCCCCCATGCCTCGGGCCGCTGAACCCTGGGCCACGCCCGCGTCCGCCCCGGGGGCCCATGCCCATGGGGGTCTTCTCGAACTTGGCCTTCTGCTCGGCCGTGAGCAGGGGCAGGATCTCCTGCCGCGCGGCCCGATGCTCCAGCAGCAGGTCGAACTGGGCGGCGGAGGCCTTGTCATGGAGGGTCTTCAGCGCCGCCGCGTCCATGGCCGCGTTCTGCATGGCCTCGAACAGAGCCTTGTGGGCGGCCCGGGCCGTCTCTCCCTTGGCCTTGAAGGCGGCCTGGTGCTTGTCGTGGATGGCCTTCACCTGGGTCTGCTGGGTTTCGCTGAGGTTCAGGCCCCGCAGTCCACGGCCATGGCCGGGGCCGAAGCCCTGGGCGGAGAGCGCCGTGCCGATGGCGAGCAGGGCCAAGGCGAGGGCGGCGAATCGGAGGGGGTGGATGGTCATGGGGATCTCCTGGTGGCTGGGGCGGATCATCCGTCCACACCAGGAGATGCGATCCAGGCCTCCCTGGTGGGGCCCCTTCCCCCGGTGGCAGTTCCGGGGGCTCGAATGACAGGGATCGGGGGTCGAACGGGGCCGGATCTTTTCCGGGACAGGCCCAAAAAGGGTGCGGGAAACCCGCGCCCTTTCCGTTCGACGGCCTGGGACCTCAGTTGGCGCGCAGGCGCTTCCGGTTCAACTGCGCGATGTCGGGTGGCAAGGGGAAGAGGGAGGCCAGGGCCACGGCGTTCTGCCCCTGCCGCGAGAGTACGAAGGACAGGAACTCCGCCACGGCCGGGGAGAGCTGGGCGCCCGGGGCGCGGTTCACGTAGAAGTAGTACGTGCGGGACAGGGGGTACTTGCCGGACACCACATTCTCCTGGGTGGGCGGCACGGGTTCCTTGACCTGGAGGGGCGCCACCGCCAGGGTCTTGTTGCGGGACAGCCAGTTGGACAGGGTGCCGATGCCGAGGCCCGAGGCGTCCGTCATCACCGCTTCCGCGATGCTGGGCCAGTCCACCGCGTCCTTGACCGTGGGCTTGTACTTGCCCTTCAAGAGCACGAGATCCTGGATGGTCGTCCGCGAGGCCGTGCCCTCGGCGCGCATGTAGGCGTGGATGGGCCGCCTGGCGTAGTCCGATCCCCGGACGCCCAGGTCGCCCCAGGTTTCCACGGTGGAATCGGACTTGTAGCCGCCGTTGCGGGTGGTGGAATAGGCCGCATCCAGCTGGTCCATGCCGATGTCCTTTATGGGATTGCCCGCGTTGACGAAGACGATGAACGCGTCGTAGCAGGCCACCACCTTGGTGGGGGCGTAGCCGAACTTCTTCTCGAAGGCCTTGTGCTCGTCCAGGGTGAGTTCCCGGGCCATGTGGATCATGGGAGAGGCATTCTCCATGAAGGCCTTTACGGCCGCCGTGGAGAGGCCGTGGTTGACCTTGAACTGGGCCCCGGGCTGCAGGGCCTTGAACCCGGCCCTCCACTCTTCCCAGACATCCGTAAGGGAATCGGCACCGATGCTCTCCACCGTGGTCGTGATGGCCTGGGTGGGCACATAGGGTGCCAGGCCCGGATCCACCTTCGGCGCGGATTGGGGTACCCCCTGGCTGAACAGCAGGGAACCGGCCACCAAGGCGAAAAGGAAAGAGCGCATGGGATCTCCTGATGATTCGCGAGACACACTCCGGGGCCGGGCAGGTCCCTGGGGCCAGGCCAATGACGAACGCCTCCCAGTTTAATGGGTATCGGCATATTTTGAATTTTATTTACCAGGCGGATTCAATTTCAATATCGAAAATTAACCTTCCTCGGTTTCGCCGATGTCTTCCTCGACGGCTTCCCAGCGGTGATGAGCCTGGAAGGCGGGATCCTTCAGGTGTGCGAGGAAGTCCGTCATGCGCGGGCCCCAGGAGGAGGTCGCCACGCAGCCCTCTGGGGCGTGGGGCAGCAGGTCCGCCGGGGCCTCCTCCAGACAGAGCTGCGTGAGGGTCAAGGCCTGGCGGTAGCTCTCCCCCACGGGTGTCAGGTTGGCGGACAGGGTCTCCAGGAGCTCGGCCAAGGGCGAGTCTTCCGGCAGGGCCTCAGCCTCGGCCTCCAGCAGCTCGACGGTCTTCAGCCGGGCCGTGATCAGCTTGAGGTGCAGGCGCTCCAGCTCCCGGCGGGCGGCTCCCCGGGCCAGGGCATGGGCCGCGTCCTCCAGGTGGGGGTGCAGCTTGCGGAACAGCAGGGAGAGGGCCGTTTCGGCCGGGGTCATGGCAGTCAGGTCATCCATCCCTCCAGCCTACCGCCATCCCCCTTGGACGAACGGGGCCACCTGCCTCAGCATGGGACCTGGGAGTTCTCCATGAGCGCGTCGGACCTGCTGGACATGACCACCATCCAGAACCTGGTGGAACTGGACGACGGCGGCCATGGCCTGCTCTCCGAAATGGTCGCCATCTTCCGGGAGGACACGCCCCGCCGCATCCAGGACATCCTCACGGCCATCGCCGAGGGGAATGCCGAGGAACTGTCCCGTGCGGGCCATGCCCTGAAGGGCGGCTCCGGCGCCCTGGGCGCCAACGCCCTGCGCACCCTGGCGGCCGAGCTGGAGGCCCTGGGCCGGGAGGGCTCCAGCAGCGCGGGCCCGGACCTGCCTGGACGGCTGGAGGGCACTTTCCTGGCTTCCCTTGCGGCCCTGGAGGCCATTGTCGAGGGCCTGAAGAAGAAGTAGCGTCAGGGCGCGCCGAAGGGCTTCACGCCCGCCGTGCCCTTGGGCGGCGGCTGGTCGCTGATCTGGATGCGGCCGTTGGCGTCCGTCCACTGGTAGATGCGGGTGGCGGCGCGCTGCTGCGCCGTGGGCTCGGGGACGGTCTTCTCCTCCTCCACCTTGAAGCCGCCCCGGCCCTTCTGCAGCAGGGTCATGCTCCCCGCCAGCTTGGGATCCGGCTGTACGGCCTTGCGGTGGTAGAGGTCCAGCACCTTGGGCACGTAGGCCCGGGTCTCGCGGAAGGGGGGGATGCCCTTGTGCTTGTTCACGGCACCCTCGCCGGCGTTGTAGGCAGCCACCACCCGGATGAGGTCGCCGGAATAGTAGTCGTGGAGCCACTTCAGGTATTTCACGCCGCCCTGGATGTTCTGGCGGGGATCGAAGGGATCCAGCACCCCGAAGCGCTCGGCCGTGGAGGGCATCAGCTGCATGAGGCCCAGGGCCCCGACCCGGGAGCGGGCCTTGTAGTTGAAGGCGCTCTCCGCCTGGATGATGGCCCGGGCCAGGTGCGTGTCCACGCCCTCGCGCTGGGCGATCTCGTCCACCAGGGCGATGAGCTCGGGGCTCTTGAGGGCCCTGGCCATCTCCGCGGGCGTCACCGCGAGGCGCACCTTGCCCACGCCCACGTGCTTCAGCACCAGCCCCTGTCCCTTCATGTAGGCGGGTGGCAGGTTGTTGATCACCAGGCGGCCCTGCGGGTCGTAGTAGGTGTAGAGGTAGGTGACGCCAGGCTTCACCGGCACCCGTGGCGTCCCGGCAGCGAGGGTCAGGGCGAAGAGGGGAAGGACCAGGACGGAGCGAAGCATGGAGCTTCCATGATAAGGCCTGAGGACCGATCACCCCAGGAAGGCCGCCAGGGCATCCTCGCTGAAGGAGCCTTCGTCGTGACGCGCCAGCACGTCGCCCTCGCGTGTCACTCGAAGCAGCTTGGCAAAAACATCGACCTGCCAACCGAATACCTTCTTTAAGGCCTCCCCGCCCCGATGGACCTGCACCACCTGATCCCAGGCACCGCTCGGGACATGCGCCCGCATGGCCTCTGCCACACCAGCCATCGATTCGGGTGCCGTGTCCCTCTCAGCGGTCGGAAGGCTGAGGAAGGCGATGCCGCGCCCCGCAAGCGCAGCCTTCCAGGCGCCCACATCATGCCGAGCGCCATGAGTGAAGCCGATCACCAGGACGACGCCCGCCGCCGGCAGATCCCTCGGAAAGCAGAGGGCGCGGCCCGAGAGGGTGGTGCCTTCGAGGGATGGGAGCTGATCAGGCAAGGGCCACCTTACATGTTCCGTCGGTACTGCCCGCCCACTTCGTAGAGGGCCTGGCTGATCTGGCCGAGGCTGCAGATCTTGGCGGTGTCCAGCAGGGCCTCGAAGAGGTTGCCGCCGCTGCGGGCGACCTCTTTGAGGGCGGCCAGGGCCGCCGGGGCCCGCCCAGCGTTGCGGCGGTGGAAGGCCTCCAGGTTGCGGATCTGCTGGGCCTTCTCATCCTCGCTGCTGCGGATGAGCTCGATGGCGCCCATCTCGGCCGGCGCCGGATTCAGGAAGGTGTTCACGCCCACGATGGGCAGCTCCCCGCTGTGCTTGAGGTGCTCGTACTGCATGGACTCTTCCTGGATCTTGCCCCGCTGGTACATGGTCTCCATGGCGCCCAGCACGCCCCCGCGGTCGGCGATGCGCCGGAACTCGGCGAGGACCGCCTCCTCCACCAGCTCCGTGAGCTGCTCGATGATGAAGGCGCCCTGCAGGGGGTTCTCGTTCTTCGCGCCGCCCAGCTCGCGGTTGATGATGAGCTGGATGGCGATGGCCCGGCGGACGCTCTCCTCCGTGGGCGTGGTGATGGCCTCGTCATAGGCATTCGTGTGGAGGCTATTGCAGTTGTCGTAGATGGCGTACAACGCTTGCAGCGTCGTACGTATGTCATTGAAATCGATCTCCTGGGCGTGCAGCGACCGGCCCGAAGTCTGGATGTGGTACTTCAGCTTCTGGCTGCGGTCATTGGCCCCGTACTTCTCCCGCATGGCCAGGGACCAGATGCGCCGGGCCACGCGGCCGATGACGCTGTACTCGGCGTCCAGGCCGTTGCTGAAGAAGAAGGACAGGTTCGGCGCGAAGTCGTCGATGTCCATGCCCCGCGAGAGGTAGTACTCCACGAAGGTGAAGCCGTTGGCCAGGGTGAAGGCCAGCTGGGAGATGGGGTTCGCGCCGGCCTCGGCGATGTGGTACCCGCTGATGCTCACGGAGTAGAAGTTGCGCACCTTCTCCTCGATGAAACGCTCCTGGATGTCGCCCATCACCTTGAGGCTGAACTCCGCGCTGAAGATGCAGGTGTTCTGGGCCTGGTCCTCCTTGAGGATGTCGGCCTGCACCGTGCCCCGCACGGACTGCAGGGCCTCGGCCCGCAGCCTGGCGTAGACCTCTGGCGGCAGGAGCTCGTCCGAAGTCACGCCCAGCAGGGCGAGCCCTAGCCCATCGTTGCCCTCGGGGAGCCCGCCCTCGTACCGGGGGCGGGCCATGCCCTTCGACGCGTACAGGGTATCGACCTTCGCCTGGGCGGCTTCCATCTGGCCATGCTCCTTCAGCCACTGCTCGGCCCGCTGGTCGATGGCAGCATTGAGGAAGAAGGCCAGCATCGTGGGCGCGGGGCCGTTGATGGTCATGCTCACGCTGGTGGTGGGGCAGAGCAGGTCGAAGCCGGAGTAGAGCTTCTTCGCGTCGTCCACGGTGCAGATCGAGACGCCGCTGTTGCCCACCTTGCCGTAGATGTCGGGGCGCACGTGGGGGTCCTCGCCATAGAGGGTCACGCTGTCGAAGGCCGTGCTCAGGCGCACGGCGGGCTGGCCCTTGCTCACATAGTGGAAGCGCTTGTTGGTCCGCTCCGGCGTGCCCTCACCCGCGAACATGCGGGTGGGGTCCTCGCCGGCCCGCTTGTACTCGAAGGAGCCGGCTGTGAAGGGGAAGCGGCCCGGCAGGTTCTCCAGCAGCTGCCAGCGGAGGATGTCGCCCCAGCCCGAGTAGGCGGGCAGCGCCACCTTGGGCACCAGCGTGCCGCTGAGGGACTGCGTGTAGTTGGCGGTGCGGATCTCGCGCCCCCGCACGACATAGACGTTCTCGGGATCGGTGTAGTTCTTCCGCAGGCCGGCCCAGTCGTGCAGCAGGCGGCGGCTCTCGCCGTGCAACTCGCCCAGGTGCTCCTGGTAGCGCTGGCGGAGCAGGAGGACGGCGGCGCCCTGCTCGCCTTCGACGGCCTCCACGAGGTGGGCGGCGTCGTAGAAGGCGGCGGCGGGGGGCACCCGATCCCCCAGGGTCCGCAGGCTCACCCACAGGGAGTGGGCCACTTCGGCGGTCTCCGCCTGGCGCCGGGCCCAGGCCTTGTAGGCCTGCACGGCATCGGCGATCTCCGCCAGGTAGCGCACCCGCTCGGGCGGGATGATGGCGGCCCGCCGGGGGCTGCCGGCCTCGGCCTGCAGCCGGGGTTCCCAGCCGACACCGGTCTTGAGGGCCAGGGCCCGGACCAGGTTCACGTAGAGCCAGTTGGTGGCGGGGTCGTTGAACTGGGAGGCGCAGGTGGCATAGACCGGCATCTCCTCGGGCGCCTGGCTGAAGCGCTTGTGGGCCCGCTGGTACTGCTTGCGCACGTCCCGCAGGGCATCCTCGGCGCCCCGCTTGTCGGCCTTGTTCAGCACGACGATGTCGGCGAAATCCAGCATGTCGATCTTCTCGAGCTGACTGGCGGCGCCGTATTCCGGCGTCATCACGTACATGGCCAGGTCTGCCATGTCCGCGATCTCGCTGTCGCTCTGGCCGATGCCCGCGGTCTCCACGATCACCAGGTCGAAGCCCTCGGCCTTGGCGGCGGCGATGCTGGCCAGCAGGGCCTCGCTGGTGGCCCGGTGGGCGGCGCTGCGGGTGGCCAGGCTACGCATGAAGACGCGGTCGCGGAGTTCCGGATGGTAGAGCGCATTCATGCGAATGCGGTCGCCCAGCAAGGCGCCGCCCGTTTTTCGCTTGGTGGGATCGACGCTCAGAACCGCGACGCGGTTTTCGGGGAAATCGACCAGGAAGCGGCGCAGCAGCTCGTCGACCAGGGATGATTTCCCGGCACCTCCCGTACCGGTGATGCCGAGGACGGGGATCTTCCTGGCCTGCTTTTCGGCCGTGCCAACGGCGCCGAGCTCAATCTCGGTGATCTTCCGGGCCAAGGGCAGCGCCGCGGGCTTTTCGCGAGGATCGAAATCGCAGCGTTCGACCATGTCGTCGATCATGCCCTGCAGGCCCATCTGGCGGCCGTCCTCGGGGCTGTAGATCCGGGCGACGCCGTAGGCCTCCAGCTCGCGGATCTCGTCGGGGACGATGACCCCGCCCCCGCCGCCGAAGACCTGGATGTGGCCGGCCCCGCGCTCCCGCAGCAGCTCCACCATGTACTTGAAGAACTCGACGTGCCCCCCCTGGTAGCTGGAGACGGCGATGCCCTGGGCGTCCTCCTGGATGGCGGTATCCACGATGTCCTGGACGGAGCGGTTGTGGCCCAGGTGGATGACCTCGCAGCCCGTGGCCTGGAGGATCCGCCGCATGATGTTGATGCTGGCATCGTGGCCATCGAAGAGGCTGGCGGCGGTGATGAACCGCACCTTGTGCACGGGGCTGTACCCCTCGGGCGCGTGGGTGGCGGTCTCGGTGGCGGTGAGCGTGGACATGGAACCCCCATGAAGGGCCAGTCTACCGGGGCTTCCCATGCATCCGAAGGGGTGGTTTACCCGGGGTCAGTTCTCCTCCAGTAGGCCGATGGGGAACCGCTCGTCCATGAGCGCCTGCCGCTCCTGAAGGTGCTGCATGAGGGCCTTCCATTTCGGCAGGCCACGGAGGGGTTCCAGCATCGGGCTCCGCTCGTACCAGGTGGTGCACCCGAACCCGCGGGCGAAGGCCCGGCCAGCCATCTCCATGGCGCTGGCGCGGTCGCCCATGAGGGCATAGGCCTCGGCCAACCGGATGGTGAACTCCCCGTCCGGCTCCCGCATGCCGATGCGCTCCTGGTCGTACTCGCGGAGCTTCTTCCACGCCTCGTCCTTCCGCCCCTCGAGGATCAGCCCGTAGATCTCGCTTAGGCGCATGATGTTCGGATACCCGTTGGCCAGCTCGGCGGCGGAGCGGAACTCACGCTGGGCCAGGGCGTGGTCCCCCCGGGTCAGGGCCAGGTAGCCCCGGTAGAAGGGCAGTACGCCCGAGGTGCTCCGAAGGTGCCCCGGCTGCTCCTGGAGGCTGGCCTCGAAGCGCGGGATCTCTCCCGTGTAGAGGCAGGTGATGTCCACGGCCTGTGGCTGCAGCTGGGCGAAGGCCAGGCTGTCGCGCAGATCCATGGCCCTCCGCGCCAGGGGCAGCAGTCCCGCCCCGCGCGCTGCATAGGTGATTCCGGTCAGGAGGGTCGGATTGTGCGGCTGCTTCCGCCGGGCCCGCAGCAGCAGGTCCAGGGCCTCCTGCTGGTTGCCGCTGTCCGCCTTCAGCAGGGAGAGCAGGAAGGTCCCACGGGGATGGTCCGGTGCCAGGGCCAGTCCCCGCTGGAGATAAGCTTCCGTATCGGCCTGCTCCTGCCGGAAGGCCGCGGGGCTGTTGAGCAGCGCGCGGTAGCGCAGGTTTCCGAGTAGGATCCATGCGCTGGCGCAGGTGGGCTCCTGGCGGGTGGCCCGCTCCGCGAGCTTCATCGCCTCCTCCAGGTGCTGGTTCTGCAGGCGCCAGGCTCCGGACTTCACCAGATCCCAGAACACCGGGACCTTCTTGGGGATGAGATCCACGGCGGCGGGGTGAACCTTCCGCGGAAAGGTCTTGAGGAAGGCCTCGAAGGCCTGGGCCGGCGGCCTGGGCTCCGCCTTGCGGGACGCCCAGGCCACCGCCTGGCCCCGGACCAGCTGCCTGCCCCAGACATAGCGGTAGGAGAGGTCCAGGTCCTCCCCCACGCGGCGGGTCTCTGACTGGATCAGCAGGGTCTGGGATTGTCCGCAGAAGGGACCGAGGTCCGCCGGGAGCTCCGTCACGCTGGTGATCGCAAAGCGGCCATGGTGCTCCAGGTGATCCTGGATCAGCGCCGCCACGGCCCGGCTCTGCGCGGCCTCCAGGCCGGAGCTCTCCGAGGCTGCGGGGGTGATGAGCACGACCCTCAGGGGGGAGCGGACCCCCTGCAGGGCCAACAGCCAGGCCAGCCCGCTCCCAGCCACCAGAAGCAGCGCGAAGGCGATGCCCAGCAGGAGGTTGGAGCGAGGGGATCGGGAGGTCAGCTTTGCCATCATCCCCAGCTTAGATCCCAAACTGGGCCGGAGAGAAGTGCGCTTGCAGGAGCCGCTGCCGTTCCTCCAGGTGCTGGATCAGCGCGTTCCACCGGGCCGTGCCCCGGATGGGGGCCAGGAAGGGACTCTCCTGGTACCAACGGGTGCAGCCGAAGCCCTGGCTGAAGGCCCGGTCGGCATGCACCATGGCTCCGTGCAGGTCCCCCGTCAGGGCACAGGCCTCGGCCATCTTGAAGGTGAATTCCCCATCCGGCACCCGGAGCCCCACCCGGGCCTCCTCGAGGCGGCGCAGCCGCTCGGCGGCCAGGCTCGCCCGCCCTTCGGCCACGGCTTCATAGATGCTGGCCAGCTGGTGGAACTGGGCGAACCCTTCCGGCAGGGCCTGGGCCTGGGCGAACCAGTACCGGGCCAGCGTCCGGTCGCCCCGCATCAGAGCCACGTAGCCCCGGTAGAAGCGGACCACGGCGTTGCGCGGATCCCCCGGGTGTTCGTTGAGTCCACCCTCGAAGCGCTCCAGGTCACCGCTGTAGAGGTAGGCGTTCTCGGTGGCGTTTGGTTCGAGATCCGCGAAGACCAGCTGGTCCCGCCGGGCCAGGGCCTTCTCGGCCAGGCCCAGCAGGCCCGCGCAGCGCGCCGCATAGGCCAGCCCCGTGTAGAGGGTGGGATCCAGGGGATGGGACCGGAGGCTCTGCTGGAGCACGTAGAGGGCCTCGCGCTGGTCCCCCGCGTCGATCTTCAGCTGGGCAAGCAGGTACCCGCAGTGGGGATGGCTGGGGGACAGGTCGAGGGCCGTGCGGAAGTAGCGCTCAGCCTCGGCCTGCCCCTGCGGGTGGCCCTGGGGATCGATCAGAAGCTGGCGGTAGAGCAGGTCCCCCCGGGTCATCCAGGCCGTGGCGCAGTGGGGCTCCGAATCCGTGACCCGCTTCGCCAGTTCCATGGCCGCCCCCAGGCGGGCGTTCTGCCGGTGCCAGGCCATGGCCTGCAGAAGGGACCAGAAGGTCTCCGGCTCACCGGGGATCAGGCCCCCCCCGCCGGCTTCCCGTGCCAAGCGGAAGGGGAGTTCCTCCCGCAGCGCCGCGAAGGCCTCACGGGGCGACCGGGCGGAGATCTCCAGGACCCGCCAGGCTGAGCCGCCGCGGGACCGCAGGGCATCCACCCGGGCCGCCCGGAGGGTCAGGGCCAGTTGGAGGCCTTCGCGTCGCGGCCTCAATTCCAGCACCAGGGCCGCATCCGGAAGACGCTTCAGGTGCTCCGGCCCGGGCGCGTAGGACAGATGCGTGAGGGACACTGGCGCCAGCGTCTCCAGGTCGTATTCCACCAGATCCCGGAAGGCGGAGCGGAAGTCGGGGTCGAGGCCGTCCTGGTCGGCGCCTTCAGAGCGGATGAGCAGGACCTGCACCGACCGGCCGAAGCCCCTGCGATGCAGCATCCAGGCGGTACCGATCCCCGACAGCAGCAGGACCGCCAACGGAAGGAGGACGGCCAGGGAGGGTCGGCGCGGCGGGGACGGATCGGGAGGGCCGGCCATGGAGGGTTCCGGAAAGGGGATTCTCCAAGGTACCTCAGATCCGGGGGAGCGTGGAGGAGGCGCCGCCGTCCCGAGACCCCATAATCGTCCCGGGAGCCCCCATGATCCGCGTCGCTCTGCTCACCCTGCTGGTCCCGATCCTGACCGCCCAGACCCGGCCCAGGGTCGCGCCCCCGACGGAGGACACCACCATCCAGCGGTTCCGGGCCCACGCCAAGCCCCGCCCGGTCGCTCCCCGCGCGCCCTTGAACTCAGAGGAAAGGAACACCATCCGGCGATTCAAGGAGGCCAAACCGAGCGTGGTCTACATCTCGGCCTTTCTCCCCAACCCCGATCCCAAAGGACCACCCAAGATCCCCACGGGCAGCGGCACGGGCTTCATCTGGGATGAATGGGGACACATTGTCACCAACCGCCACGTGATCAGCGCCGAAGTCGACGGGAAGCTCTTCGCGGACGTGACGGAAGTCGAGATCACCTTGGCCAATGGCAAGGCCTACAAGGGGCGGGTCATCGGCAAGAGCTTTGCCTATGACATCGCGGTCATCCAGGCCTTCGCGCCCCTTGAAGCCATGCGCCCCATCCCCCTCGGCCAGCGGTCCAACCTGCAGGTGGGCCAGACCGTCCTGGCCATCGGCAATCCCTTCGGCCTCGACCACTCCCTGACCAAGGGGGTCATCTCCGCCCTGGGCCGGGAGATCTCGACGGGCTACAACACCCGGACCACCAACTCCATCCAGACCGACGCCGCCATCAATCCGGGCAATTCCGGCGGCCCCCTCCTGGACACAAGTGGGCGGCTCATCGGCATGAACACCGCCATCGTCGCCACCCGGTCCGAGGGCTCCGTGGGTGTCGGCTTCGCCCTCCCCGTCGACACCCTGAACAACATCGTTCCAAGGCTCATCGCCAAGGGGCAGATTGAGACCGTTCACATGGGCTTCACCACCTTGACGCCCTTCGATGCCGATCAGGTCTTTGGCATCAAGCGGGGTCTGGTGGTATCGGGGGTGGACGCGGACACCTCCGCAGCCAGGGCGGGTCTCAGGCCCCTCAAGCTCGACAAGGACGGCCAGCTCATCGCCATGGGGGACATCCTGCTGGCATTCCAGGGTGAGCCCCTCACCAGCGCGGGCCAGTTCAAGGCCTTCCTGGAATACCTGGCCATGGTCGAGGCTGAGCCGCCCCCGGAGGAGGTCGTCTTTGACGTCCTGCGTGAGGGGCAGGTCATCAAGGTGGTGCTGGACCTGCGGAAACCGGTCGCTGGCCGCCCCGTGAAGCCGCCGCCCGACAGCCTCTGAGTCGTCAACGCGGGCGGGGGTCGCTACTTTCTGGCGGGCACCTGGATCATGGGCGTCGCACCGCCCATGGGGGTGATGATCAGGTTGCCCTTGGCGCCGATCTCGCGCAGGGCCTGGATGCGGTTGTTCTCGATGATCTGGGGCGTCAGGCTCTGGCTCACGATCTGCTGGGCGCGGGCCTGGCCCTCGGCCTCGATGCGCTTGCGCTCCGCCTCCTGCTTCTCCTTCTGCAGCACGAAGGCCATCTTCTGGGCATCCTGGTCCGCGGCGATCTTGTCGTTGATGGCCTTGGTGATCTGGTCCGGCAGGATGACGTTGCGAAGCAGCATCTGCTCCAGCGTGATGCCCCGCTTCTCGAAGGCCGCCTTGAGGGCCTTGCTCACCTGCTCGATGAAGGCCTGCCGCTTGGACGTGTAGAGCTCGGTCGCGGTCAGGGCGGCAGCCGCATCACGCAGGCTCGCGCGGATCTCGCTGCGCACGATGCGCTCCTCCACGTCGGGCCCGATGGTGCGATAGATCTCCGGCAGGCGGGCCTGCTGGAGAGAGTAGAAGACGGTGGCATCCAGCTTGACCGTGAGGCCGTCGCTGCTGATCACGGCGATGGAATCGTCGCCCTTGCGCTGCCCCTCGTCGGCCACGTTCGACATGGTGTAGTTCTTGGTGCGCACCTCCATCTCCACCACCTGGGCGAAGGGGTTGATGAAGTGCAGCCCCGAAGGCAGGGGCGCGTCGTTCACCTTGCCGAACAGGATCTGGATGCCCGCCTGGCCCGGAGGCACCACCACGGCCATGGAGGCCAGGAGGACCACCACACCCAGCCCCAGCCCCAGCCACTGCACGATGACCAGGCGCGAGGACAGGGGGAAGCCGACCTTCGTCTTCCACCTCCACGCCAGCACGCCAATCACGATGAGCAGAACGGCAACGAGGACCATCAATCACCTCCAGGGGCGAGTCAGCTTAGCAGGCCGGCGAGGCCGGGCTGTGACGGCCTCGCGGAGCAGCTGGAGGTGCCCGCGCGAAATGGGTGGACCCGACGCCGCGCAGGTGGGCACCACGTGGCGGGGGTCTGGGGGCACGCCAGTGCCCCCAGCGGGGTGACAGCCCTGGCGCGTCTGCGCGCAAGGGCGCCAGTGGGGCCATGCCCCGATGACCCTAGATCCCGGCCAACGCACGCGTTGGCCGGGGGAAGTGCACCTCGCCACCAGCCCATTGATCCAGGTGTTTCAGGCGAGGTGCACTAGTGATGGTGGTGCCCTTCGTCCGCGGGGGGCGGCGCGGGGCGGCCGTTCCTGGGAGGTCGCGCCTTCGGATCGAGGAAGCGCAGGGGCACCTTGAGGGGATCCTCCTGGTTGGAACACTCGAGCACCAGCATCGCCTCCGGCGTCGAGCCCGTCCGGCGGACCCGGATCGTGTGCCGGCTGGATTCCGCCGTGGGCCGGTCGAGGAGCTCGAAGCCCCGGCCCTGGATCTCCGCCTTGCGGATGCGGAAGGGCCGGCCGTCCCGGGCCGTGAGCTCCAACCCCAGCAGGGTAGTCTTCAGGTCGCTGAACACGAGCCGGGAGGGCTGGGCGATCACGGGGACCGCGAGACGCCAGTCGAGGTACAGGGTGAAGAGCGGCTGCCGGGGCCCGTTGGTCGCCACCTTGAGCACGTCCAGGCCGGCCATGGCGCCGGGCTTGAGACGCGCCGGGCGCAGGGTGACCCGCAGGTCCGCCACGGGGCCTTCGTGGATCAGCTCAGCCTCCAGGTGCGCGGGCAGTTCGCCGGCCAGGACGAGCTTGAGCGGATCGCCGCCTTCCCGCGTGAACCGGAACCGGAGCTCGGGGCTCTCGTGGGGGGCCACCTCCCCCAGGCTCTTGCGTTCGGCGTCCACGGCCACTTCGGGCCGCACGGTCATGTCGTAGCGGAGGATGTAGTTGGGCTGCGTCGGATCATCCGTCCCCAGCCGCACCGCGCCCCGGACGAAGCCCTCCATGCCCGTCGGGTCCACCCGCACCTTGACCATGCGGACCTCGCCGGGTTGCAGGGGCCCGGTGAACTGGCCCTCGTCGAGGGTCAACCCCAGGGACAGGTCCAGCAGACGGAAGCGGAAGGGACGGTCGTGCGTGCTCTTGATGCCATAGACCGCCTCCCGGAGCTCCCGGGGACCCACGCTGCCCAGGTGCACCGGGAAGGGCGTGGTCATCTCGATGCGGGCCGGCGGAACCGGATCCGGAGGCGTCGGCTGGGGCCCGGTCGCCGGGGCCTGGGCCTGCAGGAACAGGAGGGCGGGAAGCAAGAACATGGGAAGTCCTGGTGGGATACCAGTGTGCCGCGAGAAGGCCGCCCAGCCTCCTTGTTAATTGATGTGAAGAACGGAGAATTCACCTCGCATTCATCCGTGCCTGGGGTGGAATGGGGTTCCCCCAATCCCCTTCACGAGGTGACCATGTCCTTCCTCAGATTCGCGCTCTGCGCCCTCCTGGCGGCCGCTTCCGTGCTCGCCCAGGCCGCAGGGAAGAAGATCCTCTTCAACCACACCAAGCACGAGGATGGCGGCACCAGCGCCGAGTGGGTGATCTGCTCCGCCAGCGAGCCCATCCCCTCCCCCGCCAACCCCACCACCGAGACCGCCTGGAACGGCGGCCTCAGCGCCTTCGGCTTCGACCTCAACAAGGCCGGCTACGCCGTGGAGACCCTCCCGCCGGGGGGGCGCATCACCTATGGCGATACCACCAACGCCCAGGACCTCTCGAAGTACGCCGCCCACGTGCTCCCCGAGTGCTACGTCTACTTCACGGCCGCCGAGAAGCAGGCCATCTATTCTTATGTCCAGAGCGGCGGCGGCCTCTTCATCATCGGCAACCACCAGGGCGCCAGCCGCGTGACCAGCTCCGTGCCCGGCAGCACCGACGCCTTCACCGTCTTCAACGACCTCGTCAGCGTCAACGGCGGCAACCCCTACGGCTTCACCTTCATCGTCGGGCACGGGCCCGGCGACGCCCTCGCCAACACCACCAGTACGGCCTTCGCCACGGGCACCAGCCCCGCCGAGCAGGCCATCATCCACGGCGCCTACGGCACGCTCAGCCTGATGGACTTCCACAGCTTCGCCTACCTGTCCCCCAACACCGCCCAGAACCCCAATGTCCGGGAGATCCTCCACACGGGGATCGCGGGCGACACCGGCAGCTTCATCGTCACGTCGACGGTCGGAGCGGGTCGCGTGGTCGCCCTCAGCGACAGCTCTCCCAGTGACGACGGCACCACCACCACTTCCGGCAAGTCCCTCCACAACAGCTACACCATCAACAGCAACCGGGCCTTCTTCATGAACGCCGTGGCCTACCTCGCGGGCGATGCGGGGCCCGTGGCCCCGACGCCCGTGGTGGGCATCGCCTCCCCGGCCTCGAACACCACCATCACCGCGGGGGGCTCCATCAGCTTCCAGGGCAGCGCCAGCATCGCCGACGGCAGCACCATGACCTACAGCTGGTCCTTCGGGGATGGCACCAGCGCCGCGGTCCTGGGCCCCGTCGCCCACACCTATGCCACCGCCGGCACCTACGTCGCCACCTTCACCGCCACCAGCAACCAGGGCAAGTCGGCTTCGGCCACCCGCACCATCACCGTGAACGCCGCGGCCTTCACCGTCACCGCCAGCGCGGGGACGGGTGGCACCATCACCCCGGCCGGAGCCGTGAGCGTGGCGAACGGTGGCAGCCAGACCTTCTCCATCGCCCCGTCCGCAGGCTACGTGATCGGCGCCGTCACCGTGGACGGCGTGAGCCAGGGTGCCATCGGGACCTACACGTTCACCGCCGTCACGGCGAACCACACCATTGCCGCCAGCTTCACGGCCAGCGCCGGCTCCAGCCTCTCGGAGACCTTCGACACCGGCACCAAGAGCGCCTATGCCACGGGCGCCGTCTCCCTCGCCACCGGCTCCTGGACCCTGGACGACGCCCTGCTGGGCAACACCACCGCAGACCCCAAGGTCGGCACCCAGAGCGTCCGGGTGCGCAACAGCGGCAAGGTCACCATGGGCTTCAGCTTCGCCACTGGGGCCAAGACCGTGACCGTCAAGCATGGGAAGTACGGAACCGATGGCAACGCCACCTGGGGCCTCTGGTACTCCGTGAACGGCGGCACCACCTGGACCCAGGCCGGAACGTCCGTGACCACCTCGTCCACCACCCTGGCCACGGCCACCTTCACCGTGAATGTCCCCGGAGCCATCCGCTTCGAGCTGCGCAAGACCGACGGCAGCGCCAACCGGGTCAACTTCGACGACTTCAAGATCGCCGGCTACTGAGCCCACGCCACCCATGCTGCGAACCCGGGCTCCGGCCCGGGTTTTTGGTTATGCTTCGCCCATGAAGAGCCACCGGAAAGTCCTCACCGTCCACCTCCCCAGCCGCTCGGGCTTCGTGAACATCACGGAGGAGGTGGTTGCTGCTGTCCGGGAGAGCGGCATTCAGGAGGGGCTCTGCCTGGTGAACTCCATGCACATCACCTCCAGCGTCTTCATCAACGACGAGGAATCGGGCCTCAAGCAGGACTACCTGCGCTGGCTGGAGAAGTTGGCCCCTTTCAATGCAGGGACCGATCCAATCCAGGGCGGCTATCTGCACAACCGGACTGGAGAGGACAACGGCGATGCCCACCACAAGCGCCAACTCATGGGCAGAGAGGTGGTCGTGGCCATTACTGCGGGACGCCTGGATTTCGGGACCTGGGAGCAGATCTTCTATGGCGAGTTCGACGGCCGCCGGGACAAGCGCATCCTTATTAAGGTGATCGGGGAATGACCATGATCAGTCGCGACCTGTCCGCCCTTCCCAAGCGTGACGTCTACCGCATCCTCTCCAGCCTGGTGATCCCGCGGCCCATCGCCTGGATCACGACCATGGACGGATCGGGCCGGGTGAACCTCGCCCCCTTCAGCAGCTTCATGGGCATCTTCGGGCCACCCATGCTGGCCATCACTTTGGGCCGCCGGAAGGACGGCTCCCTGAAGGACACCCACCACAACCTGCGGACCTCCGGAGAGGCCGTGGTGCATCTGGCGGACCTGCCCCTGCTGGAGGCCCTCCACGCCAGCGCCGCCGAGGTGGACCCGGACATCAGCGAAGTGGAGCGCCTCGGGCTCACCACCGAGGCAGCGGACCTGGTGGTGCCTCCCCGCCTCAAGGACGCCCCCGTGGCCCTGGAGTGCCGCCTCAACCGCGAGCTGGAACTGGGCCCCGCCAGCACCCTCGTCCTCCTGGATGTCCTGGTCACCCATGCCGCCGAGCGCATCTGGAGCACCGAGCATGACTGCGCCGACGCCAGTTGCTGGACGCCGATCTCGCGACTGGCCTCGGTGGCCGGGCCCAACTACGGCGCGCTCGGACAGACCTTCCGCCTGGGGGCCTCCGAGCTGCCCTGATCAGTCCAGATCGGGTTCGACGAAGAGATGCTGGATCTGCGGAAAGCACTCGTGGAGCCGGCGCTCCAGGGCGTTGATGGCCTCCACCAGGGCCGTGCCGCTGGGTTGCTCCCGGAACTTCACCTGAAGGGCCACCATCAGGCGTTCGCTGCCCACGATCACGGCCACCAGGTTCAGCACGTGCTCCACGGCGGGGTCCTCGTCCACCGCGGTCCGGATGGCCGCCCGCAGGGCGAGGGGCGGTGCCTCGTTCATCAGCAGGCTCGTCACCTCCACCCCCACGAAGGCCGCCACGCCAATGAGCAGGAGGCCGATGGCCACGCTGCCGACGCCATCCCACACCGGGTTGCCCGTCAGCAGCGTGAGCAGCACGGCGGCCAGGGCGAACACGAGGCCCAGCAGTGCGGCGATGTCCTCGGCCAGCACCACCACCAGCTCCGTGCTGCTGGAGCGCTGCAAGTAGCGCAGGAGGGAGCGGCCCCGGCGTTCAGGCTCCGCCGCCCGCAGGGCGCCCCGCAGTGACCAGCCCTCCAGTCCGATGGCCAGGAGCAGGAGCCCGATGGCCCAGCCCAGGTGATGCGGCTGCTCGGGGTGGCGGATCTTGTGCACGCCTTCCACCAGGGAGTAGAGGCCGCCCACGGTGAAGAGGAGCAGCGCCACCAGGAAGCTGGCCACGAAGGCCGCCTGGCCATGGCCCAGGGGGTGCCTGGGACTCGGGGGCCTGGCGCCCTGCTTCATGCCGATGAAGAGCAGCACCTGGTTGGCGCAATCCGCGGTGGAGTGGATGGCCTCGGTCAGCAGGCTGGAGCTGCCCGTGAGGAGGAACACCGCGAACTTGGACAGGGCGATGCCGCCGTTGGCGGCCAAGGCGAGGGCGACGGCGCGGGCTGAACCAGTGGACATGGATTCAGGTTAGCGCCTAGTCCCAGTGGCGGATCCAGGCCGGGTCGTACCTGCCTTCGGCCGTTCTCGGCAGGGTCTCGAGCTTGGCCTCGGCCACGCCCAGCGAACGGAGGGCTGCCAGGAGGGCCTCCGCCCTCCGCTTCTGGAGGGCCGCGGGCAGAGCCTTGGCCGAAGGCACCTGCACGGCCCATCGCCCCTCGGCGCCCCAGTCACTGACCCATGCCTCCAGCTTCTTCAGTCCCGCCGGGCTCAGCTCTGCCTGCTGGGGCAGGAAGAAGAGCAGCCCCTCCCTTGGCGGCGCCTCGTGCGAGACGGCGGGATGGAGGGCCCTGGGCAGCGGGTCGACATTCAATGGCCCTGGCACAGGCAACCACTTCAGCTCTTCGCGGAGTGCGAGATCCCCCTTCATGGGGTAGGTGGATCCCTTCGGCTCGAAGTGCGATTCGCATTGGTCTCCGCGCACCTCGACCACCCGGAGGTGGCCGATGGCCTGGGGCTCGCCGCTCCGCTTCACGAGCAGACGGTCACCCACGCGGAGGCCCTGGTTCTGCCCGCCATCCAGCCGGTAGATCCGGTCCGCTGCTTCAAAGGGCGGGAGCCCCCTCCGCTCCACGGCCACGATGTGGAGGGGGACCTGGGCGCCGAGGGCACCGGCGAATCCGAGGCTGAGGAGCAGACGCCGCATGGGGTGCTCATCGGCAGGAGGCGGGGTGGACCCTTAGTTAGGCACTCTCAGAAGGGCCGGATGTCCAGCTCCCGGAGCAGGTCCCCCAGGAGGTAGAGCGAGCCCGTCACCAGGCGGGGCGCCTCGGCCATGGCCCGCAGGTGGACCGCGGCCTCCCGCACCGTCAGCAGAGGGGCCTCGAGGCCCCAGGCCTCCCCGAGTTCGGCATGGGTGGCGTAACGCGGGGCGTCCCCCTGCACGAAGGTCACGGAGAGGGGTCGCATCCGCTTCAGTTCGCGGGCCACTCCGGCGAGGTCCTTGTCGCCCATGGAGCCCACGTAGAGGTGGGGGCGCACCCCGCAGGCCAGGGCGTGATCCGCCAGGGCGCGGGCGCCATCGGGGTTGTGGGCGCCGTCCATCCAGACGGCCTCCAGCTCCGGAACCTTCCAGAGCCGACCGGGCCACCGGGTCTCGGCCACGCCCGTCCAGAGCCGCTCGTCCGGGACGGGAAACCCCAGGGCCTGGAGCTGGCGGATCGCCTCGAAGGCCGTGGCCAGGTTGTCCAGCTGGTGCAGGCCGGCCAGCCCCACCCGCCTCCCCTCTACCCGTGAGTGGTCCCAGCGGATGTCCACGGGTCCCAGGCGGGGAGCCGGATGCAGGGTCGGGGCGCAGGGCAGCAGCGGGCGGATCCACTCGGGGTCCAGGCCCGGTCCCAGCACGAGGGGTCGGCCGTCGCGGGCGGTGCAGAGCTTCTCCCGAGCGATGGCCTCGCGGGTGTCGCCGAGGTACTGCTGATGGTCCAGCCCCACGGTGGTCAGCACGGTCAGGATGGGCTCCGTAGCATTGGTGGCGTCCCAGCGGCCGCCCATGCCCACCTCCACCAGGGCCACCTCCACGCCGGTCATGCGGAACGCCGAGAGGGCGGCCGTGATCATCAACTCGAAGTAGGTGGCCTGAAGGCCCGCCTGGACCTCGGCCTCGAAGGCCTCGCCCAGGAGCAGGTCCAGGGCCCCTTCCCCGATGGGCTCGCCATCCACCCAGATGCGCTCGGTGACGTCCATCAGGTGGGGTGAGGTGGTCCAGCCCACCACGAAGCCGGCGGCCCTGAGCATGTGGGCCAGGAAGGCCCCCGTGCTGCCCTTGCCGTTGGTGCCCGCGATGAGCACCACGGGAAAGCCCGCGTCGGGTCGGCCCAGTCCATTGAGCAGGGCCTGGATGTTCTCGAGGCCGCACTTGATGCCGAGATGACCCCGCTCCTGGAGGCGCGGGATGTGGACGGGTTCGAAAGCCCCGCTCATCAGTCCCTGGGCGTAGGCATCATCCACGCCAGGCAGGCGGCGATGAAGTCCTTGAGGTGGTCGCGGTTGACGACCTTGTCCACCATGCCGTGGGCCTGCAGGAATTCCGAACGCTGGAAGCCCTCGGGCAGACTCTGCTTGATGGTCTGCTCGATGACCCGGGGCCCGGCGAAGCCGATGAGGGCCTTGGGCTCGGCGATGTTCAGGTCGCCCAGCATGGCGTAGCTGGCGCTCACGCCGCCGGTGGTGGGATCGGTCAGGATGCTGAGGTAGGGCAGGCCCGCCTTGTCGAGCTTGGCGAGGGCCGCGCTCACCTTGGCCATCTGCATGAGCGACAGGGTGCCCTCCTGCATGCGGGCGCCGCCGCTGCAGCTGACGATGAGGTAGGCGCACTGCTTCTCCAGGGCCCGCTCGGCGCCCAGACGGAGCTTCTCGCCCACCACGCTGCCCATGCTGGCGGCGAGGAAGTCGAAGTTCATGATGGCGCTCACCACCGGGTGCCCCGAGAGGGTGCCCTCCACCACCACGACCGCATCCTCGGTCTGGCCGGCCTCATCGAGTTTCTTCAGCTGGTCCTTGTAGCTCTTCATGGCCACGAAACCCAGGGGGTCGGCGCTGCGGAGGTTGCCGAACAGGGGGGTCCAGCCATCATCCATGAGGTTCTCGAGCCGCTCGTCCACGCCGATGCGGAAGTGGTAGCCGCACTTGGGACAGACGTTGTGGGTGTTGACCAGCTCCTTGCGGTAGATCAACTCCTTGCAGGCTTCGCACTTGATCCAGAGACCCTCGGGGACCCGGACGGTCTTCTCTTCGACGGCGGTCTTCTGCTGACGCTTCTTGACGAACCAGGACGACATGGGGACTCCTAACTTGTCTAGCGGCGCTTCGCCGGGCCATGCTTGAGGGCCTCGAACAGACGGTCCAGCTCGCCCTCGCTGCCGTAGTGCATGACCAGGGTGCCGGTCTTGCCCTTGGCCTTGATCTCGATGCGGGTGCCCCAGGACTGGGTCAGCTCCTCGGCGGCGGCCTTGATGAAGAGCTCCTGGGGGTGCTTCTTCCGGCCCTTGGCCTTGGTCTGTTTCTGAAGCTGCTGGATCCGCGCCTCCAGGGCGCGCACGCTGAGCTGCGACTGCACCACCTCGTGGGCCAGCTGTTCCTGCAGGCGGGGGTCCGGCACGCCGAGCAGCACCTTGGCGTGCCCCGTGCTCAGGCGTCCTTCGGCCACTTCGGCCTTGAGTTCGGCGGGCAGCCGAAGCAATCGAAGGGTGTTGGCGACCTGGGGCCGGGACTTGCCGACCCGGTCCGCCACCTGCTCCTGCGTCAGCCTCAGGTGCTCACCCAGCTGCCAGTAGGCCGTGGCCTCCTCGATGGGGTTCAGCTCCTGCCGCTGGATGTTCTCGACCAGGGCGATCTCCAGCAGGCGGTCGTCGGGAACCTCCTTGATCACCACGGGGACCATGGCGAGGCCGGCCTTCCGGGCGGCGCGCCAGCGGCGCTCGCCGGCGATGATCTCGTACTGGTCGCCCACCTTGCGCACCACGATGGGCTGGACCATCCCGTGCTGCTTCAGGCTCTCGGCCAGTTCGACCAGGGCAGCCTCGTCGAAGTGCGTGCGGGGCTGGGCCCGGTTGGGCACCATGCTGCCCAGGGGCAGCTCCCGCTGGCCGCCGTCCTCGGGAGCCATCTGGCTCATGAGCGAGGTGAGTCCACGGCCGAGGGCCGGTCGCTTCAACAGGGTCATCAGGCTTCCCTCCTCGCGAGGATCTCCAGGCCCAGCCATTCCTTCGCCAGGCTGAGGTAGGCTTGGGCGCCCTTGGAGCGCAGATCGTAGAAGGCCACGGGCTTGCCGTGGCTGGGCGCCTCGGCGAGCCGGATGTTCCGGGGGATCATGGTCTGGAAGACCTTCCCGGGGAAGGCGTGGCGCACTTCGTTGGCGACGGCCGCGCCGAGGTTGGTGCGCTCCTCGGCCATGGTGAGCAGGATGCCGCCGAGCTGGAGCCGCGGATTCGGACCGGACTGGATGCGCCGGAGGGTCTCGGTCAGTTCCGCCAGGCCATCCAGCGCGAAGAACTCGCAGGGCATGGGCACGATGACCTCGTCCGCAGCGGTGAGGGCGTTCAAGGTGATCATGCCGAGGCTGGGCGGAGGATCGATGAGGATGTAGTCGAACTTGTCCATCAAAGGCGCGAGCCCCTGCTTGAGCACCTGGAGCTGAGGCAGCTCGAAGAGTTCGAATTCCAGCTGGGCGAGGTCCTTGCCCGCGGGAATCACCTGCATCATGGGCACTTCGGTACTGAGCAGCAGGGCCTCGGCCGGGGCGCCCTTCATCAGGGCGTACGAACCCGCGCGGTGGTCGGGCTTCGGGAAGCCGAGCCCAGTCGTGCTGTGGCCCTGGGGGTCGAAGTCCACCAGGAGCACCATCTTCTCCATCATCGCGAGGGACGCCGCGAGGTTGATGGCCGTGGTGGTCTTCCCCACGCCGCCCTTCTGGTTCGCCAAGGCCACCACCCGGGCGCGCATCAGGCGATCCCCATCGTCATCCAGGCGCTGGCCAAACCACGCATCTCGGCATCCCCTCGGGTGTGGAACACGCCAGTCTAGCAGGTCGGGTTCCACGGCGAAGCGCTGGTGTGATCAGCGTCCCAAGCGCAGCAAGAGCGAGGGATCTGGATGCACAGTGCCCAACCTGCGCACCGGACCTGAAAGCCACAATTCCCGCCACGATCCTTCTGCGGCCAGATCGAGCTCGACGTTCACCACCTCGCCGCTGGCGGTGTGGAGACGCCAGGAGGAAATGCCCTCGGTGCTCGCGAGCCAGGCGGCGGCGACGGCACTGCCGGTTCCGCAGCAGAGGGTCTCTCCTTCCACGCCCCGTTCCCAGGAGCGGATCCTGGCCTCGCCGGGAGCGATGACCTCGACCACGTTCACGTTGGTGCCGCCGGGGATCGCCGCGTGGTGGCGAAGCGGCGGCGCGAAGGCCTTCAGGTCCACCGACGCGACCGACGGCACGCGCAGCACGAGCTGCGGATTGCCGATCCATCCGAAGCCCGCAGGCAGTTCCGTCGGCAGTGGAAGCGCACGCATGCCGAAGCCGTCCCCCTGCGGCATGCGGATGCCGACCTCTTCACCTGCGCGGCGGAGCAGGATCCACTCGCCGCTGGAGATCACCTCGACCCGGGCTTCGGAGGGGGCTCCCAGAATGGCCAGCGACGCCCTGCTTCCATTGGAACAAAAGGACTTGGATCCATCCGGATCCCAGTGCTCCAGCACCCAAGGCCCCGCTCCCGGCCTTTGCATCAAAAAAAGGCCATCTAAACCGAAGCCATGACCCCTGGGGCAGAGGATTTTTGCATAATCCTCGCCTGAACAGTCTTTAGCCTCGTCAGCCCAGAGGTAGCCGAAGACATTGCCCGAGGCGGAGGCGAGACGGAGTTCCAAGCTACCGTTCCCGGTTCCGGAAGGTGTAGACGGTCTCACCCTTGCGCGCATAGCCCTGGCGACGGGCCAGGGCCTCCATGAGCTCAGGGTCCTTCGCCGCGAGCCGCTGGACCTCCTCCATCAACTCGCGGTTGCGGTGGTTCAGCTCCACCAGCCGGGCCCGGGCGGCCTGCAGCTCGGCCTCGCGGCGGCGCAACTCGGGAAGCCCCCCCTGGGAGAAGAGCATGGCCATCAGGGACAGGAACCCCGAGGCCCCCAGCACGCTCCACAGGGTGGAGGACTTCAAGAGCCAGTTGGCGTTCATGCCAGAGGACCTCCTAGTTCAGGCGGGATCCGAAGGCCTCCCGGCCGGCGTAGCGGGCCGAAGCGCCCAGTTCCCATTCGATCTGGAGCAGGCGGTTGTACTTGGCCACCCGGTCCGTGCGGCAGGGGGCGCCGGTCTTGATCTGGCCGGCCCCGGTGGCCACGGCCAGGTCGGCGATGAAGGTGTCTTCCGTCTCGCCGCTGCGGTGGCTGATGATGGCCCGGTAGCCCGCCTTGTGGGCCATGTCCACGGCCCGCAGGGTCTCGGTGACGGTTCCGATCTGATTGAGCTTGATCAGGATGGCGTTGGAGACGCCCTCCTTGATGCCCCGGGCCAGGATGGCGGGGTTGGTCACGAAGAGATCGTCGCCCACCAGCTGGGTCTTGGCCCCCATGGCGTCCGTCTGGGCCTTCCAGCCCTTCCAGTCGCCCTCGGCGAACCCATCCTCGATGGAGATGATGGGGTGCCGGGACACCAGGCCCTGGTAGTACTCCACGAGCTGGGCCGGGGTCTTGTGGGCCCCGTCCAGGGCGTAGGTCTTGCCCGTGTGGAATTCGCTGGCGGCGCAGTCCAGGCCCAGGAAGACGTCCTTGCCCAGCTTGAACCCGGCCTTCTTGACGGCCTCGCCGATCAACTCGAGGGCCTCCTCGTTGGAACCCAGGTTCGGGGCGAATCCGCCTTCGTCCCCCACGCCCGTTGCCAGCTTCCGGGCCTTCAGGACGCCCTTCAGGGCATGGTAGACCTCGGCACCCCATCGGAGGGCCTCCCGGAAGTCCGGCGCCCCCACGGGCAGCACCATGAACTCCTGGATGTCCACGTTGTTATCCGCGTGGGCCCCGCCGTTCATGATGTTCATCATGGGCACGGGGAGCAGGCGGGCGGTGGCCCCCCCCAGGTAGCGGTAGAGCGGCAGGCGGGAGGCCCTGGCCGCGGCATCCGCCAGGGCCATGGAGGCCCCCAGGATGGCATTGGCGCCCAGACGGCCCTTGTTCTCGGTCCCATCCAGATCGCACATCAAGTCGTCGAGCTCGGCCTGCTGGAAGGGATCCATCCCCTGCAGCGCCTGGGCCAGTTCTACATTGATGGCGTCGACGGCCCCGAGGACACCCTTGCCGAGGTAACGCTTCTTGTCCCCGTCGCGACGCTCAAGCGCCTCGCGGCTTCCCGTCGAAGCCCCGGAGGGGACGATGGCCTGACCGGTGGTCCCATCGGAAAGTTGCACCCTGGCCAGCACGGTGGGATTCCCACGGCTGTCGAGCACTTCGAGGGCTGAAACACGGTCGATGGTAAGCATGTGGGCACCCGGCTCAGAGAGGCGCGCCATCGCGCCCCTCTGATCTTAGCCAGGTTATGTGTGCCGTTTGGGCCTACTTCTTGGCGGCCTTCTTCGGCGCGGCCTTCTTCACGACCTTCTTGGCGGCCGGCTTCTTGGCGGCGGCCTTCTTCGGCGCGGCCTTCTTCACGACCTTCTTCACGACCTTCTTGGCGGCCGGCTTCTTGGCAGCGGCCTTCTTCGGCGCGGCCTTCTTCACGACCTTCTTCACGGCCTTCTTGGCGGCCGGCTTCTTGGCGGCGGCCTTCTTCGGCGCGGCCTTCTTCACGACCTTCTTGGCGGCCGGCTTCTTGGCGGCGGCCTTCTTCGGCGCGGCCTTCTTCACGACCTTCTTGGCGGCCGGCTTCTTGGCGGCGGCCTTCTTCGGCGCGGCCTTCTTGGCGGCGGGCTTCTTGGCGGCAGCCTTCTTCTTGGGGGCGGCCTTCTTCGCCGGCTTCTTGGCGGCGACGGGTTCGGTGGTGGCGACCGGGTTGGTCATTTCGGCCATGGGTGGCTCCTTTACGCCCTTTTGGGCGGGGTTGGAAGGGGTCGTGCGGGAAGATGGCTTGCCCTTAGCATCTTTCGTGCCTGGTTGGGCCGTGTCTTTCCGCGGGGTGGACACGCGTTCCTTGGCCGCCGGTGCGGCCGTGGGGGCTAGCGCCGCGTCAGCGGCAGAGCCGGTCTTGCCCTTGGGCTTCGCGGCTTTTTTCGGGGGCTCCACGCCGGCCAGGATCTGGGCCAGGCGCTTGCCGGGATAGTAGTCATCAAGGAGGGCATCGCCGATCAGCAGGCCGTGGACGCCCAGGGCCTCCACCTGCTTGATCTGCTCCAGACGGTGCACGCCGCCCTCGACGAGTTTGAGACAGCTTTTGGGGACCTTCTTGACCAGTGCGACGGCCTGGTCCCAGGAGGCTTCCCAGGTATCCAGGTTCCGGCCCACGGCGCAGATGATGTCGGCGCCGGCATCGACCGCCCGCCGCAATTCCGCCTCGGAGGTCACTTCGACCACCACGTCCAGACCCTTGCTGGTGGCGAACTTGAGAAGGGTCTGCAGGCGCTCCTGGCCCAGCAGCGCGGGCATCAGGAAGATCGCATCCGCCCCCAGGATCTTGCTCTCCTCGACCTGGTACTCCTCGAAGATGAACTCCCGCCGGATCAGGGGCAGCTTCACCTGACTGCGCACTTCGGAGAGGTGCTTGTCCTCGCCGAAATAGAGGAACTTGTCCGTGGCGACCGAGAGGGCCCGGGCGCCGTTTTCGGCCAAGCTCTTGGCGTGGGTGGAGGCCTTGTAGGATTCCCGCACCTGGCCACGGCCCGGATCGCCCCCGGCCACTTCACCCAAGATGGTGATTCCAGGCTGGCTGAGCTCTTCTTTCAGGGAGTGGTGCCCCTTGTAAGCATCCTTAACCGCCACGGGGCCCCTCTGCTTCTTGATTTCCACATCCAGGGCCTTGAAGATGGCGACTTTCTTTAGCATTTCCCACTCTCCAAATCTCAGATACCTCGCTGCTGGCCCTATGGGGAAGATGATGGTCTGTTTTTCCTCTGATTCAACATGAAACCAGCGATCTGGATGAGGTCAACAGAGAAAAATGAAAAATCTTCATTTTTTTTGTCGCTACCTCCCCATCCAGATCCCCTTCGTCCCCGAGTGCCCGAACCTGAATTCTGCACCGCCAGCACCCAAAGGTTGACGCGGCCGCGGGGGAAAAGTCGCAGGGTTTCCATGCGTGACATCCGCCGAAACCCGCACCAGCAGCCGTTTTCAGCGACCTTCGCGGAATCTGGTCGAGCTCCGGTCGTAGAGATGGGAGGGTCCAATCGACCCGGCGAAGTCCGGCTTCCGGCCGGCTCGCTTCGTGCCCTTCGGCAGGTCTCCAGCCTGTTAACCTTCTACTCGCGCATTCCAGTCCTGGCGCGGCGTTGGGCCGCCCGGGATCCAGCCGGAAGCACCGGGAGGCCAAGACCATGACCATCCATGTCGTCGATCATCCACTCGTCCACCACAAGCTCTCCCTCATCCGGGACCGCAAGACCCCCGGAAGCCTCTTCCGGGCGCTCATCGAAGAGGTCGGCCTCATCCTGGCCATCGAATCCACTCGGGCCCTTCCCACCGAGTCCGTCGTCGTGGAGACGCCGCTCGAGCGCACCGGCACGCTCCGCCTCAGGGCTCTCGATCCAGTGCTGGTGCCGGTCCTCCGGGCCGGTCTGGGGCTGCTCCCGTCCTTCCTCAGGCTGCTGCCCACCGCCAAGGTCGGACACCTCGGCCTCTATCGCGACCACGACTCCCTCGTGCCCGTCCCCTACTACCGCAACTTCCCGCCACTCCTGGAAGCGCGCCCTGTCTTCGTGCTGGACCCCATGCTCGCCACCGGGGGCAGCGCCTCCGAAGCCGTGCGGCAGCTGAAGGCCGCCGGTGCCGTCAATCTCGCGCTCGTATCCGTCCTGGCTGCGCCCGAAGGCCTGGAGCGGCTCCAGGGCGACCACCCCGACCTCACCATCGTGGTCGGGGCAGTGGACCGCCAGCTCAACGAGAAGGGCTACATCCTCCCCGGGCTGGGCGATGCCGGGGACAGGCTTTTCGGGACCGCCTAGGCCTGGACCCGGCGAGGTCCGGGCCTCATCGCTGGATGGTGAGGCTGTAGGGCGAAGCGCTCCACTGACCGTTGGGGCTGTAGATCTGGATGTAGACCTTGACCTCGGTCGCGGATGGCGGCGGCGGCGGAATGCGGACGACCGTCGAGCCCGAGGAGGTCAGCTGCTTCCCGGCCTGGATCCCCTGGGCCGCAACCCCCTGGAAGACGTTCATGCCGTAGATCAGGCCCGGGGGCGGGGTCAGGGTCAGCAGGACGCTCTGACCCGCCACCAGCGTGATCGCGAAGGTGTCCACATCCTGGCTCGTGGAGATGGCCCCGGTGACCTTGGTGACCGTGGAAGCGACCACATTGGCCGTGGCCGTGGTGTCGTTCGACTCGGTCTCCTGGAACGTGGTGGCCGCAGGGTTCGACACGGTGAAGGCGACGGCAGCCGAGGTGCCGACGTTGCCGGCGGCGTCATAGGCCTTGGCCACCAGGCTGTGGCTGCCATTGGCCACGGTCGTGCCGTCGAAGGAGACCGTGTAGGGGGAAGCCGTGGCGCTGCCTTTGAGGGCGCCATCCACGTAGTACTCCACCCGGCTGACCCCGACGTTGTCCGTGGCCGTCGCCGTGAAGGTCCTGGAGGTGCCCGTCCCCGTGACGGTGGCCGTGACCGTCGGGGCCGTCGTATCGGCATTGCTGATCGTGAAGGGGACCGCGGCGGAGGTGCCGACGTTGCCGGCGGCGTCGTAGGCCTTGGCCACCAGGCTGTAGCTGCCATTGGCCAGGGCCGTCGATACGAAGCCGAAGCTGTAGGGGGCGGCCGTCGCGCTGCCCTTGAGGGCGTTGTTGACGTAGTACTCCACCTTGGTCACGCCCACGTTGTCCGTGGCCGTCGCGCTGAAGGTCAGGACGCCCGAGGTACCGCTGACCTTGGGGGTCACGCTCGGCGCCGTCTTGTCATTGTCGATGGTGAAGGTGACGGTGGCTGAGGTGCCGACGTTGCCGGCGGCGTCGTAGGCCTTGGCCACCAGGCTGTAGCTGCCATTGGCCAGGGCCGTCGACGCGAAGCCGAAGCTGTAGGGGGCGGCCGTCGCGCTGCCCTTGAGGGTGCCGTTGACGTAGTACTCCACCTTGGTCACGCCCACGTTGTCCGTGGCCGTCGCGCTGAAGGCCAGGGTGCCCGAGGTGCCGCTGACCTTCGGGGTCACGCTCGGGGCCACGGTGTCCACCACGAAGGCGACGACCGCCGAGGTGCCGACGTTGCCGGCGGCGTCATAGGCCTTGGCCACCAGGCTGTGGCTGCCATTGGCCACGGTCGTGCCGTCGAAGGAGACCGTGTAGGGGGAAGCCGTGGCGCTGCCCTTGAGGGCGCCATCCACGTAGTACTCCACCTTGGTCACGCCCACGTTATCCGTGGCCGTCGCCGTGAAGGTCCTGGAGGTGCCCGTCCCCGTGACGGTGGCCGTGACCGTCGGGGCCGTCGTATCGGCATTGCTGATCGTGAAGGGGACCGCGGCGGAGGTGCCGACGTTGCCGGCGGCGTCGTAGGCCTTGGCCACCAGGCTGTAGCTGCCATTGGCCAGGGCCGTCGATACGAAGCCGAAGCTGTAGGGGGCGGCCGTCGCGCTGCCCTTGAGGGCGTTGTTGACGTAGTACTCCACCTTGGTCACGCCCACGTTGTCCGTGGCCGTCGCGCTGAAGGTCAGGACGCCCGAGGTACCGCTGACCTTGGGGGTCACGCTCGGCGCCGTCTTGTCATTGTCGATGGTGAAGGTGACGGTGGCTGAGGTGCCGACGTTGCCGGCGGCGTCGTAGGCCTTGGCCACCAGGCTGTAGCTGCCATTGGCCAGGGCCGTCGACGCGAAGCCGAAGCTGTAGGGGGCGGCCGTCGCGCTGCCCTTGAGGGCGTTGTTGACGTAGTACTCCACCTTGGTCACGCCCACGTTGTCCGTGGCCGTCGCGCTGAAGGCCAGGGTGCCCGAGGTGCCGCTGACCTTGGGGGTCACGCTCGGCGCCACGGTGTCCACCACGAAGGCGACGACCGCCGAGGTGCCGACGTTGCCGGCGGCGTCATAGGCCTTGGCCACCAGGCTGTGGCTGCCATTGGCCACGGTCGTGCCGTCGAAGGAGACCGTGTAGGGGGAAGCCGTAGCGCTGCCTTTGAGGGCGCCATCCACGTAGTACTCCACCCGGCTGACCCCGACGTTGTCCGTGGCCGTCGCCGTGAAGGTCCTGGAGGTGCCCGTCCCCGTGACGGTGGCCGTGACCGTCGGGGCCGTCGTATCGGCATTGCTGATCGTGAAGGGGACCGCGGCGGAGGTGCCGACGTTGCCGGCGGCGTCGTAGGCCTTGGCCACCAGGCTGTAGCTGCCATTGGCCAGGGCCGTCGATACGAAGCCGAAGCTGTAGGGGGCGGCCGTCGCGCTGCCCTTGAGGGCGTTGTTGACGTAGTACTCCACCTTGGTCACGCCCACGTTGTCCGTGGCCGTCGCGCTGAAGGTCAGGACGCCCGAGGTACCGCTGACCTTGGGGGTCACGCTCGGCGCCGATGCATCGGTATCCTTCCAGGCCGAGCCGACATTGATGCCCGCAAACGCGTTCCAGACGGCCTTTTCCTCGGTGCTGCCAGCCCCGTAAAGCTCTTTGGCGGCGGCGATGGCGCCGTTGCGGGCGGCCAGGTAGTTGCTGGAGGACGTGAGACGGGTGGTCAGCGTGCGCCACCAGATGCGCATGGCCCGGTCGTTGCCGAGGCCACTCATGCCGGCCGGCAGGTAGCTGCTGTAGGCGGAGCTTGAAGCGCTGGAGGAACTGCCCTGGCTCAGGAAATAGAAAGCGCGGTTCATGGGGCCGGAGCTGAAGTGGACGTCCAGGCTGGCCAGGTTCGAGCTCCAGGCATCGGGGCTGCGGCCATCGAGGCTCGGTTTCTGCATGTAGCGCAGCGGGGTCGGGAAGCTCGCAGTCTCCAGCAGTTCGCCGATGGTCCAGTTCCCGCCCGTGTCGGGAATGACCGTTCCCTGGCCCTGCGCACCCAGTGCGTAGAACTCGACCATGGTCCCGATGATGTCGGAGTTGGCCTCGTTGAGTCCGCCGCTCTCGCCGACATAGGCCAGGTTGGCGGTGGTGGCGCAGACCCCATGGCCCATCTCGTGGGCGGCCACGTCCATGGCCGTCAGGGTCTTGAACATGCTGCCATCCCCGAAGGTCATGCAGAAACAGGCGTCCGACCAGAAGGCGTTGTCATAGCTCGCGCTGTAGTGGACGCGGCTGAACACGGTGCGGCCGGTCCCGTCGATGCCATTCCGCCCCATCACCTTGGTCAGGAAGTCCCAGGTGACCTGCATCCCATAGTGGGCATCCACGGCGGCGGTCTGCCCGTTGGCGGAGGTGCTGCCGTTGCCGGCGCTGTAGTTGAGGCCATCGCCCCACGCGTCCACCGACGCGGTGTAGACCGACCCGTTACCCGAGGTGCCACCATTCATATTGGTGGTGTAGTTGCCGGCGCGGCCCAGGTCCCGCAGTTCGAACCCCCCGTCGACCGTGTTCGTGTTCAGCTTCACGCTGCCGCTGTATTCGGACTTCCCCACGCCTTCGTGGGCCGCGGTGTGCAGGGTGGACCAGTGCCGGAGGATGCCCCCTGAGTGGGCCTGGACGAGCAGATCCTCGTGGCGGGTGTCCTCCCCCTGCTCAAGCTCCACGTGGATGAGATACGCCAGCTCGTGCCGGAGGACGACTTCCTTGAAATCCTCGGCGTTCTTCGGATCCTTGATCCCGGGCCTCGGCACCAGCCGCGTGACAGGGAAGACCACAAGCTCCGCCGTAGGCGCGACCCGGTAGGTGCTCCTGGGGGCTACCGCAGCATGGGCGATGGCCAGGGCCTCGTGCACTTCGAGGCTCGGGTCCGAGGCGATCTGAAGGTCACGGACAAGGGCATCGGCCGCCGCCTCATGGCTCCGCCCGGGAACCTGATGGAGGATCAGCTCCCCCCCCAGCACGCGGACCCCCTGATAGTACTGCTGGAACCGGATGGAGCCAGCCCCGTCAGCCAGGGCCTCCGTTCGGTACGCCTTCAGGGTGTGCCGGTCATCCAGGCCTTGACCGAATTCCTGGTGGGCCCGCACCTCGGCCATCCGGCGGGCATTGGAGGCGGCCTCCTCGACGCGGGTGCCCGAGGGGGAGGCGACCAGGGAAGCCGCAAACAGGCCAAGGCAGGATGCGACAGTGCGGGCGCATGGACCGGTCATGACGGCCTCCGGGAAGTGCTGATGGGGGTAGTGAGCGATCCGCTTTACAGCCCGACGAGCTCTGCGCGCAGATCCCCTCCTATCGGCTACCCGGAGTCAGCACTTGACCGAGCCGGGAGACATTTCTTCTGGGGGTCGGCGGGCCCAGGGAGTGGGCCGTTCCGGGGGGCTAGAGCTCGGGGCTCTCGGACATCCCCTCACCTTGGAACAGCACGTATTCCCAGGCTTGGCGCATGTCACCCATCTGGGCATGGACGCGCTTCAGCCGTTCGACATCCCCATTGCTCCGGGCCAAGAGGATCTCCCGGTGCCACCAGTCGTAGAGGCGGTCGAGGTTGTCCACCAGGTCCCCGCCCTGGTCATGATTCAGCCGCCGGCGGAGTTCGTCGAGGATCGCGAGCATCTTCTTGGTGAAGTGGGCCTTCAGCCTCGGATCGTCGGAAGCGATGGCCTCCTCGAGTTTCACCAGGACGCGCTGTCCTCCCTCCAGGAGCAACACCACCATGTGCTCTGGGACGGCCGGCGGCTCGCACTGAACTGGGGCGCCTGGGGAATTGGGAATGAGGGTCATGGCATGGACATCCACTGTTCCTATCGGCCGCCAGCCGTCCGTCCCTGACTTCAGGACGGCCCTCTGGGCTCGGGTCGGTTTGGGAGTATCTGGAATCCACCTGGGCGGCAAATGCTACCCAAACGCGGACTCGGACCCCCTTCCCAAAACCAGTCCCACCGGCTGATGATCTGAGCCCGCAGAGTGGCCAAACTGGCCCGGGCCGGGCAATCGCGGGGGCCCGCAACCCCATCCTCGTGACCATCGCTGGTCAAGTTTCACCCAAATTCCGCGGCCATGCAGTGGCCTGCTTCTTGAATGCGATCCCCGAGGGCCATGATCGATCGGCCTTCGCAGGGACGTCCCATCCATCCCCAGTCCCGACCGCCACCAGGACATGGCCCTTTCCCCCACCCATTCTTGGTTTGGCTAAACTGCCGAAGAGGACCCGATGGATCAGCACAATGGACGAGCCGCGAAGGCGGAGTCACTGGTGGAATCCGGGCGATGGAGCGAGGCGGTCGAAGCCTATGCGGAGGTGGTGGCTGCCGGGGAGTCAGATTTCCAGATCCACTTCAATTTCGGGACGGCCCTCATGCACTGTTCCCGGTTTGAAAAGGGGCGAGACCAGTTCTCATCGGCCCTGCGATACCGTCCGGATTCCATCGCGGCCCTCACCAACCTCGCAGGGGCGCAGGTCAATCTGGGCAATACCTGCGCCGCGGCGGATACCTTCCGCCGCATCGTCACCAGGCAGCCTGATTTCCACACGGCATGGGTCAATCTTGGCGTGGCCCTTGCGGATCAAGGACTGATCAGCGAGGGGATCGAGGCCTTGCAACGAGGTTTCGACCTCGCGCCCGATGACTCGGCAGCCAGGAACAACCTGCTGCTCCACCTGAACTACGCCTGCACCGATGGCCTGGGCCTTGCCGAAGTCCATCAAATGCTGTGCGCCCCCATCGCCTCGGCTGCCCGGAAGCCCCTGCAGGACACTGCCGGGCGGCGGATCTGCATCGGCTACGTTTCGAACGATTTCAGAGGGCATTCGGTGGCCTTCTTCCTGCTGGGGATCCTTGGCACGCACGACCGCGGGGCATTCGAAGTGTTCTGCTATTCCTTGACACATGCCCCTGATCGGATGACCGAGAACTTCGTCCGATTGGCGGAGCACTTCGTGGATCTCTCGACCTGCTCTGATGCCGAGGCCGCCGGGCGCATCGAGGCGGACCAGATCGACATCCTGGTCGACCTCGGAGGACATACCTCCGGAAGTCGCATCGGCATCTTCGCCTTCCGTCCGGCCCCCATCCAAGCCACTTATCTGGGATATCCGGCCACCACGGGTTGTCCCTTCATCGATTTTCGAATGGTCGATGCCCACACCGACCCGGAAGGCAGCGAAGCTTTCGCAACCGAGGAGCTCATCCGGCTTCCCGCCCCCTTCCTCTGCTACACACCCAACGCCGCCTCTCCCGACATCGCTCCGTTGCCGGCTTTGGCAAACGGGTTCATCACATTTGGCTCGTTCAACCAGTCTGCAAAGATCTCGGATGAAACCCTTGACCTCTGGTCCGGCGTCCTCGCCGCTGTGCCTGATTCCCGGATGTTCATCAAGGCCCGCGCGTTTTCCGACACACAAGTCTGTGACCGCTTCCGCGGGCGATTTGCCGAGCGGGGCATCGATGCCTCGCGCATCTCGTTTTCGGGTCTTCTGGCAAACCCCCGGGAGCACCTTGCCGCCTACGGCAAGGTCGACATCGCCCTCGACACCTTCCCCTACAACGGCACCACGACCACGTGCGAGGCCCTGTGGATGGGGGTTCCGGTCATTTCCCTGGTCGGGGGCCTTCACGCCGCCCGGGTCGGATACACCATCTTGACGGCCGTGGGGCTTGCGGGTCTGGCAACCACCTCCGCCGACGAATTCGTCTCGCTCGCGGCGGCCTTTTCAGAGGACCGGGGGCAACTCGCCGAGCTGCGCGGACATCTCAGGATGGTTGTCGCAAACTCGCCTCTGTGCGATCGAGCTCGGTTCACGAAGGGGTTGGAGGACGCCTATCGGAAGATGGTGGATTCTTGAGGACCGCGGGTTGGGACCAGTCTTGTTTTGGTTGTGCTATACACGGTGACCAAAGCCGCAACGCCCAGGGAAAGGAATGACCATGCTCTCCGATCTACTCAAGAAGGCAGGAGGGGACCTTGAGCTCACCATGCTGGAACTTGGGGCTTTACCGATCGACTCCAAGAGCGAGCCGTTTCACGCTCTGCTCGATCAGTGGGCGAAGTCGAAGGTGGTCGCCTTTGAACCCGATGCTGAACTCTGCAGCGAACTGAACCGCAAGGCGCCTCGAGGCGTCCGCTACTATCCCACCGCCGTGGCAAAACGCAGGGAAACGCGCCCTTTCTACGAAACCGTCCACTCGATGTGCGGCTCGTTGTTCCCCCCCGATGAGCGATATGCCGATCTGTTTCATAACCTTGACGTCATGCGGCTGAAGAAGACCAGCTCGATCGATACGGTGCCGCTCGATGAATTTGTGGAAGAGCAGGCCATCGGCTGCGTGGACTTCATCAAGATGGACATCCAAGGAGCCGAGTTGGAGGCCCTGCAGGGCGCGGCCGCGGTTCTGCAGGATGTCCTGTTCATTGTTTGCGAAGTCGAATTTGTTCCGCTGTACCTGGGACAGCCCCTCTTCGGCGACGTAGATGCATTCCTCCGCAGCCGGGGCTTCACCTTCCACAAGTTCATCGGCGGGGCCGGGCGCACGGTCAAGCCATTGGTGTTCAATAACGACACCAACCATTTGAACCAGCAGATGTGGGCGGACGCCATTTTCATCCGCGATCTTTTCCATCTCGACGCCCTAACTTCCGATCAGTTGCAGAAAATGGCAATCTTCCTCGCCCTGTACGGAAGCCCCGATGTGGCGCTCTTCCTCTTGAATGAGCACGACAGGCGCACCGGTACCAAACTCGGTGAGCCTTACCTCCAGGCGCTGACTCGGCCGGCACTGCATGGGGAAGCCGTGCAAGGGCCGCCCAAGGTCATCCACACCATGGTTGATGGCGTGAAAATCGTGGTGCCAGATTCGCTGGATTTAATCACGACCTATGTGCTCTCAGAGCAGCAGGACTGGTTCGAGGACGACATCAAATTCCTCCGCAGGTTGCTGCAACCAGGCCAGAGGGTGATTGACATTGGCGCAAACTACGGGACCTACACCCTGTCCATGGCCAAGACCGTCGGTCCAACCGGTTGCGTATGGGCCTTCGAACCCGCCTCGACCACCGCGGGGTTTCTTGCCGAATCGATGGCCGTCAACCACGTTTCAAATGTCGTCCTCGAGCGCAGCGCTCTCTCCAAAGCTCGTGGGACCGCCTGCTTAAGCCTGAATGCCAATTCGGAGCTCAATGCCCTTACGCAGGATCCCCAACATGCCGGGGCCACTGAGGTCGTGAAGCTTGTCACGCTTGATGATTGCATGAACGAAAATGATTGGTTAAACATTGAGTTCATTAAGATTGATGCAGAGGGTGAAGAGTCCAATATTTTGGAGGGTGGCAAGCATTTCTTCGATCGGCTCTCACCCTTGATTCAGTATGAAATACGAGCTGGTGACACAGTACACATGGAGTTGATCCATCACTTCACCGCGCTCGGATATGACTCATATCGCCTGGTCCCCGGGCTCAATGTGCTTGTCCCCATCGATGCCGAATCCATGGAGGATGGGTACCTTTTGAATCTGTACTGCTGCAAGCAGGATCGTGCGCGATCCCTCGCTGGGCAGGGGTTCCTCGTACCCGCAGCCGCCTTTGGAGGCCCGGCCCCCTCCGGCGCTGGTTCAGAAGAAGCTGTCGGAAGGACGGCCTCCGGGAGGACCCATGATTGGCGGTCCAGCCTTGCTGTCCTCCCCTATGGAGCCCAACTGCTTGAATCTTGGAAAGCGACGGCGGCAGCTGGAAATAGCGTCGAGGTGGAGGCGGCCCTCGCTCAGTATGCTGTGTGCCAAGATCCGTCTCTTCCTTTGACCGAGCGCGTGTCGTCGCTGGAAAAGAGCTTTCGCGCGTTGCGCGCCCTGTGCGAGCGCGACCCCTCCAACATGCGGCTCGCCAGCCTCGCGCGCGTCGCCCGGGATTTCGGGTACAGGGCCTGTGCCGTGCAGGCACTCCAGCAGCTGCTCGACCGCATCGTCCATCGCAATCGCCTGGAACTGGACGAACCCTTCCTGGCTCCAGGAGGACGGTTTGACCTCCTCGCCACCGGGCCCTCCGTCGACAATTGGATGCTGGCGGCCATTCTGGAGGAAATCGAACGCCTCGGGTCCTATTCGTCCTACTACACCGGAACCACGGCTCTGCCGCGCCTGGAGAAGATCCGGGCTTTGGGCTTTGGAAGTGCCGAGATGGGGCGGAGATTGTCGCTCGTCCAGCAGCGTTTCGGCCTGCCGGGGAGCCCATCCGAACCCCCTGCGAAAACCTCCCCCATCCGGCCATTCCCGCCCTCCGTCGACCTTCGGGAGACCCGATACGGCCGGATGCTCGTTCCGGTGGGGGGCCAACCCGGGGCGCCTTCCATGGCCGGAACGGGGGAATTGAGCCAGGAGGAATTTCAGCTGTTCAGCCAATTCGTCGGCATCGGGAGCATCGTCCTCGATGTGGGGGCAAGTGTCGGTACCCGCACGGTGCCCCTGGCCCAGCTCGCGGGTTCCGGCGGGGTCGTGGTCGCGTTCGAGCCTCAGCCGGTTCTGTACAAAAACCTCTGTGCGAACCTCGTGCTCAACAGCATTCCCAACGCCGTCACCTATGCCATGGCTCTGGGTCCCTGCACTGGCGAATGCCAGCTCCGCGCCTTGGGTGACTCCCAATCCGGCGATCTGGACGGGAGAACCGGGGATGACGCCGAGGAGGGCGAGGTGGTCCCCCTGGGCAGACTGGACGATTTCCAGCTGGACCGGGTGGATTTCATCAGGCTCGACGTGGGGGGGGACGAAGCCGCCGTCCTGGAAGGAGCCGCCGAGACCATCAAGCGCTGTCGGCCGATCATGTACATCAAGAACGACCATGCGGAGAAATCCGCTGATTTGATCCAGCGGCTTTTCGAGATGGACTATCGACTCTGGTGGCACGCCCCCCCACAGTCGGCTGTCGGATCCCCTTCCCCCAGGGCCTGCTCGATCAGCATGCTGGCCATCCACCGCGACATGAGGCCAATCACGGGGCTCAAGCCGATCACGACCGCCAGTGACGCCTGGCTGTAGCGAACCTCAGAGGATGAATTCCCTGCGGCAGGCCTCATGGGCCTGGAACCGTCTCAGCGGACCCCAGCGCCGTAACCCTTCAGCGCCCGGTTCCCCTGGGCCTGGGTTTCCAGTTCCGCCCGGACCCGGTTCAGCGCCTCGACAGCCACCGGGATGCGGGCTTCCAGCAGCTTCCCGGCCGCGTGGGCCCGGCCGGCCAGGGCTGGCCACCCTTCCGCCCGCTCCGCCTGCGCCATCGCCGCCCTGAACTCCGCATCCCAGCGGGCAAGGGCCTCGGCCTCCGGCTCCCAGGCGGGGTCGGCCAGCCACGCCTCCATCTCCTCGATGGCCGCGCGGACCCTGGCATCGCTCATATGACCTGGTTCCCGAAGGAAGGCTCGGCCCCCTGGACGGCGCCGGTCTTCTTCTCGTGGAACTGCTCCCAGGCCTGCCGGATGTCACCCATCTGCTCGGCCACCACCGCCAGGCGCTTCGCATCCTTGAGGTGACCGGCGGCCACGAGCTCTCGCGTCCACCAGTCGTAGAGTTTCTCAAGGTTCTCGACCAGCTCTCCGCCGTCTTCGTAGTTGAGGCGGAGGGTCGCCTCGGTGATGGCATCCAGGACCCGGGTGAGACTGGTGGCCGCCCCCGAAATGTCATTGCGGTTCAAGGCCTGGATGGACCTGCCCAGGTGCCGCTGGCCGGCCTCCATGATCAGGGCCGCCTGCTGTTCGGGACTGGCACTCATGATGCGCTGGGTCAGGTAGGCATCTGCGGATTTGGCATAGGCGTTCACGATGGGTCCCCCAGCTGTGTTTCGGCGATTTCTGCCGAATCATGAGTCGAGGCAAGTCTCAGGCCGAACCAAGGGAGCTGGCACCGGCCCTCATCTGGGCCACCACAGATTCCATCTGGGCGAACTTCTTGGTCAGGTTGTCCCTTTCATGGTTCAACCGCGTCTGGGCATCTTGAATCTGGGAGCCCAAGCTCTTGTTCTGGGCCTGGATGGAATCCAGGATGGACGAGATCCCGCCCGCGCTGCCGGGGGTGGTGAAATTGGTGATGAGGTCCTTCGCCGCCTGGCCCACGCCCCGGCTCAGGGTGATGGTTCCACTGCCCGCGCCACCGACGGCGAGGCTCAGACCGGCAAAATCGCCCGTCCCAGACAGGACGCCATCCGTCACCTGGATCGGGTCGCTGGTCACGCCATTGCGGGTCAGCGTCCCCCAGAGCACGCCCGTTCCCGCATCCTTCGTGATGGCAAAATCAATAGGACCCGTCACAGTCTTGCTGCCACCCGCCCTGACGGTCACGGCCGGGCTGGTGGAATCCCCGGCAAAGGTGAACAGACGCTGGACGGAGGCCAAGTCGTTGGTCATGGCCGTCTGGAAGGTGATGGTGTTCAGGTAGACGGTGCCGTCTGCCTGGGTGCTGATCCCGATGTTGGGAAGCGTCTTGTAGGTGGCTCCGCCGGGCAGCCCGGCCGTTTGGCCGAACAGGGTGGCCTTGAGGTTGCCCATCATGGCGCGGGTGGCCGAATCCGACGCCAGCGGCGCCTGGTTGATGCTGCCGTCCGCGTTCTTGGTGGAGGTCGAGGCGTCGTGGTAGTCCTTCATCAGCTGGTTGTATTTCGTGATGAAGTCCTGCACTGCGGCCGTGGCCCCGGCCTTGTCGGGAGCCACCGACAGGGTGGTCGTTCCGGCCTGGTTCCCCTGCTTCAGGGTGAAGGTCATGCCATCGACCGCATCCTTCACCACGTTGGTCGTGCGCGTGAGCTCGATGCCGTTGAGGGTGAAGTCCGCATCCGTGGCATTCGCGCCAGACGTGGCGGAGGTCACGCCGCCCACGATGGTCTGCGTGCCATCCGCCAGGGGCGCGCCGTAGCTTCCGCTCGCGATCCCCAGGGAGGCGGCCACTGTGCCCGACAGGGTGGCGAGGGTCACGACGCCGCCAGTCTTCCCGGTACCCGTGTCCTTGGCGGTCAGCACGAGCTGATAGGGACTGCTGCCCTTGCCCACGTTCACCACCGTGGCGGTGACGCCGGCCCCCGAGGCATTGATCTTGTCCCGCAGGCCATTCAGGGAATTGGACGAGGCATCGAGGGTGATCTCCTTGACGACGCCATCGGTGCCCTGGACGGCGAAGGTGGCCGAGGTTCCAGACGTGAAGATCGGGGAGAGCGTGGAATCGCCGGGGTTGGCCACCGACAGGGTGTAGCCCGTCACGGGGTCGAGGGCCGCCGACAGGCGACCCTTGGTGGCGACCGTTTTGACGCTGATGTCGTAATTGCCGGAGGCGATGCCTGTCGCGGTCGCCGTCACATTGGTGTTGTTGGTGTCGGTGCTCGTCACCGTGCGGCTGTTCAGCTTGTCCTGAAGGCTGGCCATGCTGAGGGACAGGGTGGTCAGGGCGGTCCGCATGGCGGTGAGCGCCGCCGTCTTCTTGTCGTTGAGATCCTTCTTGGCCTGCAGCCGGTTCATGCCAGTGGCCTTCTGGGCCACGATGGCATCGACGAGGGCCTTGGTGTCGATGCCAGTGGTGATGCCGCTGATTGAAGTCAAGGATGAAGTCGCCATCACACACCTCGATAGTCATGCGAGCAGGAAAGTCTAGCCCTCCCTGTCCACCAGGGCACCGGAAGAGTGGCCCTGGCCTTCCATTTCCCGCAGGCGCCGGGACATCCCCAGCACTTCCTCGGAAGGAATCTGCAGCACCACCTCGCCGGTACCCTGCTGGATGACCTGGTAGACGGTACGGCCTGAGCCCGCGTCCACCTGGAGCTTGAGCTCCGGCTCGGCCTGCTGGAGGTGCTGGTTGATCTGGGCTGCAGCCGCCGCGGGACTGCCCACGGAACCCCTGGCCGCAGCCGGGGCTGGCCGTGCGCTGACGGGCTTGGGCGAGGCGGCACCAGTCACCACGACGGGGAGATTTCCCAGCGGGCTGATTGGATTGGCCATGACAAACCTCCTCTCCGGACTTCAAATGCCTGGAGGGGGCAGATTGGATCCGCCCCCCCCAGAAGTCAGAGAATGCCTACTACCGGAAGAGGCCCAGGATCGTCTGTGCGGACTGGTTGGCATTGCTCAGGGCACTGGTGCCAGCCTGCATCATGATCTGGTACTTGGTGAGGTTCGCCATCTCGGCGCCCATGTCGGCACCCAGATAGGAGTCGGCGATGCCGAGCTGCGTTTCCGCGGAGATGCCGGAGAGCTGGGCATCGCTCAACGCCTTGGACATGGCGGCGGCGTTGGTCTTCTGGCTGGTGGCAATGAGGGCCAGCGAGGCGGACGAGTTGCTGCCCATGCCGGCGACGGCGGCGAGGTCGGTGTATTCCTGGAGGCCGCTGTTGCCTCCGCCTTCCAGTTCGGCCTGCTTGTAGGCCAGTTCGGTCAGCTGCTGGTTGGCGCCATCGGTGTTGAGGGCGACGAAGTAGCCAGCCTGGCTCTTGTAAACCGAGGCGGCCGCGGAGCGGGAGGCGGCCATGGCCGTGTTGCCGGCGTCGAGGCTGGCCGCGTCGTCCGAGGCGGTGTTGACGCGTCGGCCGGTGGTGAGGCGGGTGATCGTCCGGTTCAGGTCGATCTTGGTGACGCCGAGCTGGCGGCTGGCGGCGAGAGCATTGACGTTGCTCAGAATGGTGACCATGACATCCTCCGTGATGTTTTAAGGCAGCATCCGTGCCGCCAGGTTGTGTGGGGGAATCCCCCGACCCGAGTCTCTTCGGACGGGGTGGGTGCAAACTTTAATCTTTTTTCTCTCGTGTGATGACGGCGCCTCAATTCGGGTTGGCGGGATTCTCGTCATAAAACAGGATGGGCCCTCCAGGAGAAGGGCCCCGACGGTGAGACTGCTGGATGCATTCACTTACACGCACTTCGATTGGCACAAGAGCAGGAAAGCCTAGCCCTCCTTGTCCACCAGGGCACCGGATGGCTGACCCTGGCCCTCCATTTCCCGCAGGCGCCGGGACATCCCCAGCACTTCCTCGGAAGGAATCTGCAGCACCACCTCGCCGGTACCCTGCTGGATGACCTGGTAGACGGTACGGCCTGAGCCCGCGTCCACCTGGAGCTTGAGCTCCGGCTCGGCCTGCTGGAGGTGCTGGTTGATCTGGGCCGCAGCCGCCGCGGGACTGCCCACGGAACCCCTGGCCGCAGCCGGGGCTGGCCGTGCGCTGACGGGCTTGGGCGAGGCGGCACCAGTCGCCACGACGGGGAGACTTCCCAACGGACTGATTGCATTGGCCATGACAAACCTCCTCTCCGGACTTCAAACGCCTGGAGGGGACAGAAGGATTCCGCCCCCTCCAGAAGTCAGAGAATGCCTACTACCGGAAGAGGCCCAGGATCGTCTGTGCGGACTGGTTGGCATTGCTCAGGGCACTGGTGCCAGCCTGCATCATGATCTGGTACTTGGTGAGGTTCGCCATCTCGGCGCCCATGTCGGCACCCAGATAGGAGTCGGCGATGCCGAGCTGCGTTTCCGCGGAGATGCCGGAGAGCTGGGCATCGCTCAGCGCCTTGGACATGGCGGCGGCGTTGGTCTTCTGGCTGGCGGCAATGGCGGCCAGTGAAGCGGACGAGTTGCTGCCCATGCCGGCGACGGCGGCGAGGTCAGTGTATTCCTGGAGGCCGCTGTTGCCGCCGCCTTCCAGTTCGGCCTGCTTGTAAGCCAGTTCAGTCAACTGCTGGTTGGCGCCATCGGTGTTGAGGGCGACGAAGTAGGCGGCCTGGCTCTTGTAAACCGAGGCGGCCGCGGAACGGGAAGTGGCCATGGCCGTGTTGCCGGCGTCGAGGCTGGCCGCGTCGTCCGAGGCGGTGTTGACGCGTCGGCCGGTGGTGAGACGGGTGATCGTCCGGTTCAGGTCGATCTTGGTGACGCCGAGCTGGCGGCTTGCGGCCAGGGCATTCACGTTACTCAGAATGGTAACCATAACATCCTCCATGATGTTAGGAGGCAGCATCCGTGCTGCCGGGTTGTGCCGGGGGGATCCCCCAACCGAAGTCTCTTCGGACAGCCGGCGGCAAAACTGGAATTTATTTTTTCTTGATAGATGGGTTTACGCGCATTAATGCCGGATTCTGCCCATCAATACAATCTGGACAACAGCGGTGACGACCTGTCAATCGGGCCCCTAGCGGCGCCTCAGCCAAGCTCCGGGCCAGTGCGTGATGTTCTGGTCCAGCCCGCTCTCGTTGAAGGGCCAGGTGGGTTGTTCGATCACGAACTCAGGATGTTCCGCCGCGAAATCCCGGGCCGCGAAGGTGGGATTGTCCGTGGCCCAAGCAGGCACGCCGCGCGGCACGTCCGCCAGGTCGAGCATGATGCCGTCGGTGGCGACGATGTAGGAGCCCGCCGTCACCAGGTCCGCGTAGGCTTCCAGCTCGTCGTGCACGTGCGCGTAGGTGTGATTCGAATCGAGGATGACCAGCACGGCCTCGCCGGGCTTCACGAGCGATTTCACCTGCGCCACGATGCCGGGGTCCGTCGAGCTGCCTTCGACCAGCTCGATGCGGTCATTCAGCGGGTGCGCCTCGATGGCCCTGCGGTTGTGGGGCCGGATCTCGATGTCGATGCCGATGACCCGTCCCTTCCCCATGGCCCGGCAGAGACTGCTATAGAAGATCAGGGAGCCGCCATGCGCCACGCCGGTCTCGATGATCACGTCCGGCTGCACCTGGAAGATGACCTCCTGCATGCGGATCATGTCCTCCGGCAGCTGGATGACCGGGCGGCCCATCCAGCTGAAGGTGTACTGGTATTTCTGGTTCCAGCCCAGCCGCACCCACTGGCGGGACAGGGCCTCGAAGGCCTCCTTGGAGTACAGGTCCACGACCTTGCCGATTCCACCTTCATCCAGGGTGAGTGTCTTGGCGTCGGTGTCCAGGGACAGTCTCATGGCTCGCTCCAGTCCAGCAGATCAAGGTTGATTCCATGTTCCGCCAGGAGACGCAGGTTCTCCTGGCGGTAGTTCGGGTTCATGAGGATGGCCCGCTTCACGCCGCGACCGGGGAGGTCGGCCGGTGCCACGATGGGGTGTCCCGTGCCCGGAATGAAGCCGCCCTGCTTGTTCGGATTCAGGTCCACCACGCAGTCGATGTGCGTGCCGTCCGGATCCGCGAGGTTCGCGAGGGTGGCTCCCTTGGCGCCCGCGCCCCACAACGCCACGGGGCCCAGGGCTCCCAGCTCGAGCAGCCTCGCCTGCCAGCGCTGCCGCAGCTGGCCCTCCCTGGCCCCATAGGCCTGGGCAAGCTGCACGGTCTCGCCGGGTTCGAGGGTCGGCCGGGTGGCCCCGGCCACTCGCGCCTCCAGCCAGAGGTACTGCCCCCCGAAGATGTGCTTGACCCGGTCCACCGCAAAGCCGGCTCGCTCGAAGGCCACTCCGAGGGAACTGGCCGTGAACAGGGAGCAGTGCTCGTAGAAGAAATCCCAGACCACCTGGTTGCGCAGGATCCAGTCCACGCAGGGCGTCTCGAAGAACACCCGCGCCCTCGGCGACCGGGACAGCGCCGCCCGGACCGACCGCAGCAGGCTCATCGGGTCCGGCACATGCTCGATGACGTGACGGCAGACCACCACGTCGGCGGGGATCTCCGTGCAGGCGTCATCGTAGTAGCACTGGCGGAAGGTCAGCCGCCCATCCGAGCTCGTGGCCTCCCCCACGTAGCTTGGATCGAAACCAGTCCCCGTGTTGTTGGCGTCTGCGAATTCCACCAGCTTGCGGAGGAACCCACCCTTGCCGCAGCCCACTTCCACGATGGCGCAGTTCCGCACCCCGTGGCGGTCGACGAGGTCCTCCACCAGCCCATCCAGGTAGGTGTTGAAGGTCGCGGAGCAGGACTGGGTGTTATCGTAGTCTTCGCCATAGGCCAGCCGGGCGAGGTCGAAGGCCTGGTTGAACACGAAGCCGCAGTCCGGGCACACCGCAAAAGTCAGGTCACCCCGGGCCAGTGAACGCGCGGCCTCCGGAGTGGCCATCACCAGGTTCTGGTGCACAGGCACGCCATCGCGCCGGAGGAAGACCGTGGTCCGGTCTCCGGCACAGATGGGGCAGGGATGCGCGGTCATGCCAGCGCCTCACGGATCGTCCGCTCCAACCCCTGGGTGAGAGAGAGCTGCGGGTGCCAACCCAGGGCACGGAGTTTCCGGTTATCGCCCGCCAACAGGGGCGGTTCCCCAGGGCGCCTAACCGACAGATCGAGCACGGCCTGCAGATCGGCACCCATGATCCTGGCCAGTTCCCGCACGAGCGTTCCGATCTCCACTGGCTGCCCCGAACTGATGTTGAACTCCCCGCTGGCCTGCCGATTCAGCAGCGTCACGAAGCCCTCCGCCACATCGGAAGCGTGGAGGAAGTCGCGATGGGCGGCGGCGTCCACCGCGAAGGGAGCGCGGCGCCCCCTGCAGACCTCGATCAGGGAGGGGACCAGGCGCCGGGGGTCCTCTCCAGAACCGTAGGGAAGGAACACCCGGCCCCAGGCGCAGGGGACCTGATGCTGGACGCCCAGGGCCATCGCCTGCCTTCGGGCGGCGTCCTTGGAGGCGCCGTACGGGGTGGCTGGCCGGAGCGGCGTGCTGTCCTCGAGGCAGATGCCGCCCGACCAGTCGTACTCGGCGCAGGTGCCTGCCAGCACCATGCCCTGGCAGCCCGCCCGGCAGCAGCCATCCACCAGCCGGACCGTCGCCTCGGCCCAGCGCGGGTTGAGCTCCGAGGTCCAGTATTGGCCATGCTTGACATACCAGGCCAGGTGCAGCAGGTGGGTCGCCCCGGACGCCCTGAACAGGGTTCCGCCATCAGGCTCGGCCAGCAGGTCGGTCTCGATGTACTCCTCCAAGGGACAGTCGGCGGGACGATGCCGGCCGACGAGAACGGTCTCGATGCCCCGGCAACGCAGGGCTTCCAGGACATGGCGTCCCAGGAATCCGCTTGCGCCGGTGAGGAGGACCTTCATGCGCCCTCCTAGCTGACCCGGAGGGCGGGCACCGCCGTGACGAAGCGCCCTCCCCACTCGCGGATGTAGGCCAGCTGCTGCACGACCTCCTCGCGCAGGTTCCAGGGGAGGATGATGACAAAGTCGGGCCGGAGCTGCTTGAGCAGGGCCTCCTCGCAGATGGGAATGCGGCTGCCCGGAAGGTACTTGCCCTGCTTCGCCGGATTGCGGTCGATGACATGGGAGATGAGGTCGGGCCCGACGCCGGCATGGTTCAGGAGCGTGTTGCCCTTGGCCGCGGCGCCATAGCCCACCACCGTCTTGTGGTCCCGCTTCGCCTGCAGCAGGAATTCCAGGAAGTGGTTCTTGATGTCATCCGCTCGGGACTGGAAGGCGGCGTAGAAGGCATCCGACCGGATGCCCGCTGCGGCCTCGGCCTCGAGGCAACCGAGCAGGGCCGGACTCGGTTCCCGCGGGGGGGCATCCGCCCTCTGCGCGAACACGCGGAGGCTGCCGCCATGGGTGCTCAGGCTTTCGAGATCAAAGGCCCTCAGCTGGTTCATTCCCAGGATGCCGTCCAGCGCCGTCATGGACAGGTAGGAGAAATGCTCGTGGTAGATGGTGTCGAACTGGGCCTGCGTCACCAGGCTGAGGAGGTGGGGGAACTCGAAGGTCGCCGTGCCGCCGGGTTTCAGCAGCCTGGCGATGCCCGACAGGAAGTCGTTGATGTCGGGAACGTGGGCCAGCACGTTGTTCGCCGTGACCAGATCCGCCTGCCGGCCCGAGGCGGCGAGCTCCGAACCGAGGCCTGCTCCGAAAAAGGCTTCGATGATCTCGAGGCCCTTCTGCCGGGCCACCCGGGCGGTGCCCGCCGTGGGCTCGATGCCCAGGCAGGGGATCCCCCGGGCCTGCACGTACTGCAGCAGGTAGCCATCATTCGCCGCGAGCTCCACCACCAGCGAATGCCGGTCGAGGCCCAGGCGATCCACCATCTTCGCCACGTAGGCTTCCGCATGCCTGAGCCAGGTTTCGGAGTAGGAGCTGAAGTAGGCGTAATCCTCGTTGAACAGGGCATCGGCCGCGACCACGTCCTCGGTCTGGACGAGCCAGCAGGCGCGGCAGACCAGCACCTTCAAGGGGAACCAGGGCTCGGGGGCATGCAGGGCCTGTTCGGTCAGATAGGCGTTGGAGTGCGGGGCCGAACCCAGGTCCATGAAGGGGAGCTCCAGCTCGGCATGGCAATGACGGCATTTCATAGCGAGAGCCCCTTGAAGGCGGGAAGCAGCATCGGATGGGAGCGGTCCCGGTCCGAGAGGTCCGCGATCTCCAGGGGCCAGGCGATGGCCAGGGCTGGATCCAGGGGATGCAGGCCGCCCTCGGCTTCGGGATGGTGGGGCGCAGAGTGCAGGTACAGCAGCTCGCAGTCCGCTTCCAGGGCCTGGAAGCCGTGGGCGAACCCTTCGGGAATCAGGAGGCCGGTCTGGTTGGCTTCGGACAACACGACGCCCTGCCAGCGGAGAAAGGTGGGCGAACCCTCCCGGAGATCCACGGCCACGTCGAAGATGCTCCCCCTGAGGCAGCTGACCAGCTTGACCTCGGCATGGGGCGGCCGCTGGAAATGGAACCCCCGCACGGTGCCGCTCCGCTTCGTGAGCGTGTGGTTGATCTGGCTGATGGCGGGGGCGAAGCCGCTGGTGCGGAAGGCATCGGCGCAGAACATGCGGACGAGGGAACCGCGGGCGTCCTCGATGGGCTTGCGCCGGACGAGCTTGAGGCCCGGCAGGTCCCCCTCCTGGAACTCGAAGCGGGCGCCACTCATGACGGAGAGGTCCTCTCCCCTACCGACTGTGAGTAGTCCCGGATCTGCTCCAGGGTGAACTCGGCCATGTCGCGCCCCTGCCGCCAGGCCTGATGCCAGGCCAACGACCGGGCCAGGGCGGTCTCGACCTGCCAGCGGGGCTGCCAGCCCAGCTTCAGCCGAGTGCGCGTGCTGTCGAGCATGAGGACCGACGTCTCATGGGGCTGGGGCGAAGCGTCGTGCTCCCACCGGAAGGTCGGCTCCAGCTCCGCCAGCCGTCCCAGCAGGTCCGCCACCGACCTGGCCCCCTGCTCAGATGGGCCGAAGTTCCAGGCGCCCGCAAAGGCCTGCCCATCCTCGTGCAGCCGCTCCGCCAGCGCCAGATAGCCGGACAGGGACTCCAGTACATGCTGCCAGGGGCGGATCGCCCCGGGGGCGCGGATGATCAGGGGTTTCCCCCCGTCCAGGGCCCGGAAGGCATCGGGAAGCAGGCGATCCGCCGCCCAGTCGCCGCCCCCGATGACGTTGCCGGCCCGAGCCGTGGCGACGCCCACGCCGGCGGTCCCGAGGAAGGAGCGGCGATAGGCCGCGGTGACGAGTTCGGAGCAGGCCTTGCTGCTGGCATAGGGATCGGCCCCTCCCAGGGGATCGTTCTCCCGGTACCCCCATGGCCATTCCTGGTTCTCGTAGCACTTGTCGGTGGTGACATTGACCACCGCCCGCACCGAAGGGCACCCGCGCACGGCCTCGAGGAGGTGGACCGTCCCCAGCACATTGGTCGCGAAGGTCTCCACCGGAAAGGCATAGGAGTGGCGCACGAGCGGCTGGGCCGCCAGGTGGAAGACCACCTCGGGCTGGGCCTGCTGCAGGGCGTTGGCCAGCAGGGCCCGGTCGGCCAGGTCGCCGAGGGTGCTGCCGCTGACATGCGCCTCGATTCCGGCGGCGTCGAACAGGTTCGGCCGGGTTGGGGGAGGCAGCGCGAACCCGTGGACCTTGGCGCCGAGCGCCTCGAGCCAGAGAGTCAGCCAGCCTCCCTTGAAGCCCGTGTGGCCGGTCAGGAAGACCCGGCGGTCCCGCCAGAAGGCGCCAGTCAGTCCCAGGTTTTCCACGGGGCCACTCCCTGCTGCCAAAGGGTTTCCAGTTGGGTCTTGTCCCGGAGGGTGTCCATGGGCTGCCAGAACCCGTGGTGCTTGAAGGCCATGAGCTCGCCTTCGGCGGCCAGCTGGGTGAGGGGAGTCCCCTCCCAGGCGGTGGCGTCGTCCTCGATGAAATCCAGGCATTCCGGGGAGAGGACAAAGAAGCCGCCGTTGATCCATCCTCCATCGCCGAGGGGTTTCTCGATGAACCCTTGAACCGCCCGGTCTTCCAATACCAATGAGCCGTACCGGCCGGGGGGCTGGACGGCGGTGACGGTGGCCTTCCTGCCGTGGGAGCGGTGGAAATCCACCAGGTCCCGGATGTTGATGTCCGACACGCCATCCCCGTAGGTCAGGCAGAAGTCCTTCTCCCGTTCGACGTAGGAGGCGATCCGCTTCAGGCGCCCACCGGTCAGCGTGTCCGCACCCGTGTCCACGAGGGTGACCCGCCAGGGTTCGGCGTGCTCTTCGTGGACCTCCATGCGGTTGTTCTGGATGTCGAAGGTGACGTCACTCATGTGCAGGAAGTAGTTGGAGAAGTACTCCTTGATCATGTACCCCTTGAACCCGAGGCAGACGACGAACTCGTTCAGGCCGTACCGCGAATACATCTTCATGATGTGCCAGAGGATGGGACGGCCTCCGATCTCGATCATGGGCTTGGGCTTCAAGTGGGTTTCTTCGCTGAGTCGTGTGCCCAGACCACCGGCGAGGATGACGACTTTCATGCGGTACCTCCGCCTGGGCAATCGCCCCGCATGGCGTTCGAGGGGTTGGACAAGGGGTGTTTTTGAAGCCAGGTATCGAACATGTACCGGTAGGCGTCCTCGACGCCCCGGGCGAAGCTGGGTCCGTCCATCAGCGGGGAGGCCTGCATGCGCTTCCGCATCCCGAGCCTGAGCTCATCCAGCCCCTGCGGATCTCCCGCGAAACGACAGGCCTTCTCGACGTATTCCGCCTCGCTGGTGGCCACCCACTCGGGCAGCCCCAGGTTCATCAGCATGCCCGTCCCCAGCCGGCCCACGGGCGGGCGGCTGGCCAGGGTTACAAACGGCACTCCCATCCAAAGCGCGTCCATCAGCATGGTTCCCCCGCCATGAGGAAAACTATCCAAGAGAATGTCGATGTCGTTCAGCCCTTCGAATATATCGGGGCTCCTCCGCATGATCACGCGATCCGTGTCCACACCCTGCCGGGAGAGGAAGTCGCGGTAGTAGGCCTGGGTGGCGGGGTCGGCAAAGGGGGGGTAGTCGAGGATCAGCTTGGCATCCGGGAGGCGCTTCAGGATGTCTCCCCAGGCCTTGAAGATCCGGTGGTTCAGGCGTTCCGTCCGTCCCGAATAGCCGAACGTGACGTGGCCGTTCTTGGTGCAGGGGGCGTGCGCCAGGTCCGCCGTCTTCGGGTCCGGCTGGAACACCAGGAACGAATGGGGAAGGCGGTAGATGGTCTCCCGGGCCAGCGTCCCTTCGGGGGCGACGAAGGGGTCGAACATCGCGTAGTCGATCGCCTTCAGTCCGGTGGTCCAGGCGGATCCCAGCCAGGTCGCCTGGACGGGGGCCGGCTTGAGGGTGAACACGCCGAGCCGCTCGTCCTCCATGTGGCCGCAAAGGTCCACGAGGATGTCGATCCGATCCTCCCGGACCAGCCTGGCGACCTCCTCATCATCGACGCCCCGGATGTCCCGCCAGTGCTCGAACTGCTCCCGGAAGCAGCGGGTCCAGCGGGCTTCATGCTCGACGTTGGAGTACGCGAACAACTCGAAGGAGGCCCGATCATGGTTGCTGAACAGGGGCCAGAAATAGAATCGGGAGCTGTGGGAACGGAAGTCGGGAGAGACATACCCGATGCGGAGGCGGCGCTCCGGGTTCCGATCATGGTCGCTGAAGTCCGGGCTGGCGTCCGGGAAGCGGTCCCCCCAGCGCACGAACTCCTTGAAGATGTCCTCCCCGCTCAGGTCGGGATGATAGGAGAAGCAGTAGAGGCGCTGTTCCCACATCACCTTGTGGTCGGGCCACCGCTCCATGGCCCGGTCGCTCTCCCTCGCGACGTCCTCGTAATTGGAGAGGTGGGCCAGCGCGGTGGAAAGGCACTGCCGCAGCTCGTCGAAGTCAGGCTTGAGCGCGAGGGTCCTCCGGCAGAGCGCCTCCGCCTCCACGAGCCGGCCCAGTCTCGAATACAGAAACCTCAGGCAGTGGTTCGCTTTTTCATGAACGGGATTGATGGCGAGCGCCCTGGAAAAGCTCTCGATGGCCTCCTCGGGAGATCCCAGCTTCCTCAGGGTCTCACCAAGAAAGCAGTGAACATCGGCAAACCGGGTGTTGAGGATCAGGGCCTGGCGGTAGCTGTCCTCCGCTGCTTCGAGCCGGCCCATCTGCTCCTGGGCGATCCCGAGGCGGAAGTGGGCCTCGGCATGCCCTGGCATCAGGCTTACGGCCCGCTTCAGGGCGGGAAGGGCGGCCTTCCCCTGGGATTGCAGGGCCGCCCCCAGGATCAGCCACGCCTCGCCGGAGAGCGGGAAGTCGGCCATCAGGCTCCTGGCCTGCAGCTCGGCCTCCTCGAATGCCTGGCCATTGAACAGGGCCCGCAGATCGTTCAACCGCCCGGTTGGCGCGCTCTGGCTATCCACGGGAAGCCCCCTTCGACCAGCGCTCGAACATGCTCCGGTAGGCGGCCTCGAAGGCCCGGGCGAAACCCGGCCCGTCCATCAGGGGGGAATTTCTCATCCTCTCCCTCATGCCAAGCCTGAGCTCCTTCAGGGTCAAGGCCTCGCCCGCGAAATGGCAGGCCTTGTCGATGTACTCCGCTTCGGTGGCGGCCACCCACTCGGGCAGCCCCAGGTTCATCAGCATGCCCAGCCCCAGCCGCCCCACGGGCGGGCGGCTGGCGAGGGTCACGAAGGGCACTCCCATCCAAAGCGCGTCCATCAGCATGGTTCCCCCGCTGTGGGGAAAGCTGTCCAGGAGGATGTCGATGTCGTTCAGGCCCTCGAAGATCCTGGGGCTCTTCCGCATGACCACCCGCTGGATATCCACTCCGTGACTGGCGAGAAACGCCCGGTAATGGGCCTGGGTTGCGGGATCGGCGAAGGGACCGAAGTCCAGGATCAGCCTTGCATCCGGAAGGCGCCTCAGGATCTCGCCCCAGACGCGGAAGGTCCGGTGGTTGAGCCGCTCGGTGCGGCCGGAGTACCCGAAGGTGATGAACCCGTTCTTGAAGCAGGGTGGAGGGACGAGGTCGGCCGTCTCCACCGGTGGCTGGAACACCATGAAGGAATGGGGAAGCCGGTGAATGGTCTCGCTGGTCAGGGTGCCTTCCGGAGCAACGAAAGGGTCGAACAACGCGTAGTCGATGGCCTTCAGTCCGGTCGTCCACGCGGACCCCAGCCAGGTCGCCTGGATCGGAGCCGGCTTCAGGGCGAACACGCCGAGCCGCTCGCCCGCCATGTGACCGCAGAGGTCCACGAGGATGTCGATCCGATCCTCCTTGACCATCGAGGCGACGGTCCCGTCGTCCACTCCCCCAATATCCCGCCAGTGCTCGAACTGTTCCCTGAAGAGCCTCGTCCAGGCCACTTCGCCCTGGACATTCGAATAGGCGAACAGCTCGAAGGCCTCCCGGTCGTGGTTCAGGAACAGGGGCCAGAAGAAGAACCGCGACGTGTGCTTCCGGAAATCCGGGGAGACATAGCCGATGCGGAGGCGGCGGTTCGGATTGCGATCGTGGGCGCTGAAGTCGACCTGCGGGACGGGGTGGCGAGCTCCCCATCGGCTGAATTCCCGGAAGATCTCCTCGGCGCTGAGGTCGGGGTGGTAGGAGAAACAGTAGAGACGCTGCTCCCAGATCCCCGGTTGATCGGGCTGCCTCTCGAGGACCCGGTCGCTCTCCTTCACCACCTCTTCATACGTCGACATGTAGGCAAGGGTGTTGCAAAGGGCCTGTCGCATCTCATCGAAGTCGGGCTTCGCCAGCAGGGTCCTGCGGCACAGGGCCTCGGTTTCCGCCAACCGGCCCACCCGGGTCAGGGCGGATTTCAGGCCATGGTTCGCCTTGTAGTGGACAGGATCGATCGCCAGGGCCGCCTGGTAGCAGGCCACGGCTTCCTCGAGTCGGCCCTGGCTTCTCAAGGTGTGGCCGAGAAAGCAGTGGGCATTGGCGGACTGGGCATTCAGCGACAGGGCCTTCCGGTAGGAAGCCTCAGCCTCCGCCAGGCGGCCACCCTGCTCCAGGGCCACACCCAGGTTGCAGTGGGCTTCTGCATCCTCTGGCAAGAGGTTCACCGCCCGCTTCAGGGCGCCCAGGGCCTGCTTGCCCTGGGCGAGTTGTGAAGCCCCGAGGATCAGCCAGGTGCTCCCCGAGAGCGGAAACTGCCCGAGCAGGGCGCGTGCCGGGGCCTCGACCTCTTCGAAGCGGCCCTCGTTGAACAGCGCAATCAGCCCGTTCAGTTCCTCAATCAGGGTGTGTCCGCTGTCCAGGGGGGACCTCCTTCGTCCAGCGCTCGAACATGGTCCGGTAGGCGGCCTCGAAGGCCCGCGCAAAACCCGGTCCGTCCATCAGGGGGGAGTTCCTCATCCTCTCCCTCATGCCAAGCCGGAGATCCTTCAGGGTCAGGGCCTCGCCCGCGAAATGGCAGGCCTTGTCGATGTACTCCGCTTCGGTGGCAGCCACCCACTCGGGCAGCCCCAGGTTCATCAGCATGCCCAGCCCCAGCCGCCCCACGGGCGGACGGCTGGCGAGGGTCACGAAGGGCACGCCCATCCACAGCGCGTCCATCAGCATGGTGCCCCCGCCGTGCGGGAAGCTGTCCAGCAGGATGTCGATGTCGTTCAGGCCGGGGAACACCTTGGGGCTCCTGCGCATGGTCACGCGATCTGTGTCCACCCCGTGCTTCACCAGGAGGTCGCGGAAACGGCCCTGGGTCATCGGGTCGGCGAAGGAGGCGTAGTCGAGGATCAACCTCGCATCGGGAAGCCGCTTCAGGATCTCCCCCCACACCCGGAAGGTCCGGTGGTTCAGGCGCTCCGAGCGCCCGGTGTACCCGAAGGTGATGTGGCCGTTCTTCAGACAGGGCGGCGGGACAATGTCAGCCGTTTCCAGCGGGGGCTGGAACACCATGAAGGAATGGGGAAGCCGGTGGATGGCCTCGCGGGTCAGGGTGCCCTCGGGGGCGACGAAGGGATCGAACAGGGCGTAGTCGATGGTCTTCAGCCCGGTGGTCCAGGCAGACCCCAGCCAGGTCGCCTGGATGGGCGCCGGCTTCCGGGCGAACACCCCCAGCCGCTCGTCCTGCATGTGCCCGCAGAGATCCACAAGGATGTCGATGCCGTCCTCCCGGACCAGGTTTACGACGGCCTCATCGTCCACACCGCGGATGTCCCGCCAGTGCTCGAACTGGCCCCGGAAGAGCCGGGTCCAGGCCACCTCCTTCTCGACGTTGGAGTAGGCGAACAACTCGAAGGCCGCTTTGTCGTGGTGGCAGAACAGGGGCCAGAAATAGAAGCGGGAACTGTGGGCCCGGAAATCGGGGGATACGTATCCGATGCGGAGACGGCGGTTCGGATTGCGGTCATGGGCGCTGAAGTCCGTCGTCGGGTCCGGGAACCGGTCCCCCCAGCGCACGAACTCCTGGAAGATGGTCTCGGCGCTCAGGTCGGGGTGGTAGGAATAGCAGTACAGGCGCTGTTCCCAGATGACGACCTGGTCCGGCTTGTCCAGGAAGGCCCGGTCGCTTTCGGAAACCACATCCCCGAAGTCCGACATATAAGCCAGGGCCCGGGCCAGGTTCTGACGCATTTCAGCGAAGTCTGGCTTTGCTTCCAAAACCTTGCGACACAATTGTTCCGATTCAACCAATCGTTTTTGATCCATGTAGATCAGATTGAGATGCAAATTGGCATGATAGTGGATCGGATCGATCTCGAGCGCTCGCCGACAGCAGCCAATCGCCGCTTCGACCTGGCCCATGTCCCTGTAGGCCATGGCCATGTTGTTCAGGACATCCGGAAGGTCGGGCCTGAGCCTGAGGGCCTTTTCGTACTGTTCGATCGCCGCTTCGGGGCGGCCCAGGGACCGCAACCCCAGCCCCAGGTTGTAGAAGATCATGTGGGAATCGGCCCTGAACGCTATGGCCTTCTGGTACGTATCGACCGCCGCCTGGAGGTGACCCAGTTCCTGTTCCAGCAACCCCAGCTGGAAATAGGCATCAAAATAATCCGGCTGAACCGCAATGGCACAGCGAAAGGCCTCCATGGCCTCCTCTTTGGATCCAACAATCCGCAGGCCAAGGCCCATGTTGTAATGGGCTATTGCTAGATTCGGATCAAATTTTAGGGCCCGCCTGTACCTCTCAAGGGCCTTCGCGGTCTGCCCCTGCCGCTGCTCGGCCGCTCCGAGGTTGCAGAGGGCCACCGCATTGTCCGGTTCCAGGCGGGCGGCCCGATTCAGCGCCGCCAGCGAGGGCTTGCCCTGGGATTCCAGAGAAACGCCAAGCACCAGCCAGGCTCCACCTGCAAGGGGGTATTCACTCACCAGGGCGAGGGCCTGGCCTTCGACCGCCTCGTACTGTCCCGCCTGCAACAGGGCTGCGAGCTGGTTCAAGCGATCAAGCGGAGCTTCTCCTTCACTCAGAAAAAACCTCCTTTCCTCGCTGCCCATCAGGGTGCCACAGGCATTCTCTTCCGTGTTAGCAAAGCCTGGGCCAGATCCCACGAGGAGATTTCTACAGCCGGGACGGGGCCGACATGGCCACTCAAGCCCATTCGGAATTAACCCGCAAATTCGGACGTTTATGAATGCCTCGGGTCGGCCCTTCAATGCCCGCGTGCGGGTCGGGTCAGCCCTTCTCCCGGCCGAACATCCCCCTCAGCTTGCCCATGAGGCTCGCCTGGGCCTCCTTGGTGGGCAGGGCCGGGTCCTCCGCGGACCACCCGGCGGGAACGGCCACCGAGGGGTCCAGCTCCAGGGCCCGACGGAAACAGCCCTGGGCGTTCGCCCGGAAGCCCTTGCGGTGGTAGAGCTCACCCATGAGGGCCCAGGGCTCAGCGGCACGGGGGTTCAGGCGGGAGGCCACCTGCAGAGCCTCGATGGCGCGGGTGGACCAGGCCGGGTTGCTCAGCCTGAGCCGCCCGAGGAGCATCCAGGACTCGAAGGCGGCCGGGGAATCCCCGTCCAGCTTGATGGCCTGCTCGAGGGATCGGATGGCCTCGCTGGTGCGGTCCTGCATCATGTAGGACTTGGCCTTGACGAGCAGACGCCGGGCCCGCTCGCTGGGCGAGGGTTCCGCCTCCTCCACCGGAATGGGCGGCAGCATCACCGGCGTCGGCTCCGGCAGATCCAGTTCCAGAGGGTCCGACAGGAAGTGGGCGGGTGGCGGCACCAGGTCATCCTGGATCACCAGGATCGGCTCGGGGTCGGGCTCGAGCTCGATCACGGGCTCCGGGACGGGCGGCGGCGGGGGTGGTTCCTCCTTCGGCAGGAGGGGCAGCTCGCCGCGCACCAGGTCCAGCCCGCCCAGGGCCCAGAGCGTCGCGACCAGCTTGGCGGCCTGCTCCTGGGGAAGCCCCGTCAGGGAGGCGATGGTGTCGCAGCCCAGGGGCTCCGTGCCCAGCAGGGAGAGCGCATAGGCGAGCGTGGGCGTCAGGGGAAGGCTGCTGAGGGCCTCGAGCAGGTTCGGCAGGGCCCGCCAGCGCCAGTCGGGTTCACTGCGGAACATCTCCACCAGCTCCCGGTCGATCTTGGCGCTCTGGAAGGTGTCCCAGACCAGCCACCGGTGATCCAGGCGGAACTGCAGATCCCCGCTGAGGTTCTCGTCGAGGCCTCCGGGAATCCAGGTCATCTTCAGGATCTGGTGCTCCATGGCATGCAGCAGCACCGAACCCAGCAGCTCGTGCAGGCGCTCGTCGCGCTCCTCCACGGTCATCAGGCCCCACTGCACGACGCGGTCCCCCACGCGCGATCCCTCGCCGTCGGAGAGCAGTTCCTTGAGCGACGCCATGTCCAGCACGCCCCGGCGGATGAGGAAGTTGCCGAACTGCTCGCCGACCGCGTCGCTGCGCAGGTACTTCAGGTCGCCGTCGGCCCAGTAGAGGCGGCGCGTCCCGTCGTTCTGTTCCAGCACAAGCTCACCCTCGGCCCTCTGCTGGTGGAGGGATCCCATGAGGGCCGGCAGGAAATGGCGGATGCGAACTTCGGGCACTAAGGCTCCGGGGGTGAATTCTAGTTTGCATGTTCCAGGCCGAGACGCCAGCCCCGAAAGCGCCACATTGATGCCGAAATATCCCCAGGAGCCTGCCCAAGTCATTGGAATGCCCCGCGCGTGTGGCGCCGCGCGAGCGAGGCCAGGAAGGCGAGGTGAGCGTAGCGGGCACTACGCGATCCTAGCCTGACGCCGCATCGCGACGCACGCCGCCACACGCCCTCCGGGATGACCCCAGGCGAGCGCCCCGCGGCGTCAGGGCCCTGGAACGATGCACCCACATCGCCCTGCGGGCCCTTCCTGGCGGTGCATCCCACCTGGGGTCATCGCGGGGCGCTCGAATACTTGGACAGGCTCCTAGCCCTTGGCCCTGGCACCGTCTGGACCTATGCTGTTCTTCCGTCCACCCACGCGCCCGGAAGGGTTCCCCCATGTTCGAGAAGCTCGGGAAATTCGAGATCAAGCGCGTCCTCGGAAACGGCGCCATGGGCGAGGTCTATCTGGGCGTGGATCCCTCCATCGGTCGGGAGGTGGCCATCAAGACCATCCTTCCCGCCGCGGCCCAGGGCGGAGAGGCCAAGGAGCGGTTCGCCCGCGAAGCCCGGGCCGCCGGCGTCCTGAACCACCCGAACCTTGTGACCATCTACGAATTCGGCGAGGACCAGGGCGTCCTCTACATTGCCATGGAGTACGTGAAGGGGCATGACCTGGAGGAGCTCCTGCAGGATCATTCACTGACCCGCTCCGAGTCGCTGGAGATCCTGGCCCAGGTCTGCGACGGGCTGGGTTTCGCCCACCGGCAGCAGATCGTCCACCGCGACATCAAGCCCACCAACGTCCGCGTCCAGCGGGACGGGCGGCGGCTCCACGCCAAGGTGATGGATTTCGGCGTGGCCAAGATCAGCAATTCGGACATGACGGCCACGGGCATGGTCATGGGCACGGTCAGCTACATGGCGCCCGAGTACATCCGCTTCGGCAAACCCGATCCCCGCAGCGACCTGTTCGCCGTGGGCGTGATGCTCTACGAGAGCCTCAGCGGTCGGAAGCCCTTCGCCGGCGATACCACGCCGACGGTGCTCTACAAGATCGTGAATGAGCCGCCCGACCCCATCGAGACCGAGAAGCTGCAGGGCATCAGCCCCGCCATCAGGACCGTGCTGGACCGCGCGCTCTGCAAGAATCCCGAGGAGCGGTACCAGACCGCGGAGGACCTAGCCAAGGCCCTGCGGGCCGCGAAGGACCCCTCCTGGATGGGTCAGGTCGACGAGGCCACCACCCTGATGCAGGTCTCCGCCCCCACGGCCGCTGCCAGGGCCGTACCCGCGAACACCACCCTGCAGGTCCCCGCCGCCCCCCCGGTGGTCACCGCGGAACCACGCCCGGCCCCCCGGCCCGCTGGCAGCGGCAAGGGGCTGTGGATCGGAATCGCCGCCCTGGGCCTGCTCGCGGTGACGGGAGCCACCTGGTGGACCCTGAAGGACCGTGCCTCCCTGCCCGCGGCCACCACCACGGATCCCAAAGTGGAATCCGCCCCCGCTCCCGGCGAAGTGAAGACCGCCGCGGGGGTGATATCCCCCACACAAGCGGCCATCCCGTCCCCAGGCATATCCGAGCCCCAGGGCACCCGGAAACCCGCCGCTCCGCTGCCCTCGACTCGGCCGGATACCCCGGCCGAGATCCGCCCCGAACCAGCCAGACCCACGCCACCCAAGACCGCCGAGACGAAGCCCAGGGAGGCCAGGGCCATCGACCAGCCCGAGCTCTACCAGCCCGAAAAGCTGGACAAGCTGCAGGTCCACGAGCGGATGAACCTCGGCAATGTCTCCCTGAGCGAAGCCATCCAGATGGCAGACAGCCAACCCGAGAAGGCCATCCAGGGCTTCCGGCAGGCCATCAAGGCCGACCCCACCAATGTCAACGCCCACGCCTGGCTGGCCGTGGTGCTCTACGATCAGGGCCGCACCAGCGAGTTCGTCCAGGAGCTCCGCGAGGCCCGACGCCAGGGCATCCTGGGGCAGATGGCGGCCCGGAACCTGCGCTTCAAGTCCGTGCTCAACCAGGCCCGGTTCAGCCGGAAGCTGCCGGCCGATCTGGCGGACTGATCATGACGCGTGGCAGGAACGACCTGGGCGAGCTGCAGGCCCGGCTGGGCTACCGGTTCCGGGACGCGGACCTGCTGGGCGAGGCCCTCACCCACTCGTCAGCCGGGTCCCGCCGCGACAACCAGCGCCTGGAATTCCTGGGCGACGCCCTCCTGAACTTCACCGTCGCCTTCCTGCTCCACCGCGAGCGCCCCGACTGGCAGGAGGGCGCCATGAGCAAGCTGCGGGGCGTGCTGGTGCGCACGGACGCCCTGCATGCCTGGGCCCTGGACCTCGGTTTGGACGCCGCCCTGAGGGCGGCCCATCCCCGCAAGGCCCCGCCCATGGGTCCCAAGCCCCTGGCCGATGCCCTCGAGGCCCTGCTCGCGGCGGTCTACCTGGACGCGCTGGCTGGCGGCGAGGACGGGACCTTGCCGGTGAGGACCCTGGTGGAGGCCCGGTTCATGGAGAGCATCCGCCAGGCCCAGCCCGAAAGCTGGACCCGGACCGACCCCAAGACCCACCTCCAGGAGACCGCGGCCCGACTCGGCCTGCCGGCCCCGGTGTATGACCAGATCGGTCTGGCGGGTCCCGGGCACGCCCCCCGGTTCACCATGCGGGTCTCGGTGGGCACCGTGTCGGCAGAGGCGGAGGGTCCCACCCGCAAGGGTGCCGAGGGCGACGCGGCCCGCCAACTGCTGACCCGGCTCGGAAACCCTACACAGGCGTGACCCTTGCGTTACACTCCCTTCTGCGTCTCGCCCGGAGTGCGTGCTTGAAGATCTACCCCACCTTGAACCTCCAGCACGGCGCTGTGGTCTCGACCGCGGGGCTCGGGGGCGTCTGCCCGCAGACCCCCTTGGAGGTCGCAGAGCGGCTCATCGACGAAGGGGCGACCCGGCTGGCCCTGGTGGATGTGGACGCCGCCATGGGACGGGGGAACAACCGCGAGCTGATCGGCCAGATCCTCCAGCGCTGCCACGCGCGCGAACGGAAGGTCTGCGTGCAGGTCGCCGGCGGGGTCCGCAGCTCCGACCAGGCCCAGTTCTTCATCGACCTGGGGGCGACCTGGCTGGTGGTCGGAACCATCCTCCACAAGTCCCCCATGGTCTCCGAGCAGCTGATGGCCCGGTTCCAGTCCTACCTCACCGCCGCCATCGATGCCCGCGGCGGGAAGGTGCACCGGTCCGGCTGGGTGGACACCACCACCCTGACCGCCCTGGAGCTCGCCCAGCGCGCCAAGGCCTACGGCTTCCGGCGCCTGCTCTTCGTGGACATCCCCGAGGACACGGAAACGGACCCCGATTTCCAGACGGCCCAGGACCTCGCCGCAGCGACCGGCCTGCCCCTGGTCATGGGCGGCAGCCTGACCACGCCGCGCCACCTGGAAGCCGTGCATGCCCACCATGGGCTCAAGGGCGCTCTGGTGGATGCCCTGCTGTTCCAGCAGGACCCCAGCCTTCTGGCCTTCCTCCAGGCCACCTGCGCCTGATCCGGGAGGGACCGTGACATTAGGGGAATCCGCGTTCCTGGAAACCCTCACGGAACCCGAGCGCCTCCATTTCCGCCACCTGGCGATGGTGCGGCCCCAGCTGCCCTCCGAGGGCCAGATCCACATGCTCGAGGGGCTGGCCCGCTCCCTCGCCTCCCCCCGCCTGCTCGCCCTCATGGCCAGGACGCCCCATTGGCTGGCGCACTGGCCCATCCTGCTGGGTCTCGCGGAAAACGAGGCCACGCCCGAATCCATCCGCCGCGACCTCGAGATGGTGGTTTCGCTCTTCGATCAGATGCGGGAGATGGACAAGGCCCCTGCCGCGGAGAAGGAAGAGCGCTCGGAATCCGTGAAGGCCCTCTATTCGCAGCTGAACGCCGGCCTGAAGCCCGTGGCCAAGCTCCTGGCGAAGCAGCTGGCGAAGACCGTCACCGCCACCGGCACCACCCAGGAGCTGCCGCCCCTGCCGGCGGAACATCCCGACTGGGAGGCCCTCACCGCCCTCCCGGAGGCGGCGCCGCCCCAGCCTCCGACCGAGAACCTGGACCGGGTCGGGAGACTCGCCAGGGCCCGTCAGACCGCCCAGCCGGAAGAACTCCTCTCCTTCCTGGTGGACCCCGACCAGGACCTGCGGCAGACGGCCCTGCAGAATCCCCTGGTGACGGAGGAGCTGGTCTGCCAGGCCCTGGCTCAGTGCGGCGTGGCCTCCTTCTTCGAGGAGGTCTACGCAGAGGCCCGGTGGTACTTCCGGGAACCGGTGCGGGACAGCCTGCAGGGTTCCCCCGGCTGCCCCTCCGACCTCTCCAAGCGGGTCGGGTTGTCCCGGCACCTGGTGGCGGCCCTGGCCCACGGCGGCCCCGATCGCGCCTCCCTGCGGCGCATCGTCAGCCTCTTCACCCAGCTGGACGAGAGCGAGTACCAGTTCATCACCTTCTGGGCCAAGCGGCAGTCGCCCCAGCTCCTCCGGGTCGTGAAGTACTTCTACGACCGCCTGCAGCGCGAACGCTCCGGACTGGCCTCGGCCCTGCCCGAGCGAGGCGAGGAGGGCCGCTGGGCGACCATGGAGGAGCGGGTCTTCCTCGCCACCCAGGCCACCCAGGAAGAGCAGATCAGCCAGATCCTGAAGGATCCGGATCCCCAGGTCTTCCGCCTGGCCCTGGAGAACCCCGCCCTCAGCCCCCGACTGCTGGCCTCCTCCATCGCCGCCCTGGACCACGAACGCGTGGAGATCATCGCCTCGCACGCCAGCTGGTCCGAGGACCCCATGGTGGCCGAGGCCCTGGTCCACCACCCCCACCTGTCCGAAGCCTCCGCCCTGCACCTGTTCACGCGGCTCCAGGGGATGAAGCCGGCCATCGAGATCCTCCGCGATCCGCGGGTCCTGCACCTGGAGCTCAAGCGCCGCGCCCTGGAACACCTCCGGGCCCTCTACCAGGACATGGATGTACCCAACCGCATCACCGCGCTGCGCACATCTGGCGGGGAGCTCATGCGCCACCTCCCACAGGAGGTGCTCCAGGACGAGGAGACCCTGCGCCGGATGGTGGCGGACCGCCAGCTGGACCCGGGCATCCTCCTGCGGCTGGCCCGGAACAAGCTGACGCCCCGGGCCGTGCTCGAGCAGATCGCCGGCCACCCGGTACTCATGGCCCATGCGGCGATCATGTCCGAACTGCTGCTCAACCCGAAGACCCCGCGGGAAGCCTCCATGCGGATCTGGGGCCTGCTGTCCGAGGCGGAGCAGCATCAGCTGCTGCGCAGCCCCCACCTCCCCGCGGCCCTGCGCAGCCTGGGCTGATGCGGGGCGTGGCCTTCAGCGTAAACGCGGACCGCACCCTCGCGTAGCCCTTTCAGGAGCCACCATGCGACGCCCCGCCGCCATTCTGATCCCCGCCGCGGTGGCCCTGGCCTGCCTCCCCTTCACCTCATCCTGCCGGTCCAAGGCCCGCGTTCCCGCCTGGGTCCAGGTCGCGCCGGGGGACAGCCTGGCCGCCTTCTCGGGCGAGGCCGGCTGGGTGCTCACCCACAAGGAAGTCCAGTCCCTCATCTCCCGGGATCCCATGGTGGAGCGGGCCCTCGACCTCTTCATCCAGAAGGCCCACATCAATCCCCGCACCGAGACCGGCCGCCTGACCTTCCATGTCGTCGGCATGCCCGGAAAGGGTGAGGACACCGTGCAGAAGGGCCTCGAGTACGTCCTCATCCAGCTCAACCAGTTCAAGGATCCCACCGCCCTGATCGGGGCCCTGGCCGAGTCCTTCCCCCAGGAGGGCATGCTCCGCATCCAGGGCCGCGACTGGCCCCTCCACGTGATCCTCGACATCGAGACCGGGGGGGTCAAGGCCCACATCCGCGCCGCCAGCGACGAAAAGGGCCAGATCTGGATCGGCTCCCTGGAGGCCCTGAACCGGCTGGCCTCCGTGGCGAGCCTTGGCTCCCAGCCCGACGTGGCGCTGGCGGCCGAATGGATCAGCCCCAAGGCTCCCTTCCAGGGCTTCCTCCAGCCGGAAGCGCTCCTGGGCAGCCTGCGGAACTCCCTGGACGGCAGCATCATCAAGGATCTGCCGAAGGGCGTGAATGCCCTGTTCTGGAGCGTCACGCCCTCGGAGGAGAAGGACCAGCCCGCCAAATTCGAACTGGCCCTGGCGGGAACCCCGGAGGGCATCAACCAGGTCACGCCCTGGCTCCAGCGCCTGGTGGCCGCCGCCAACGCCATCCAGTCCACGCCGGGCTCGGCCCCGGAGCTCATGCAGGAGAAGCGGCGGGTGGGGCTGCGTTGCACCCTGACCACGGAACAGCTCAAGCTGGTGATGGAGAAACTCGGCCTGCCCGGCTTCTCCTTCAAGCTGCCCGGCGGGGACCGCAAGGCATGAGCCCGGCCGTCGCCCTCACTGCAGATGGCGGTTTCCCATCGCCGGACGAGCCGTCCCCCGAATACTGGATGGCCCAGCTGAAGGCTGGCAGGGAGGAGGCTCTGGCCCACCTGATGGCCCGCTTCGAACGACCCCTCTTCGCCTTCCTCCACCGCCGCCTCCAGGGGGAGGCCGGGGTCGTCCAGGAGCTGGCTCAGGAGGTTTTCCTCAAGTGTCTCCAGCATTGTCAACGTTTCGAGGAGGGCCGGCCGGTGGCCGCCTGGCTTTTTACGCTGGCGGCTAATGCGGCGACCGACCATCTGCGTAGAAGAGGGCGGGAGGTACCCCCTCCCGAGACCTTTGACGCACCGGACCCCCACCAACCATCTCCCTGGGAGTCCGTGGACCAAAGCCGGCGGATCCAGGCCCTCAAAGGGGCCCTGGAGGGGCTGACCCCCCGCCAGCGGGCCATGGTCCTGGCCTACTACGTCCACGAACATCCGGTGAAACGGATCGCCCAGGACCTGGGCTGCGCCGAAGGCACCGTGAAAGCCACCCTCTTCCAGAGCCTCCAGAAACTCCGCAAGACCCTCGGACCCCAGCCATGACCTCCTTCGACCCCCAGCGCCTCGATCCCCAGAGCCCCCAGCCCGGGCTCGATGAGGCCCGGCTGTTCGACCTGCTCGAGCAGCCCGAGCTCTGGCCCGAGGACCCCACCGCGCAGGCCGAGCTGGCCACCCTGCTGGAGCTGCACCTGGCCCTCGGGAGCCACGGCCCCGCCCTGGCCGAGGGCCTGGCCCCCGCTCCCCGGACCCGCTGGACCACCCGCTGGTCCCTGGCCGCGGCCGCCATCCTGCTCGTGGCCCTGATTCCCACCTTCACCATCCTCCAGCGGACCCAGAGCCTCAAGGCCCAGGCCCAGGACACGGCCCGCCTCGAGCTACTGGCTCAGAAGCGGACCCAGGATCGCGCCTGGATCGCGTTCTTCCAGCAGAGCACCGCCCTGCTCCAGGATTTCGAACAGAACCCCGCCCTCTGCAAGAAGGGCGAAGAGGATCGCCGGCAGGAACGAGAGATGGCCATGGCCCTTCTCGAGGCCAGCCACCAGCTCGCCGCCCAGGGCGCGCCGCTCAAGGAGGCCGAGATCATCCGGGCCAGCCTGCACTCCTGGCTGTCTGAGGTCGCCTTCGAGGAGAACTGCCTGACCGTGGAGCGGGCCAGGGAGCTGCGGCAGTGGGCCGCGGCCCACAACCTCGAAACCCAGTCGGAGCAGATGGAACGGCGCCTGCGTGGAGAGGGTGCATGAAGCTCGGCCTCCTGATGGTGATCCCCGCGCTGGCGTCACCCGCGGCTCCGGAGCCCGCGGTCCTCCTCGGCGAGCAGCCCGTGGAAAGCCTGTTCCGGCAGGGCCGCGACCTCCGCTACGCCCAGCGCTGGTACGAGGCCTCCCAGGCCTACCGGACCCTGCTCCGCGAATTCCCCACCTCCTCCCGCGCTGCGGACGCCCGCTACTGGCTGGCCGCCAGCCTGGAACAGGACCAGCGCTGGGACGACGCCGCCGAGGCCTACACCGAATTTCTGATGAAGCACCCCGATCAGCGCATGCTCGGCAAGGAGGCCCGACTCAACCGGGTGCGCTGCTGGGGCATCCGCCAGTGGGACAGCCCCACGGCCGTCGCGGGATTGGCCCAGTCCCTGTCGGATGAACGGGAGGAGGTCCGCATTGCCGCCGCCCTCCAGCTGGCCAAGCGCCGGGACGCCCGGGCCGCGCCCGTGCTCCAGGCCGGTCTCCGGGTGGATGCATCCTCCGAGGCCTGCCGCCTGGCCCTGCAGGGCATGGGCATCCAGCCCCAGGCCGCAGGACCGGCTCAGGGGCGCTTCCTCGTGATCCGGGTGAAGGAGCGGGGCAAGGCCGAGGTCCTCACGGTGCGGCTGGCACTGGGACTGGCCCGGGCCGTGGGCGGCTACCTGTCCGACGAGCAGCTGCGCCAGGCCAAGACCAAGGGCGTGGACATGGAGCGGATCATGGACCAGGCCCTCAACGCCCCCAAGGGCACCGAGCTGTTCAGCCTGGACGACAGCAAGAGCAACGTCACGGTGACCGTCGAGTAATCCGCGGTGACGGCGGATCCGGGCGGACCGGCTAAGCTGGTGCCTGACCATGTCGCGACTGCTGCGCTTCTTCAAGGACCACCTCCGTCCCCACGCCCCCCTCATCGCAGGGGGCTCGCTCTTCCTGCTCCTGGCGGGGCTGTGCCAGGGCGCCCTCATCGCCTCCATCAAGTTCGTCTTCGACGACGGCAAGGTGCATGCGCTCCAGGCCAGCCAGCCGGGCCTCTTCGGGCAGCTCGAGCACCTGCGGGCCTGGGTGCTGGCGCACCTGCCCGAGGCCTCCGTCCTGCGCAGCGGCGGCCTCCTGGTGCCCCTGGTGCTGGTCTCGCTCTTCGCGCTGAAGGGCCTGTTCACCTACACCGGCACCCTCCTGATGGTGCGCAGCGGCATCCGGGCCACCCAGGCCCTGCGGGAGCGGCTCTTCGCCCACTTCCTGCTCCAGGAGCCGGCCTTCTTCCAGAAGCACCCCGTGGGCGAGCTGCTCACCCGCAGCATCAACGACGTGGGCGCGGTCCAGGGCATCGCCAGCAACCAGCTGGCTGAGATGGTCCGCGAGATCTGCGTGGCCCTCACCATGCTGGCCACGGTCCTCTACATGGACTGGAAGCTGAGCCTCACGCTCTTCCTGGCCGGCCCCCTCGTCGTCCTCCCGGTGAAGAAGCTGAGCCAGCGCATCCGCAAGGTGAACCACCGGAACCAGGAGGCCTCCAGCCACCTGCTCCAGCGCCTCAAGGAAGTGTTCAGCAACATCCGCGTGGTGCAGGCCTTCTCCCGCGAGGCCTACGAGGTCCAGCGCTTCCAGTTCCAGAACCAGGAGCTCTACCGCCTGGGCATGAAGAGCGCCCGGGCCTCGGCGCTCTCCACCCCGATCATGGAGCTGGTGGGAGGGCTCCTGCTGGCGAGCCTCGCGGCCTACGCCTCGGGCCGCTTCAAGAACGGGACCCTGACCTCGGAGAACTTCCTCACCTACATCCTGGCCATCTACGCCCTCTACGATCCCCTGCGCCGCCTGACCAAGCTCAACAACGAGATCCAGGTGGCCTCCGCCAGCCTCGACCGCGTCTACGCCATGCTCGACCGCCAGCCGGAACTGCCCATCCATCCGAACCCCGAGCCCGTGCCGGCCCGCCCGAGCCTGCTGCGCTTCGAGGGGGTGGAATTCACCTATGACGGCAAGCACCCGGTGCTCCGCGGCGTGGACCTCGAGGTGAAGGCCGGCGAGACCGTGGCCCTGGTGGGGGGCAGCGGCGGCGGCAAGACGACCCTGGTGAACCTGGTGCCCCGCTTCTTCGATCCCACGGGCGGCCGGATCACCCTGGACGGCATCGACCTCCGGGACTTCGATCCGCGGGAGCTCCGCAAGACCATCGGCATCGTCACCCAGGAGACGCTGCTCTTCATGGACACGGTGCACGACAACATCGCCTACGGCATGCAGGCCAGCCGCGAGTCCGTCATCGAGGCGGCGCGGAAGGCCCATGCCCACGACTTCATCCAGGGCCTGCCCAAGGGCTATGACACCCCGCTGGCGGAGACGGGCTCCAGCCTCAGCGGCGGCCAGCGTCAGCGCCTCGCCATCGCCCGCGCCCTGCTGCAGGACCCGCCCATCCTCATCCTGGACGAGGCCACCAGCGCCCTGGACACCGAGAGCGAGCGCGCCGTGCAGGCGGCCCTCGAGACCCTCATGCAGAACCGCACGACCCTGGTGATCGCCCACCGCCTCAGCACCATCCAGCGCGCCACCCGCATCTGCGCCATGAAGCAGGGCCGCATCGTGGAGGTGGGCAGCCACGACGAGCTGCTGGCCCTGGATGGCGAATACGCCCGCCTCCACAAGCTGCAGTTCGCCGAGGCGTGACGTCGTCCCGATGAAGCGTTCCGACTTCCACTTCGACCTGCCGCAAGAGCTCATCGCCCAGCACCCGGCGACCGAACGCGATGGCGCCCGTCTGCTGGTGGTGGATGCACGAACGGGGATCTGGTCCCACCGCGCCATCCGGGACCTGCCGGAGCTGCTGCCCCCGGGAAGCCTCTGCGTGCCCAACGACGTGCGGGTCCGCCACGCTCGCCTCTTCCTGCGGCGCAGCGGCGGCGGGGCCGGCGAGGCCCTGCTCCTGAGGAGCCTTGGACAGGGCACTTTCGAGGCCATGGTGAAACCCGGCGCGCGCCTGAAACCCGGGGCCTCCGCCACCGTGGTGGATCCCGTCTCGGACGCGCCCCTTGCCAGGCTCGACATTCTCGACACCCTGCCCGAGGGCCTGCGCGCCGTACGGGTCCACGCCGAGCACGACCTGGACTGGGACGCGATCGACCGCATCGGCCGGCTGCCCCTGCCCCCCTACATCGACCACCTGGCCGGCGGCGAGGACGAGACCCGCTACCAGACGGTGTTCGCGGCGCGGGAGGGCGAGGCCGTGGCGGCCCCCACGGCGGGCCTGCACTTCACGCCGGAGCTCATCGTGGCCCTGGCAGCCCGGGGCTGCGGCTGGCATCCCGTGCGGCTCCACGTGGGGCTGGGCACCTTCCGGCCCATGACCGCCGAGCGGCTGGAAGACCACGCCATGCATGAAGAGCGCTTCGAGATCCCCGAGGACACCGCGGGCCTCCTCGAGCCCGTCCTGAAGGATCGATCGCGTGCCATCGTCTGCGTGGGCACCACCTCCCTGCGCACCCTCGAGGGCGCCTGGGACGGGCATCGCCTGGCCCGCGAAGGCGCCACGCGCCTCTTCATCACGCCCGGCTACCGGCTGCGCACCGCCGACCACCTGCTCACCAACTTCCACCTGCCCGAGAGCACCCTGTTCGTGCTGGTCTCGGCCCTGCTGGGCCTGGAGGTCGCACAGGCGGCCTACGCCGAGGCCGTGCGGGAGGGGTACCGGTTCTTCAGCTACGGGGACGCGATGCTCATCTTGAACGGCCGCCGCTGAAAGCTACAAATATTCCACGAACTGGTGGATCACCGGAATGCGGTGCTTCTTGCCCTTGGTGGCCTGCAGGATGCTCGTCACGGACATGCCGAGGCACCACAGCAGCCAGAGGGGCAGGAAGAAGCGCACGGACACCGATCCGAAGATGGGGAAGAGCCCGATGATCACCATGGCCAGGGTCATCACGCACTCCGCGAAGGCCAGGATCACCCCCTGCCGGGCGTGCCACAGCAACTCCGAATCCTCCCGGTTCCGCATGTACGGCAGGAAGGCCCAGGGCCCCGCATAGCACAGGATCAGGTCTCGCAGGCGCTCTCCCACGAAGAGCGGGGTCGGGACATCCAGGGGCACGGCAACCTCCACCCCGAAGAATAACGCAACGGAGCGTAAACCCAGTGGTGCCTGTTTGTGTCCCAGGGACTACGCCAAAGGTATTAGCTGTCATGACCTTGACTAGAATGCGGGGTCACCCATGCTGGTCGTTTCCCCTCCTGGAGCCCCATGCGCCTGACCGTCCCACTGGCCTTGCTCTCCGTGCTCTGCGGCTGTGGGGGCGGCGGAACGGCCACGCCACCACCGGCCCCCACCACCTGTCCCATTCCGATCGCCAAGGCCAACCCCACCTTCGCCGCCGACCTCCTGCCCGCCCTGCAGAGCAGCTGCGGCTCGGCAGCCACCTCGTGCCACGGTGGTGCCGCTCCCACGGGCCATGTGAGCTACTCCGGCACACCCAGCGAGGTGCATGCCCGGCTGGTCAACGTCGTGCCCGCCAGTGCCCCCCCTGGAGGCGGCTGGTTCCTGGTGAAGCCCGGCGACCCCGCCCACTCCTGGATCTTGGAAAAAGTCACCCAGGATCAGCCGGGCGGGTCCGGCTACGGCACCCGCATGCCCCAGGGGGCGCCCAACCTCTGCCAACCCACCGTGACCACCCTCTCGGCCTGGATCAGCGCCGGGGCGCTCGACAACTAGGAGCCCGCCATGGCCGTTCTCACCGCCATCTCCAGCTGGACCCTTGCGGATGTCCAGCACTTCGCCCGCCGCGCGGGTTTCGGCCTGACGCCCGAGGCCGCCGCGGGGCTTCAGACCCTGGCCCCTGCCGCCGCCATCGACGCCTGGATCGATGGCACTGGCGCCGCCTATGACGCCACCGCCTTCACGGCAGCCCTGGCCACGGCGGACGTGGTCACCGAACCCCTGGTCACCGCCAATGCCAGCGATGCCGGCAGCGTCGACGTGCCCGCCGTGGCGGCACCCCACGCCTTTCTGGTGGAGGGCACGGATGCCTGGCGCAACAGCCTGAACACCGCCCAGGCCCTTTGCGCCTGGCGCATGCAGCACAACCCCTACCCGTTCCAGGAGCGCATGGCGCTGTTCTGGCACAACCTCTTCGCCACCGGCTGGCACAAGGTGGACAACGCCGCCTTGATGCTCAAGCAGTACCAGCTCTTCCGCGCCCAGGGGCTGGCCCGCTTCGACGACCTGCTCGCGGCGGTGAGCAAGGACCCGGCCATGTGCATCTGGCTGGATTCCGTGCTCAACAACGCCTCCGGCACGAACATCCCCAATGAGAACTACGCCCGCGAGGCCATGGAGCTCTACAGCCTGGGCGCGGACAACGGCTACAACCAGACCGACATCACCCAGTTGGCCCGGGCCCTCAGCGGCTGGAGCTTCACCTTTGCCGAGGCCGACTACATCGCCAATCCCGCCAGCCCCAGCCAGAAGAGGGTCGCCAACGCGCACTTCAAGGTCTACGACGGGTCGAGCATCAGCCCGGATACCCGCCTGTGGTGGGGCGGCACGGGCACCACCAGCTACACCATGCACGGCACGGGCAGCATCGCCCTCTTCGGCCAGACCTTCGACATCACCTCCACCGCCAACGGCTGGGCCAAGGGCGAAAACGCCCTGCGCGCCATCGTCTCGGTGCGCGGGGCCCAGTGCGCCCAGTTCCTCGCCAAGCGACTGCTCACCCATTTCGTCACCACTGGCTACAGCACCCAGGACCTGAGCGACGTGGCCGCCATGATCCAGGCCTCGGCCTTCGATCTGCGGGCGGTGATGAAGACCCTGCTCAAATCGCAGTATTTCTTCGACGTTGCCAACCACTTCGCCCTGGCGGAAGGGCCCGTGTCCTGGCTGGTCCGCGCGGCGCGCATGCTCTGCCCCGCGCTCACGGCCGGCGCGGCCCAGACACCAAAGGGCTACCCCGCCTGGCGCCTGGTCACCAGCAATGCGACCACCTTCGATCAAATGGGCATGAGCCTGCTGGATCCCAGCGGGCCCAACGGCTGGAAGGAGCATGCGGCCTGGCTCAACAGCAACACCATGCGCTACCGCACCAAGGTGGCCGCGGCCCTCGCCATGAACGAAACGCGCGGCTACAACGGCACCACCTATCCCCTGTTCCCGACCTTCGTCACGACGGACTGGTTCCCCGCCGCCCCGGCCACGGCCCAGGCCGTCTACGACCGGCTGGCGGCCCTGCTCCAGCCGGGCCCCATGCCCGCGGGGGTCCCTGCCGGATGGCTCGCGGCCCTGTGGCCCGCCACGTTCACCTGGGACGCGGCCTCGCAGGCCAAGGCCCGGGAGCTGGCCTTCCTCATCCTCTGCTCACCTGCGGGCCAGCTCTACTAGGGAGGCGACCATGACGACGCGACGCGAGTTCATCCAAACCGTGGGCGCCACCGGCGCGGCCCTGGCCGGGCTCAGCGCCTGTGGGGGGGGCGGCAAGGGATCCAGTGGCGGTGGCGGCACCACCCAGCCCCCCATCCCCATCCCCAGCGCCCCCATTCTGGTCATCGTGAACATCGACGGCGGGTACGACTGGCTGAACGTGATGCCTCCCAATGCCGGCACCAACCTCAGCGTCTACCAGACGAAACGCGCCACCCTCGGCATCACGGACACCAGCCTGCTCACGGACTTGGGCAACGGTGCAGCGCTCAACAACGACTTCACCGGCATGGACATCCTGAACGCCCAGGGCCGGGTGGCCTGGATCCCCGGCATCGGCATGCCCAATCCGAACCTGTCCCACTTCACGGCGCAGGACCTCTGGGGCCAGGGTGCCGCCACACCTGCCGGCACCGGCTGGCTGGGACGCTTCGCCGATGCGGCCTTCAGTCCCGCCGGAGATGTGCTCCGGGGGCTCACGGTCACCTCGGATCTGATCCTGATGCTCAAGGGCGCCAGCCGGAGTTTCGTCTCCATTCCCAGTGCCGGAGGCTACGTGTTCCCGGCCTACCTGTTCAGCGGCACGGCCCTGCCGGATGCGGCCCTCCTGGAAACCGGCTGGGGCAGTGCCCTCGGCGCCGCCAGCCCGGATGCGGGCTATCAGGCGGCCGCCCAGGCCGGCAAGCTCTTCTTCGACGCACAGAACAACGCGGCGTTTGGCGCCGGTGGTTCCATCGCCGCCCGCACCCCCACCGTACCCTATCCCGGCGATGCGGCCTACCCGATCAAGCGTGCCGACAACGGCGGCAACTTGACCGGCAGCCTCAGCCGCCAGTTCAAGCTCATCGCGCAGATGATCGCCGCGGGCCTGCCCGCCCAGATCTACTTCTCCCGCCTGGGCGGCTGGGATACCCACAGCAACCAGGCCGTGGACCATCCAAACCTGCAGCGGGCCCTGGGTGGCTCCATCAAGGCCTTCTATGACGATCTGGCCACCATCACCACCGCCACGGGCGTGGCCCAGGACCGCGTGATGATCCTCGCCTACAGCGAGTTCGGCCGGCGGGTGCAGGAGAACAACGGGGGCACGGACCACGGCACCGCAGGCCTCTCGTTCTGTGTGGGCAAGGCGGTGAAGGGCGGCATGTACGGTGGGTACCCCGATCTCTCCAATCTGGACGGCAACGGCAACATGAAGTTCACCACCGACTTCAGAAGCTTCTACGCCACCGTGCTGGACCGCTGGCTGGGGCAGCCCACGGCCACCACCAACACCCTGCTGGGATCCAACTACGCCAGGCTGGCCTTTCTCTGATCCCATCAGGGGTGCCGGCACACCACCAGCAGCGCCATCAAGAGCACGAAGGCCGCGTAGACCTGCTTCAGCCGCGGACCCCGCAGGCGGGTCGCCATCCGGGCGCCGCCCAGAGCCCCGACGGCGAACCCCACCGCCACGCCTCCGATCACCAGCCAGGGCAGCCCACCCTGGGCCCGCGCGTAGACGTAGACGCCCGGCAGCCCGATGGGCGGCAGCATCATCATCAGGCTGGTGAGCTGGGCCTCGTGCTGCGTCATCCGGAACCGTGAGGCCAGGAGGGGGATCACCACCACGGCACCTCCCAGCCCGGTAAGCCCGGACAGAAGCCCCGCCAGGAAGCCGATGGGCAGGCCCCAGTTCCAGAGCCCGGCCAGCTCGACCGGGGAGGTGCCCCGGTCCACGACGGGAGGGTCCTGCCGCAGAAAGGTGCGGATGGCGAGCAGCACCAGGAAGGACGCATACCCCCAGCGCAGGGGTCCCGGAGGAATGAGGTTGGCCAGGAAGGAGCCGCCGGTGACCCCGAAGAGGAAGGCCAGGACCAGCACGGCCACCAGGGGAAGGCTGGTGGTGATCCCCCGTCGCCGATATTCCAGCACCGCCGGGAGGCCCGTGGGCAGGAGCATGGCCGCCAGGGTGGCTCCCTGGGCCCGGTGCTGGTCGAGGCCCAGGATCAGGCCCAGCAGGGGGACCATGACGATGCCCCCACCGATGCCGAAGAGGCCCGAGAGCAGGCCCCCGCAGAGGCCCGTCCCCATGCCGGCCAGCAGGTGGCTTCCGTCCGCAGTCATGCCTGGTGGCCTCCCTCCGAGGATTCTGGGACCGCGTGTGGTCCAATGGAAGGTTGGAGGTTCCGGTGCAGGTGCAGCTCAGCGAGGACGTGGTGCTCGACAGCCGGAGGGCGGTGTGGCTGCCCCGGCACAAGACGCTGGTGCTGTCGGACCTCTTTTTCGGCCTGGGCGCCGCCCGCCGGCGTCGGCCCGATCCCATGCCGGCCACCCCGCAGATGGAGATCTGGGAGCGGGTCTTCAGCCTCATCGACGACTTCGCCCCGGAGCAGATTGCCCTCCTGGGGGATCTGAAGCCCAGCCAGGGCACCGTGGAGGGGGACGAGGCCGAGGAGCTGCGCACCATTTTCCGCAAGCTGAAGGCCGGGGGTCGGAAGGTCGTCCAGGTGGTGGGCCACCCCGAGCGCAGCTCCGGCCCCGCCCTGGAGGGTACCGGCATCGAACCCGTCGAGCAGCATCGGGTGGGCCCCTTCACCCTGATGCACCGGCGACGCATCTTCGTCTATCCCCGCCATGACCCCTCGCATGGTTTCTGGATCAACGGCGGCGTCCACCCCCTCTTCGCCGTCCCCGCCCCGGGCCCTGCGGCCGAGCCGGACTGGCTGCGCTTGCCAGCCTTCCTCTACACGGGCTTCGCCCTGGTGATGCCGCCCTTCGTGAGCTACGCCCAGGGATTCGAGGTCATCCAGCCCGAACGCCTGCCCCGTCAGGCGAGGGCCTGGAAGCTGCTGGCGGACCGCCTCAGCCCCCTGGGCCTGGGCGAACTCCCACCCACGCCCGAGCACCTGCGCACGCTCACGCGGCCACCCCGGAAGGGCAAAGACGCGGGCAAGACGGAGGACTAGGCGCCTAGCGCTGGACCAGCATGGCCCAAGCGCCGCCCTTCAGCCGGGTGCCGTCATCCAGGGTGAGGTCCCAGCGCAGGGCATCGCCCTTCTTCAGCTTCACGCGCTTGAAGGTGCCCGCGGGGAACTCGATGAAGTTCCGGGCCGGCACGGTCCCGCCATAGGTGGGGCAGGGGCTGGGTTCGAGCTTGGACTGGGCCTTCGAGCAGGGGGGCACGTTCTCGGCGACCTCCACCACCACGCCCTGGGCATCGACCCAGGCCACATCCAGGCTGATCAGGCAGTTCCTCATCCAGATCGTGTGGTAGCCGTCCCGCCCGTACAGGAAGATCATGCAGCGATCCTTGGCCAGGTGGCTGCGGCGCATGAGGCCCAGCTCCTGCTCCCGCGGCTCTGAGGCGACCTCGGCCATGAAAGCCTGGTTCCGGAAGTGGACGGTACCGCCCCCCCCCGCCAGCAGCGGCAGGGACAGCAGGGCCGTGAACAGCATGCGCATGGCGACTCCTTGGACCTCATTATCAGATGAAGTGCCCACGGGACCGTGAAGGATCCCCGCTCGATGATACCTCGCAAGCTGTGGCACCATGATCGCAGGTGGCCGTTGCGTCGCCAGGAGAGTCATGCGCGCCACCTCCCTGCCCGTGTTTCCTCTGCTTGCCGCCGTGGCTCTGGCCGCGCAGGGCCCGGATTCGGGCCTCCGGGCCGTGCGTACCACCGCTGGCATCCAGATCGATGGACGCCTCGACGAGGCCGCGTGGGCGTTGGCCATCCCGGCCTCCGGCTTCACGCAGGAGTGGCCCGTGCGCGGCGTGCCGGCCCGGCAGCGGACCGAGGTCCGGGTCCTCTTCGACGACCACTTCCTCTACGTCGGCGCGCGCATGCACCACGATCCGGCCCTGGACGGCGGTCCCGCGAAAGTGGTCCGCCGCCTCCACCGGCGGGACCAGGAGAGCCAGGGCGATTGGTTCGGCGTGGCGATCGACTCCAACCACGACCATCGGACGGCGCTGGTCTTCGAGGTGAATGCCGCAGGCGTCCAGAAGGATCAGGTGATCTACAACGACAGCACCTACGATCCCAGCTGGGATGGCGTCTGGGAGAGCGCCGTGACCATCGACGAGGGCGGATGGACGGCGGAGCTGAAGATCCCCCTGTCCCTGCTCCGCTTCAAGCCCGGGGAGGGGCCCCAGACCTGGGGCATCAACTTCAGCCGCGCCGACCAGGGCGTCGTCCGCGAGTCCAGCCGCTGGCGCGTGGTCCCCCGCGGCGACACCGGATTCGTGAGCCGTTTCCCTGAACTGGTGGGGCTGGAGGGACTCCGCCCCCAGACCAGGCAGGAGTACCTGCCGTACCTCAGCTCCATGCGGAAGTTCGAGACGATGCGCCCCTTCGATGACCGCCGCTGGGAGCAGCGGGCGGGCCTCGATGCCCGCTGGGGCCTCAACTCCCACGCCCAGGTGGACCTGAGCCTCCGGCCGGACTTCGGACAGGTCGAGGTCGACCAGGCCGTGCTGAACCTGGGCACCGTGGAGACCTTCTTCCCGGAGAAGCGGCCCTTCTTCCTCGAGGGCATGGACGTCTTCCGGGTGGCCGGCCCCGACCTCTTCTACAGCCGTCGTATTGGACAGGGACTGTCGGATCCAACCCTCAATGCCGGAGAAACCCTCCAGGACCGCCCCGGTGCCACCGACATCACGGCCGCCGCCAAGTACACCGCCAAGTTCCCGAGCGGCACGAACGTGGGGCTCCTGGGTGCCAGCGTGGAGCCGGCCAGCGCGGTGATCCAGGACGCGGCGGGTGGCCGCTTCCGCCGCGAGCTCGCCCCGCTCACCAACTTCGGGGTCCTGCGGGTCCAGCAGCTCATGGATGACCGCGGGAGCTACCTGGGCGCCTTCGCCTCGGGGATGCACCAGGCGGGGCCCGCGGGCCGGGTCGCCCAGGTCGAGGCCATCGACGGCGTCTACAAATCCTTCGATCGGAGCGGGCTCGTCGAGGCCACGCTCAGCCGCACCCAGGCGGGCCCGAAGGAGGCCCAGGACCAGGGCTGGCGCGGGCGCCTGCGCGTCCACCAGGACTGGCGCGACGGGTGGGTCCTCGAGGTCCAGGCCATCAACGCCGGCTGGGCCTACAACCCCAACGACACCGGCTATCTGAACCGGGCCGATGAGCAGAGGGTCTACGCGGAACTGGTCCGGCACTGGGAGGACCCCTGGGGCGTCCTGCGGCACCGCGAGGTGGGCTTCAACCACACCGCGGCCCGGGACCAGGCCGGGCATACCTTCCTCCGGAACTTCAACGGCTGGGCCAAGACCGACTTCAGCAACTTCGTCTCCCTGTGGGGCGGCGGGGGGGTGGACGTGGCCGCCGAGGATGACCGGGAGCTGCGCACCTACGCCGACCCCATCAAGAAGTACCTGGCGCGGCCCTCCCTGCCCTACGCCAACCTGGGCTTCGACACGCCGGGCAACCGGCCCTGGTACGTGAAGGTGAACGCCAGCCGCTCCTGGCAGGAGGGAGGTCCCTCCACGGACACGACCCTCTTCCAGATCATCAAGCCCACCTCCGCCGTGGAGGTTCAGCTGACCACTTCCCTGACTCGCGACGAGGGCGAATTGAAGTGGCTGGAGACGCCCACCACCACGCCCATCGTGGGCCTGCGCCGCCTCAGCCAGTTCGACCAGTCCCTGCGGGTGGCCTACGCCTTCAACCCCGCCTTCACCATCCAGCTCTTCAGCCAGTGGCTCGCGGCGAACTGGAACTTCCGCGACCTGAAGCACTACGTCAACGATCAGACCCTGGCCCCGGGTCTGCCCCAGGACCAGCCCCCCGGCACCACGCCCGAGACCGCCTTCAGCTACCGCACGTGGAACCTGAACCTCATCACCCGCTGGGAGTTCCGGCCCGGCTCCACCTTCTTCCTCGTCTACACCCACGGCACCAGCACGGATGCCCTGATCAACGACCGGGCCAGCCTCGCCCCCCGGCCCGACCTGGCCATCCTGCGGAAGCTGCCCTCGGACGACGTGATCCAGGCCAAGGTCAGCTGGCTGTTCCGCTAGAACCCTTGAGCCACTGGGCCACCCGGTCCACATCGGCCTCGGTGTGGAAGCCGTGGAAGGCCACGCGCAGGTAGCCCTCCCGCACCGAGGCGAAGACTCCCTGGCGGTACCCGGCCTTCAGCAGGCGGTCCATCCGATCCGGCCCCGAGCCAGCGTGATGAAAGGCCAGGAAAGGCCCCAGGCGGCCGCCCTCCAACAGGGTGCCCAGGCGGCCGGCCTCACCGGCCCAGGATGAATCACCCAGGGCATCGAGGAGGCGCTCCTGCAGTCGGGTCACGTGGGCCTCGATGGCCGCCACGCCGGTCTGGTTGAGGAGGCGGAGGGACTCCAGCAGGGCCGAACCCAGCAGCAGGCTGGGCCCGCCCGGCTCCAGGGCCCGGCCATCGGGAAGCCAATCGCGGGCGAGGTCAGTCGAAGGCCGGGCGAACTCCGTGGCATCCACCACCGACAGCCAGGTGCCGGTGGGCGCCAGGGATTGCCGGAAGCCCGCCTCGGTCCAGAGGAAGCCCAGCCCTTCGGGCGCCAGGAGGCCCTTGTAGCCGCCGGTGGCAAAGGCGGAAAGACCCTCGAGATCCAGAGGGGTGGTTCCCACGCCCTGGATGCCATCCACCACCAGGTGCACGCCCCGTTCGCGGCAGGCGGCACCGAGGCGCGGCAGGTCGAGCTTGAGCCCATCCTGGAAGCGCACCCAGGAGACGGCCAGGATGCGGGTCCTCGGCCCGATCGCCCCGACCAGCCGGGCTTCGGGATCGGATTCGGCGGTGGGCGGCAGACTCGCCCAGGCGTCCGTTCCAGCCTGGTGGCCCGCCCAGAGCGGCACCTCGCGAAACCCGACGCCCCGGGACCGCAGCGCCAGCCAGGGCCAGGCGTTGGAGGGGAACTCGCCCAGCGGCGCGAGCACTTCATCGCCCGGAGCCCAGGGAAAGCCCTGGGCCACAGTCACCAGCCCCGAGGAGGTGGTGGGTGTAAGAGACACGTCCCTGGCCTCGCCGCCGATGAGGGCGGCCGCCTCACGGCGCAGGGCGGCGGGCAGGCCCTGGAAGTCCTCCTCCCAGCCCATCTCCCAGGGCTGGAGTTCCTTCTGCATGAAGGCGCGCACCGCGCGCATCCCCGCCCGGGGCACCGGCCCTTCGGCACAGTGCATGACCCAGAGGTGGTCCTTGTCCAGGTGGAAGAGGGCGGGGTTGAGGGGCGGGGCGTTCATCCCTTGCCAGAGGCCAGGAGGGCCTTGAGGCCCACGGGAAACAGGGGTTCCACCAGGTTGCGCACCGCGGCGGCGTACTGCTGGATCTCCCACTGGGCGTGGCCATCGGCCCGCAGCCGGATGAAGTGCGCCACGGCCTGGAGGCTGACGGTCCAGTAGACCTCCGAGTAGAGGGCCACCGGCAGCACGCAACGGGCCTGCTCGCGGCAGACGCCCAGGGCGATGAGTTCCTTGTAGTGGGTGACGGCCCCGCGACAGCTCTCGAGGTAGCTCTCCAGGGCGCGGGCACGATGGGCCTCGGCGATCTCCCCCTCGCTGCCCTGCTTGTTCACCTTGGCCTGCTGGCGGAAGGTGGCGGGAACGAAGAACTCGTCCTCGGGGAACTCCACGTAGCGGCCTGAAATCTCGTTGAACTCCGAGCCGATGCGGTGCTTCATCCACTGCCGGAACACGAAGATGGGCGCCTTCACGTGGAGCGTGAGCGCCGTGTGGCGGAAGGGCGAGGTGTGCTCGTGCTCGGCCAGGTAGTCCACCAGCTTGGCGTCGCCGTCCTCGAAGGTCGCCTTCATCTTCCCGAAGGACACCCGCGCCGCGTTCACCACGGACAGGTCCGAGCCCATGTGGTCGACGAGGCGGACAAAGCCTTTGTCTAGAACCTTGATCTCGGGATGGGCCATGGGGACGACTCCTGGCTCCTAGCGTATCGCGCAGGAATACCTCCGATGGAAAAGCCTGGTTTGCCACAGATAGACCCGGATGAACACGGATAAAGCCTTGGTTCCAATCAGGGTTCTTCGGTACCTGGTTTCCAGGCTGGATCCGGGTTCGCGAGCCGCCCGGACCCCCTGGTATCCTGGAGGGTTCCTGGAGACGATCATGAAATTCTTCATCGACACCGCCAACATCGACGAGATCAAGCGCATCAACGCCCTGGGCGTGCTGGACGGGGTGACCACCAACCCCAGCCTCATCGCCAAGGAGACGGGCAAGCCTTTCGAGGCGATCATCGAGGAGATCTGCGGCATCGTGGACGGCCCCATCAGCGCCGAAGTCATCGGCCTGGAGGCCCCGGGCATGATCGAGGAGGGGCGCCGCCTCTCGAAGATCCACAAGAACGTGGTGGTGAAGCTGCCCCTCATCGCCGAGGGCCTGAAGGCCTGCAAGGTGCTGTCCGGCGAAGGCATCCACACCAACGTGACGCTTTGCTTCAGTTCCACCCAGGCCCTCATGGCGGCCAAGGCCGGCGCCACCTACGTGAGTCCCTTCGTGGGCCGCCTGGACGACATCAACCTCGAGGGCATGGACCTCATCCGCGAGATCTGCGCCATCTTCGAGAACTACGCCTTCGACACCCAGGTGCTCTCCGCCAGCATCCGCAGCCCCCGCCACGTCACCGATTCCGCCCTGGCTGGCGCCCACGTGGCCACCATCCCCACCAAGGTCTTCGATCAGATGCTGAAGCACCCCTTGACCGACAAGGGCGTGGAGGGGTTCCTGGCGGATTGGAAAAAGAGCGGCCGCTGATGCGCCGCCTGCTCCCCTTCCTCCTGGCCACGGCCCTGGCGGCCCAGGCGCCATCCGCTGCCCCAACGACACCCTCCTCCAAGGCTGTCCCCGCCGACTGCATCTTCTGCCAGATCGTGGCGGGCAAGGCCCCCTCCCGGAAGGTCTACGAGGACCGGTTCGTGTTGGCCTTCTGGGACATCCGTCCCCGGGCCAAGGTGCACCTGCTGGTCATCCCCAAGCAGCACGTGGCCAGCCTCAAGGAGCTGGATGACCTGCCGGTGGAGACCCGGGCCGCCCTGCTCAGCGCCTGCGTCCGCGTGGCGCGGGAGCAGGGGATCCTGGACGATGGTTTCCGGGTGATCTCCAATGCCGGCAAGGACGCCAGCCAGAGCGTCTTCCACCTCCACTTCCATGTGGTGGGCGGCGAGAAGCTGCGAGAGGACGCCATCACGAAGGATCTGCCCAAGGGCCCTTGAACCGTCCAGCCCGGAACCCCCGGGCCTGGATCGATTTTTTTTGGAGCTTTCCCATGCGACGTCTCCACCTCCGCCCCTTCCTGCTCGGCCTGGCCGCCCTCGGCACCCTGGCCCTGACCGCTGCCGACGGGCCCACCGTCATGACCCCGCTCGTCTGGAAGCCGACCTCCGCCCTCCTGTCCTCGGGCACGGTGAACCTCACGCCCTTCGCCACGCTCAAGATCGCGATCCGGCCGCTGGCGGACAACCGGCCCGAGAAGGCCCGCCTGGGCGAGAACGTGGAGAAGCCGGTGACCCGCTACATCGGCACCGCCGAGGACGTGGCCCCCTACGTCACGAAACACCTGCTCGCCCTGCTGCAGCAGCCCGGCCTCCCCCTGACCGACAAGACCGAAGGCGCCGCCATCACCCTGAGCGGTGAGCTCCAGCGGTTCTACGTCATCGAGAAGGACACCTACGTGGGTGACTTCCGGGCCCTGCTCCAGGTCGAATCGGCGGGCAAGGTCCTCTGGAAGGGGCTGGCGGTGGGCCAGGCCACGCGCTTCGGCCGCTCCTACAAGGCTGAGAACTACCACGAGGTGCTGAGCGACAGCCTCGTCGAGGCCGTGTCCCACCTGCTCTCCGACAAGACCTTCCTGGAGGCCCTGGCCGGACAGGCCCCCGCCCAGGCTGCACCCGCCGCCCGCTGAACGCCGGGAGGCCCGCCCGGCTCCCGCCACCCCATTCCGGATCGCATGCAGCCCCACCGCTTCTCGGTTCCCCTCCTTCGCGCAGCGGTATGGTCTGTGGAGCCCCTGCTCCCGCCGGAGGGTGGCGGCCTGCTGGAGCTGGCCACGGGCGTGCCCAGCCTGGGTTTCGTGGAGCCGCTGCTGCGCCGCCGCCTCAGCCCCCTGGGCCGCGCCATGCTGCACTGCGCGGGCCGTGTGGCGGAGGGCCTGGGGCCCCTGCCCTCCGTCTTCGCCTCCCGCCATGGCGAGGTGGCCCGCTCCCTCCCCATCCTGGAGGACCTGGCCCGGGGACTTCCCTCCTCCCCCACGCAGTTCTCCATGAACGTCCACAATGCCGTGGCGGGCGTCTGGTCCATCGCGCGGCAGGACCCCAGCCCTTCCATCTCGGTGGCGGCCGGGCCCGAAACCTTCGGCCTGGGCCTGCTGGAGGCCCTCAGCCTCCACGATGCCGACCCATCCCAGCCCGTGCTGTTCGTCTACGCCGATGAGCCCCTGCCCGCCCCCTTCGCGACCTTCGCCGACCGCGAGGCGCCCCTGCACGCGGTGGCCCTGCTCATCGGCCTTCCCGCCACCAGGCAGCTGGTGCTTGAGCGGAAGCCCGGCGGCGCTGGGGACCCGGCCCCAGTTCCCCAGTCCCTGCAGGCCCTCCAGACCCTCCATTCGGGCCTCCCCCAGGGACCCTGGGCCGAGGCGGGCGGGACCTGGCGCTGGACCGTGGAATAGACCGGCATGAAGCGCTTCCTCAAGGTCATCGCCAGCGGCATCGGCTTCTCCTCCCTGGGTGTGTTCGGCGTGCTGTTCTCCCTGCTGGGACTGCCCGTCCTGCACCTCCTCCCGGGGGGCCTGGAGACGTTGCACCGGCGGACCCGCTGGTTCGTGTTCCGGTACTTCCGCGCCCTGGCCGCCTTCCTGGAGTGGGCCGGGATCTTCGACCTGCGCACCGAATCCATGCCACCCCGGAAGGACCTTGACGGCGTGCTCATCCTCGCCACGCACCCGGGCTACCTGGACGTGGTGATCCTCCTGTCGCTCATCGACCAGCTCACCTGCGTGGTGAAGGCCGGCATCTGGAACAACCTCCTCTTCGGCTGGGTGGTCAAGGCCGCGGGCTACATCCCGGCCCTGGACCCCACCATGGTCATCGAGGAGGGTGCCAGGGCCCTGGCCCGGGGCGAGACCATCCTCCTCTTCCCGGAGGGAACCCGCACCCTGCCTGGAGAGCCCTACGCCTTCCACCGGGGGGCCGCCCACCTGGCCCTGCAGTCCCGCGCGCCGATTTTGCCCATCCTGGTCGCCTGCGAACCGCCCCTCCTGGCCAAAGGTCACCGATGGTACGAGATGCCCCACGATCCATGCGATTATAGCTTCCGCGCCATCGCGCCCCTTGACCTGCCCTGGCCTGGCCTCACCGACCTCCCACCGTCCCAGGCCGCCCGCAAGGTGACGGCTTGGCTCGAGGACCGGTTCAACCAGGAGATCCATGTTGCAGGACATCACGCCGCTCGACATGAAGCGGTTCATCGTCAGGACCCTTGACCTCGAGGACACCACGCCCGAGGACATCGGCGATGACCAGCCCCTGTTCGCGGGGGGCCTGGGCCTGGATTCCATCGACGCCTTCGAGCTGGGCATCGCCCTGAAGAAGGCCTATGGCCTCCAGCTGGATGGCGAGAAGACCTCGGGCTTCGCCCACCATTTCCGCACCCCGGCCACCCTGGCCGCCTTCGTCGCAACCCACCGCCAGGTGTCCCCATGAGCGATTCCGGAGCCGCCTCCATGACCATGACCGAGCAGGACATCTTCAACAAACTGAAGGAAGTCCTCGCGGATTCGTTCCGCCTGGATCCGGAGAAGATCACGCTGGATTCCCACCTCTTCAAGGACCTCGACCTGGACAGCATCGACGCCGTCGAGCTGGCCATCCAGCTCCAGGACTTCACGGGCCGCCGCGTGAAGGCCCAGGAGTTCAAGGACGTGCGCACCGTGGGTGACGTGGTGACCACCATCCACAGGATGCTCCAGTCGTGATGCCCTTCCCCGGGGAGCTGCGGGCCAAGGCCGGAGACCCGGGGACCTTCGCCCTCCAGGTGGAAGAGAACCATCCCGCCTTCGAGGGGCACTTCCCCCACGAACCGATCCTGTCCGGCCTCATCCAGGTGGACTGGGCCATCCGCCTGGGACGGGAGGTCTTCGCCTGCCCGGGCACCTTCCAGGGCCTGGAGCACCTCAAGTTCCAGGCTCCCATCCGCCCCGAGGAGCCCCTGGAGCTGGACCTCACCTGGGACGCTGCCGCGGGCCATCTGGAATTCTGCTATTCGGGCCGGGAGGGCCGGAAATCCCAGGGCATCGCGGTCTTCCGCCCGACCCCATGACCGACTTCAGGCCCTGCCTCATCGTGCCGGTGTTCAATCCCGGCCCCGCGCTGGGCCGCACCCTCGGGGCCCTGCTCCTGCACCGCCTGCCCATCTTCGTGCAGGACGACGGCAGCACCGAGGCCACCCGGCTGGAGCTGGAGGCCCTGGCCGCCAGCCAGCCCCTGATCCGCCTCGGCCGCTGGGACCGGAACCAGGGCAAGGGCGCCGCGGTGGTCGAGGCCCTGCGCCGGGCCCATGCGGCAGGCTTCACCCACGGCCTCCAGGTGGACGCCGATGGCCAGCACGACCCCGAAGCCGTGGGCCCCTTCCTGGTCCTGGGCGAGGCCCACCCGGACGCCATCATCGCCGGCGTGCCCCGCTATGAGGGTCCCGTGCCCACGGCCCGCCGCTACGGGCGCTGGTTCACCCATGCCTGGGTCTGGCTGGAGACCCTCTCCTTCGCCATCGGAGACTCGCTCTGCGGGTTCCGCCTCTACCCGCTCGAAGCCGCCGTGAGGCTCGCCGGGCGCGTGGCCCTGCCCCTGCGCATGGACTTCGACACCGCCATCATCGTCCGCCTCCACTGGGCGAGTCTGCCCATCCTGAACGCCCCGGTGCGGGTCACCTACCCGGCCGACGGCGTGTCCCACTTCGATGTCCTCCGGGACAACCTCCGGATTACGCGGATGCACACCCGCCTGGTCTGCGGAATGCTGCTCCGCCTGCCGCGCCTCCTTGCGCGCAAGATCCGCCCCCGTGGCTCGAACCCCGCCCACTGGTCCCGGATCCAGGAGCGGGGCACCGCCCTGGGCCTGCGCATCGCCCTGTGGACCTACCGCCTCCTGGGGCGCCGGGGGCTGCGCTTCATCACCGAGTTCGTGGCGGCCTACTTCTTCGTCACGGGGCGCGAGGCGAGGCGGGCCTCTCGGGACTACCTGCAGCGTCTCCACGACAGCTCGGGGCCCCTGCCGGAGCTGCCCCGGCCACCCCGGCTCCGGGACCAGTACCGCCACGTGCGCACCTTCGCCCTGTCCTACGTGGACCGCTTCCTGGCCTGGATGGATGCGGGGGACGCCACCGTCGACTTCCCGGAAGAGGCCGCCTTCCACGCCCAGCTGGCCTCGGGCCGGGGCGCCCTGTTTCTCAGCGCCCACCTGGGCAACCTGGACATGCTGCGGGGCCTGGGCGCGCTCCGCGGCATCCAGGGCCTGAACGCGGTGGTGTATTCCGAGCACGTGGTGCGCTTCCAGGACCTCCTCAAGGAGATCAACCCCGGCTACGAATCGAACCTCATCCACCTGCCAGAGGTGACCGTGGGCACCGCCATGGCCCTGGAGGACAAGGTCGCCAAGGGCGAGAGCCTGTTCCTGGTGGGGGACCGGCCCCCCGCCTCCGAGAACGGTCGCACGGTCCCCGTGCCCTTCCTGGGCCGCGAGGCACCCTTCCCCATGGGCCCCATCTTCCTGGCCCACCTGCTCCAGTGCCCGGTGTACCTGTTCTTCTGCATCAAGGAGGGAACCGCCTACCGGGTCCACATGGAGACCTTCGCCGACCGCATCGACCTGCCCCGCCGCGGCCGGGAGGCGGCGCTGAAGGACTGGGTGACGCGGTATGCGGCGGCGGTGGAGGCGCACTGCCGGCGGGCCCCCTTCCAGTGGTTTAATTTCTATGATTTCTGGGGCCCGGTGTCTGCCCTTTCCGCCTCGCCATCCGTTCCTCCACCCGCATCCCCGGCCGCCCCATGACGCCTCCCCTCACCGCCGTCGTGACCCTGGAAGTCCCGTTCCATGACGTGGACTCCATGGGCATCGTCTGGCACGGGCACTACCTCAAGTACTTCGAGATCGCCCGGACGGCCCTCCTGCGGCGCGTCGGCATGGACCTGGCGGAGATGAACGCCTCGGGCTGCGTCTGGCCCGTGGTCACCTGCGACGTGAAGTACCTCCGGCCCCTGCGCTATGGCCAGGTCTTCCGCGTGGAGGCCACCCTTCAGGACTACGACTGCCGGCTCAAGATCGCCTACGCCATCTCCGACCCCGCCAGCGGCGAGCGGCTGACCCGCGCCACCACGGTGCAGTTCCCCGTGGACGCCACCACTGGCGAGACCCGCTACGAGACGCCGGCAGGCCTGGTCGAGGCCATCGAGCGGGCCAGGGCATGACCGGACCCGAGCGCTGCCACCTCTCGGCCCTGGGGCTGGTGACCGCGCTGGGCCGTGGCAAGGAGGCCGTGGCGACGGGCCTGTTCCGCGGCACCACGACGGGACTGGTGCTGGAGGAGGGCTGGCTGCCGGAAGGTCCGGCCCGCGTGGGCCGGGTGCCTGGGCAGCTGGAGGCCCTTCCTGCCCGTTTCGCCGACGACGACTCCCGCAACACCCGGCTGCTGCTGGCGGCGCTGGGAGAGATCCAGGACGAGGTGGACCGCGAGATCAGCCGCCACGGGCGCCATCGGATCGGCGTGGTGCTGGGCACCAGCACCTCGGGCATCGAGGCCTCCGAGCGGGCCCTGGCCCATGCCCTGACGGAGGGCTCCCTGCCCCCGGAGTTCCACTACCGGCAGCAGGAGATCGGCCGCCTGGCCCCCTTCCTCGCTGAGTATCTGGGCCTCACGGGCCCCGCCCTGACCGTGTCCACGGCCTGCACCTCCAGCGGCAAGGCCCTCGTCACCGCCCGCAACCTGCTGCGGCTCGGCCTCTGCGACGCCGTGATCACCGGGGGTTCCGATTCCCTCTGCAAGCTGACCCTCAACGGCTTCGCCTCCCTGGAATCCGCCACGGCCACCCTCTGCAACCCCCTGAGCCGGAACCGCTGCGGCATCAACGTGGGCGAGGCCGCCGTGCTGTTCCTCCTCCGCCGGGAGCCCGCCGAGGTGGCCCTGCTCGGGGCCGGGGCCTCCAGCGACGCCCACCACATCTCCTCGCCCGAGCCCTCGGGTCGCGGCGCGGAGGCCGCCATGCGCGCCGCCCTCGCCGAGGCCGGGCTGCGCCCCGGGGGGATCGGCTACCTCAACCTCCACGCCACCGCCACGCTGAAGAACGACGAGATGGAGAGCCTCGCCACGGCCCGGGTCTTCCCGGACGGCGTGCCCTGCAGCGGGACGAAGCCCCTCACGGGCCATGCCCTGGGCGCTTCGGCGGCGGCGGAGCTGGCCTTCGGCTGGCTCGCGCTCCACCCGCGCTGGAATCCCGAACGGCGCCTCCCGCCCCACCGCTGGGATGGCGAGGCGGATCCGGCCCTGCCGGCGCTGCGGCTCACCACCGAGGCCAGCCGCCTGGACGGCCCCCGGGTCTGCATGTCCAACGCCTTCGCCTTCGGCGGCAACAACCTCAGCCTGATCATCGGGGCGACGCCATGAGCTCCCTGCCGCAGGTCACGGACCTGATCCTCCACCGGGGCCCCTCGGTGCTTTTGGCGCGCATCCTGGAGGTGTCCGCCACCCGCTGCCGCGCCTCGGTGCGCCTCGAACCCGGGGCCTGGTACCTGCAGGCGGACGGCAGCGCCCCCGCCTGGGTGGGCCTGGAGTGGATGGCCCAGGCCGCCGCGGCCTTCAGTGGCCACCGCCACCGCGAGGCGGGCCGGGAGCCCCGCATCGGCTTCCTGCTGGGCACCCGCACCTACGAGGCCCTGGTCCCAAGCTTTCCGGTGGGACTCGAGCTGGAGGTGGAAGCGGAAGTCCTCTTCTTGGATGATTCCGGCCCCGGCGCGTTCACATGTGAGGTTCGCCACAAAGGCGAAACCCTTGCCCGTGCTAGGTTGAAGGCGATCGAAACCCCATGACCGCCACCCCCTCCATCCCCTCCAGACAGGTCCTCGTCACCGGCGCCAGCGGCCGCCTGGGGCGGGCCATCGCCCTCCGTCTGGCCCAGGATGGCTTCCACGTCACGGCCCACTGCCACCGCAAGGTGGACGAGGCCCGAGCGGTCTGCGCGGCCATCTCGGCCGCGGGCGGCAGCGCGGACTGGATCGCCTTCGACGTGGCGGACCGCGAGGCGGCCCAGCGCCAGCTCGAGGCCCGGGTGGCCGCCCAGGGCCCCTTCTACGGCATCGTCTGCAACGCGGGCATCACCCGGGATGGCGCCTTCCCCGCCCTCAGCGGCGAGGACTGGGACCAGGTCCTCAGCGTCGGGCTGGATGGCTTCTTCAACGTGGTGCATCCCCTGATCCTCCCCATGATCAAGACCCGCAAGGGCGGCCGCATCGTCTGCATCTCCAGCGTCTCGGGCGTGGTGGGGAACCGGGGCCAGGTGAACTACAGCGCCGCCAAGGCCGGCCTCATCGGGGCCGCCAAGGCCCTGGCGGTGGAGGTCGCCAGCCGCGGCATCACCGTCAACTGCGTCGCCCCCGGGCTCATCGAGTCGGAGATGGTGGACGAGACCGTGCTGGAGCGGGCCCTGCAGGCCATCCCCATGGACCGGGTGGGCCAGCCCGAGGATGTGGCCGCCGCCGTGGCCTTCCTGTGTTCGGACGGGGCGAACTACATCACGCGCCAGGTGCTCGGCGTCAACGGAGGACTGGTCTGATGCATCGCGTGGTCGTGACCGGCATGGGCGGCGTCACGCCCCTCGGAGACAGCTGGGAGGCCATCGGCCCCGCCATGGAGGCGGGCCGCAGCGGCGTGAAGACCATGACCGCCTGGGACCAGTACCCCGAGATCCAGACCCGCCTCGGCGTCCCCATCGAGCACTTCGACGTGCCGGAGCACTACCCCCGCAAGATGGTGCGCTCCATGGGCCGCGTGGCCCTGCTGGGCGTGCGCGCCACCGAGCTGGCCCTGGCCGACGCGGGCCTCCTGGGCGATCCCATCCTGCGCAGCGGCCACACCGGCGTGGCCTACGGCTCCTCCTTCGGCAGCGTGGAGCCCATGGTGGCCTTGGGGAAGAGCCTCGCCGTGGGCCGCATCAGCGGCATCGGCGCCACGGGCTACATCCAGGCCATGAGCCACACGGCGGCCGTGAACATCGGCGTCTTCTTCGGCCTCACGGGCCGCGTGATCCCCACCAGCACCGCCTGCACCTCCAGCAGCCAGGCCATCGGCTACGCCTACGAGACCATCCAGCAGGGCCGGCAGACCGTGATGATCGCCGGGGGCTGCGACGAGCTCACCATCTACACGGCCGCCGTCTTCGACACGCTGTATGCCACCAGCCTGAAGAACGACACCCCCGAAGCCACTCCGCGCCCCTTCGACACGGACCGCGACGGCCTCGTGGTGGGCGAGGGGGGCTGCACCCTCATCCTCGAGGACCGCGACCACGCCCTGGCCCGCGGTGCCCGGATCTACGCCGAGGTGCTGGGCTTCGGCACCAATTCCGACGGCGCCCACATCACCCAGCCCCAGAAGGAGACCATGGCCGAGACCATCCGCCTGGCCCTTCGGGATGCGGACCTCCGGCCCGAAGAGGTGGACTGGGTCAATGCCCACGGCACCGCCACTGAGCATGGCGACATCGCCGAGAGCCACGCGACCTTCGAGGTCTTCCAGCGCCCCATCCCCATCGTGTCGTTCAAGAGCTACTTCGGCCATCCCCTGGGCGCCTGCGGCTCCATCGAGGCCTGGGTGGGCATCCACATGACCCTGGCCAAGCGCGTCGCCCCCACCCTCAACCTGGTGAACCCCGATCCCCGCTGCGCCGAGCTGGACTACATCCAGACCACCCCCCGCCACCTGGATGCCACCTGCTTCGTGAGCAACAACTTCGCCTTCGGGGGCATCAACACGGCCCTGGTCTTCCGCTGCCCCGCCTGAGAATCTTGACGAACTGACGGAAATGCGGGGCCCGCGGCGCATTCGTGACCGAATCGTCGGCAGGCTCACTACCATGGCTGATGGCCTGCACTGGGGCCGGAGGTGTCTTCCATGGATGCGATCACGTCTGTCCTGCGCCGCTGCGAAATCTTCTCCGGTCTCTCCGACGCGGACCTCAGCCTCATCGCCCGGGCCGCCCGGCGCCGGGAGGTGCCGGCCGGAACGGCCCTCTTCACCCAGGGCGAACCCCGTCGCGGGGCCACGGTCATCGCCGAGGGCCGCGTGGAGATCCTCCGCGACAACGGGGATGGCCCGGAACCCGTCGTGATCCTGGGCCCCGGGGACGTGGCGGGCGAGCAGTCCTTCCTGGCCGTCAGCACCCACACCGCCAGTGGCGTGGCCCTCACGCCGGTGGTGCTCCTCGACCTCGACCGCGAGATGGTCCTCGCCAACCTGAGCCAGGACGGCACCGCCGCCATCGCCGTGCTCAGCAAGGTCGCCAGCGTCCTGCACCAGCGGCTGCTCTACTCGGCCACGCCCCGCACGGGCCGGGAGCAGGCCTACGCCAGCGGCCGCATCCGCAAAGAGTCGGACCTCATCGGCCCCATGGACGTGCCCGAGGACGCCCTCTTCGGCGTGCAGACCCTGCGCGCCGTGCACAACTTCCCCATCACGGGCACGCCCACCAGCCACTTCCCCGCCATGATCCGGGCCCTGGCCATGGTCAAGCAGGGCGCCGCCCGGGCCAACGCCAAGCTGGGCCTGCTGGAACCCGCCATCGCCGACGCCATCGACCGGGCCTCCCAGGAGATCATCGATGGCCACTGGCACGGCCACTTCCCCACGGACATGGTGCAAGGCGGCGCGGGCACCTCCACCAACATGAACGCCAACGAGGTCATCGCCAACCGGGCCCTGGAGCTGCTGGGCCACAAGCGGGGCGAGTACGCCTTCTGCCATCCCAATGACCACGTGAACCTGGGCCAGAGCACCAACGACGTCTACCCCACGGCCCTGCGCCTCACCACGATCTTCATGCTGAAGAGCCTGCTGGAGGCCATGGACCGCCTGAAGGCGGCCCTCCACGCCAAGGGGAAGGAGTTCTCCGATGTCATCAAGATGGGCCGCACTCAGCTGCAGGACGCCGTGCCCATGACGCTGGGCCAGGAGTTCGAGGCCTACGCCGTCACCACCGGCGAGGACATCCAGCGCCTGCGGGAGACCGCCCGGCTGTTCCTGGAAGTGAACATGGGTGGCACGGCCATCGGCACGGGCATCTGCGCCGATCCCCGGTACCCCGAGATCGTGGTCGAGGAACTGCGCAAGGTGACCGGCCTGGACATCGTCCTGGCGGAAAACCTGGTGGAGGCCACCCCCGATACCGGCGCCTTCGTCATGTTCTCCGGCGTGGTCAAGCGCGCCGCCGTGAAGCTGAGCAAGCTCTGCAACGACCTGCGCCTGCTCAGCAGCGGCCCCCGCTGCGGCTTCGGCGAGATCAACCTGCCCGCCATGCAGCCCGGCAGCAGCATCATGCCCGGCAAGGTGAACCCCGTGATCCCCGAGGTGGTGAACCAGGTGGCCTTCTCGGTCATCGGCAACGACCTCACCATCACGCTCGCCGCCGAGGCCGGCCAGCTCCAGCTGAACGTCATGGAGCCCGTGCTGGCCTACGCCCTGGCCACCAGCATGCGCACCCTGACCGCCGCCGTGAACGTGCTCACCAGCAAGTGCATCGTGGGGATCACCGCCAACCGCGAGCGCTGCCTGGACCTGGTGGAGCACAGCATCGGCATCGTCACCGCCGTCATGCCCGCCATCGGCTACAAGCGCGCCACCGAGGTGGCCAAGGAGGCCCTGGAGACCGGCGTCCCCGTGCGAGAACTCATCCTCCGCAAGGGCTGGCTGAGCCAGGCCGAGCTGGACGAGGCCTTCAGCCTGGAGGCCATGACCCAGCCCCGGCCCATCCGCTAGAGCCCAGCGCGCCGGAGCCCGGCCCGCGCTAACATGGAGGCTGATTCCCCACGATCAGCCAACCCCGCCCCGCCCGGGAGATGCCATGTCCCTCGAAAAGAAGATCGAGCTGCTGAAAGCCAAGCATGCCCAGGCCCTGGCCGGTGGCGGCGACGCCCGGGTGCAGAAACAGCACGAGGGCGGCAAGCTCACGGCCCGAGAGCGGGTGGCGGCCTTCCTGGACGAGGGCTCCTTCGAGGAGATGGATGCCCTCATGGTCCACCGCAACTGGGGCGTGGAGAAGATCCCCGGCGACGGCGTGGTCACCGGCTTCGGGCGGGTGGATGGCCGGCCGGTGGCCATCTTCGCCCAGGACTTCACGGTGTTCGGGGGTTCGCTGTCCGAGGCCTACGCCAAGAAGATCTGCAAGGTCATGGACCTGGCCATGAAGGTGGGCTGCCCCGTCATTGGCCTCAACGACAGCGGCGGTGCCCGCATCCAGGAGGGGGTCGTTTCGCTCGGCGGCTACGCCGACATCTTCCTGCGCAACACCCTGGCCAGCGGCGTCATCCCCCAGATCAGCCTTATCATGGGCCCCTGTGCCGGCGGCGCGGTCTACAGCCCCGCCATCACGGACTTCATCACCATGGTGAAGGGCACCAGCTACATGTTCGTGACCGGCCCGGATGTCATCAAGGCTGTCACCCACGAAGAAGTCACCAAGGAGGAGCTGGGCGGTGCCTCCACGCACAGCGCCAAGAGCGGCGTGGCCCACTTCGTGTGCCAGAGCGACCTGGCGGCCCTGGCCCACACCCGCGAGCTGCTCTCCTTCCTGCCCAGCAACAACCTCGGCGAGGCGCCCCGTCGCGCCCCCAAGCGTGAGATGCCCCTGGAGAACCCCGACCTCGACAAGGTCGTGCCCGATGACGCCAGCAAGCCCTACGACATCCGCGACATCATCCGGGGCGTGGTGGACGACGCGCACTTCTTCGAGGTGCACGAGGCCTTCGCTCCCAACCTGGTGGTGGGCTTCGCCCGCATCGACGGCCGCAGCATCGGCATCGTGGCCAACCAGCCCGCCTTCTATGCCGGCGTGCTGGACATCGCCTCCAGCGAGAAGGGCGCCCGGTTCGTGCGCTTCTGTGACGCCTTCAACATCCCGCTCATCACCTTCGAGGATGTGCCGGGCTTCCTGCCGGGCGTGACCCAGGAGCACGGCGGCATCATCCGCCACGGCGCCAAGTTGCTCTTCGCCTTCTGCGAGGCCACGGTGCCCAAGATCACCGTCATCACCCGCAAGGCCTACGGCGGCGCCTACTGCGTCATGGCCAGCAAGCACATCCGCACGGACTTCAACTTCGCCTACCCCACGGCGGAGATCGCCGTCATGGGCGCGGAAGGCGCCATGAACGTGCTGCACGGCAAGTCCATCGCCATCGCGCCCGATCCCGTTGCCAAGAAGGCCGAGCTGGTGGCCGAGTACAACGAGAAGTTCGCCAATCCCTACATCGCCGCCGAGTTCGGATTTATCGACGAGGTGATCCTGCCCCGTGAAACGCGCCTGAAACTCATCAAGGCCCTGGCCTTCCTCGACACCAAGCGCGACACCATGCCGCCCAAGAAGCACGGGAACATCCCCTTGTAGCATTCCAACCAGCCGAGGCCTCCTCCAGGGCTCGCCATGGAGGCCCTTCCGTTGGCCTGTCCGGAGTACCCATGCCGCGAATGACCCGCCCCCTCCTGCTGGTGATCCCCCTGCTTCTGTTCCACTGCGGGGGAACCGTCCAGGTGAACTCCCTGCCCCGCAGGGGCTGGTCGAAGCCCCTCGATCGGGTCTTCCTGCTCTGCACGGCCGGCCCCTCGGGTTCGGCCTTCCGGGCCAACGACCTGCAGGAACGGCTGGCCCGGACGCTGGCCGCCCGCCAGGTGGCCACGCGCACCTGGATGAGCAACATCCTGGACCTGGCCGATGCCGACAAGCTGAAGGCCGAGCTGGTCGCCTTCCAGCCCCACTACCTCCTCCGGATCTCCCAGGTCGCCGCCACCTACACCAACGGCTCCCAGACCGCGGCCACCTTCGACCTCCTGCTGACCGAGCCCGGGGTGGAGGAGCCCGTCTGGAGGGCCCGGACCTCCCTGAGCGGCAGCTGGGGAGGCGGCGATCCCGAGAAACTCGCCCAGGCCATCCTCGAAGCCATGCGCCAAGACGGCCTCCTCGCCCCCTAAAAGGACCCCATGCGCCTCCAGCTGCTGCCCCTCACCGCCCTGGTCTGCCTCCAGGCCCAGGTCCCGGCCCCCTCCTTCTTCCTGGAGACCCCGGAACAGGTCGCCCAGGCTTGCGCCGAAAAGGCCCTCGCCCTGAAACCCAAGTCCGTGGAGGTCCTCACCTGCCTCGGGCAGATCCAGGCGGCCAAGGGCGAACTCAAGAAGGCCGAGGACTGCTTCACGCGGACCGAACGGCTGAAGGGCGGGGACGCCGAGACCTACCGCCTCATCGCGCAGGCCTGGATCCGGGCCGGAAGGCGGGACCAGGTCAGGGGCATCGTGGACAAGGCCATGACCCGGACCTCCCGGGATGCGGGCGACCTGGCCGACTTCGCCACCGTGCTGCTCGATTCGGGCTTTCCCGACGAGGCGCGGGCCATGATGGACCAGGCCTTCAAGGTGAGCCCGCGGCGAACCGGGAACTTCGTCGACTTCGGGGCCGCCCTGCTCCGGGCCGGGCAGCCCAAGGAAGCGGCCATCTGGTTCGATCGCGCCACGGCGGCCAACCCGGCGAAGGTGGGCACCTACCGGGACATCGCCCTGGCCTGCGCGGACCACGCCCGCAAGGCCGACCTCCCCGAGCTGAAGGCCCGGATGCTCGCGGCCACGGAGATCGGCTTCTATGGCACCGACAAGGACAACGAGGCCATGGCCGCCCGTGCCCGCATAAACCTGGCGGCCGGTCAGCGCGCCGAGGCCGAGGCCCTCTTCCTGGCGATCATGAAATCCAAGGAGGTCCACGCGGAGTCCTTCCAGCTCATCGGCCAGGCCTGGCTGCGGGCCGGCTTCCAGGCCGAGGCCTTCCGGGCCTACGAGGTGCTGCCCTCGGCCCGGGGCGAGGGCGGCGTGGTCGGCTTCGGCTCCCGGGGGACGGATGTCTCCGGCCGCAGCTGGGGGCCCCTGGTGAGCGTCGACCTCTCCCGCATCAACAAGAAGCGGGCCCTTTCCGACGCCGCGGTGGACCTTGCTGCCGCAGGCCACTTCGACAAGGCCATGCCCCTGATGGAAGAGGTGTTCCTCTCGGACGCCAAGGACCAGAACGAGCTGGCGAAGTTCGGCCGCATGGCCCTCGAGGCCGGCCGTCGGGAAGATGCCGCCCGCTTCTTCCAGAAGGCCATCCAGGCCGATCCCAAGGACTGGGAGGTCTGGCTCCTCGTCGCCCAGGCCCATGCGGATGCCATCCTCCGCCGTGCCAGCACAACTGCCGTAACGCTGCTGCCCTGAGGCCACAGATCCGTTCGGTCTCGGGAATGCCCTATCATGGGCCGATCCCTGCCGGAGCCCTCATGCGCCTTGTCGCCTTCCTCTGCGTCACCGCGGCGCTCGGCGTATCCGCCCAGGAGACATCCCCCATCCTGGCTTCGCTGCGCAAGCTCCAGGCCGGCGATGCCTCGGCCCGGAAGGACCTGCATGCTGGCAGCCCGGTCCGTGCAGCCGCAATGGCCACCGGGTCGGCTGCCGACGAGGCGACGCGGTTCGAGGCGGCCTCCTGGCTGTGGCAGGCCAACCTCCTGGGTGGATTCTCCTATGGCTCAGACCGTTCATACCTGCAAGCTAGTCGCCAACAGCCAGACCTGCTGAAGGCATGGAGCCTGCTCGAAACGCTGGGTGCGGCAAAGGCCCGGGAACGGGACGCCCTGCTCCTCGAACTGGGTTGGCGACTCCTGGATCTGGATCGCATGCGGCTCGCCTATGAGCGCATTTCCACCCGCTCCCACATGGATATTCGCGAGTTGACCCACTGCTTCATGGTGTCCATGCACCTGGGGGACTGGGGCGCCGCCAAAGCCTTCGGCCAGGAACTGGAGTCCCGTGGCGCGAACCTCGCCGGCTTCCATCAGGCCGCCGAGCACAACCTCACCACCTTCGACTACGAGTCCCTCCTCAGCGCCATCAGGGGCCAGATGCCCCCGATCCCCGCTAAACCGCTGGCCGTCGCAAGCTGGGGAATCACCAAGTGGCGCGTGCGGGTGAAGGAGGTGGGCGGCTCCCATCGCGACCTGGTCCGCATGGCCAGCGGGTGGCCCCGGACCTGGACAGACAAGCCGGACGCCATGACCCAGCTGCTCCAGGTGGGCGCCGCCGCCCACTGGATCGAGGGTGCCGCTCAGCCGCCGGTCAGTGGGTTCCTTTCCCCCGATCGCCTCTACATGGTGGGATATCGCGAGACCAAGGGTGGCCAAGATGCGGGGACCCAGATGCAGGTCTGGGACATGCGACCCGACCCCACGCAGCCCCACCGGTGGAAGGGTTTGAACACCCTCATCGCTCGACTTGCAAGCGCCCCCGACAACAAGCCCCCGGCCTTCATCGTCACCTTTGATACAGAGTGGGACATGCAGCTCGTGGAGAGCTTTCCCGAGACGCACCCCCCCGTCGCACCTCCCGGATCATAAGGAGTTCCCATGCGCCTCACTGCTCTGCTCTTCACGGCCCTTGGTCTCTGCGCCCAAGCCCAGGCGCCCCCCACATTCGACGAAGCCTTCTTCGCGGGCGACCGGCGGGCTGTCCTCGCGGGCTGCGCCGACAAGGCCCGGGCCCTCAAGCCCAAGGACGCGAAGTACCTCGCCGAGTGCGGGCGGGCCTACCTGGCGGCCCTGGACAAGCCCAGGGCCGAGGCGGCCTTCAAGGACGCCGAGACCCGCGAATCCAAGGACGGCGAGGTGCTGCGCCTCATCGCGGTGGCCTGGCTGAAGCACGGCTACAAGACCGAGGCCCTGGAGAGCTACGAGAAGATCGTCCAGCGGGATCCCAAGAACAAGGACGCCATCACCCAAGCCGGCGTGGATCTCGCGGAAGTGGGCCTGGTGAACGAGGCCGAGCGCTACATGGGCGTGCTGGCCGCCCTGGAGAAGGGCGACTGGCAGCGCTTCCTTCAGTTCGGCCGGGCCCTGCTGGTGGCCGGCCAGCGCAAGAAGGCGGCCCCCTGGTTCGCCCGCGCGGTGGCCCTGAAGCCCAACGAGGAGAAGATCTTCCTCGAGATCTCCCGCACCTTCGCCGAGACCCAGAGCGTGATGTAGGACTCAACGCCACGGGGGCCCAGGCCGTAGCCCCGCTCTCCAGGAGAATTCATGCCCGCATGGCTCGCCACGTGCTTCATCAACGAGCAGGGCTCCGTCCGCAGCGGCTGGAAGGCGCTGGGGTTCATGGTGCTGTTCCCCGCCCTGGGCCTGGCCTTCAGCCTGATCGCCAAGGCCCTCCACGTGCCCCGCATGGGCATGGGCGTCGTCGTCTGGATCAACGCCGCGATCGTGGCCCTGGCCAGCTTCGTCTGCGTGCGGCTCGAGAAGCGCTCCTTTCGCGACCTGGGCTTTCGCCTGGGGCCCCGCTGGCTCGGCGAGCTGGTGGCGGGCACCCTGGGTGGCATCCTCCTCATCCTGGTGACGGCCCTCATCGTGAAGGGCCTGGATGGCTTCCACTGGGAGCGGGCGGCGGGCATCGGCCCCCGGCAGCTGCTCGCGGCGGCCTGGGCCTTCCTCGGCGTGGCCTTCTTCGAGGAGATCATGTCCCGCGGCTTCCCCTTCCAGCGGCTGGTGGAGGGCGCGGGCACCTGGGTGGGCCAGCTGGTCTTCGCGGCGCTCTTCGCGCTGGGCCACTGGGGCAACCCGGGCATGCACGGGGCCACGCGGGTCTGGGCCACCCTGAACATCGGGCTGGCGGCCATCCTGCTGGGCTTCTGCTACCTGCGGACCCGGAGCCTGGCCCTGCCCATCGGCGTGCACCTGGGCTGGAACTGGGCCCAGGGCAGCCTGCTCGGCTTCGGCGTCAGCGGCACCACCGACACCCCGGGGCTGTGGACGCCCATCTTCCACGGGAAGCCCGAGTGGCTCACCGGCGGCGCCTTCGGCCTGGAGGCCAGCCTGCCCTGCGCCCTGGTGTGCGGGGCCTTCATCCTGCTGCTGTGGCGCTGGAAGGGAACGATTCCTAGCGGCGATGCTTCCACTGCTTCGGCGTCTTGATGCCCGCGCCCATCACCAGGCGCATCTCGCTGGTGGGGACGAAGCCCATGCGCTGATACATGCCCTCGGCTTCCAGGCTGGCGTGCAGCTCCACGATCTCGATGCCCAGGTCCCGGGCCAGGTCCAGGGCCGCGTCCGTGAGGCGGGCGGCCAAGCCTTTGCGCCGGTGGGAGGGCTCGGTGTAGACGTTGAACAGGTAGCCCCGCACGGACAGCGGCGTCACCGGCGTGGGCAGCGTGTCCTTCATGAGCATCAGCACGCTGGCCACGATGCGGCCCTGCTCCTCCAGCACCAGGCCCCGGCACTGGCCCGTCACCAGCCAGCCGCGCAGCTGGTTCCGGAAGGCCTCCGCCATGCGTTTGAGGCCCTCCTCCGAACCCATCTCCATGTCGCGGAACATGGCGACGCGATGGGCCACGTGGGTCTCGAGGTCGGCGGGCTTGGAGGGGCGCAGGGTGGGGGTCGGCGTCGGGCTCATGCCGACAGTGTAAGCGTTATGCTGAGCCATGCACTATGCGGCGCTCGCCTCCGGTTCCAAGGGGAACTGCCACGCCCTGTCCGAGGGCGGACGGACGCTGCTCATCGACGCCGGCATCTCGCTGCGCCAGATCCGCCAGCGCCTCGACGGACTGGGCCTGCAGGGCGGCGAGGTCCGGGCCCTGGCCCTGACCCACGAGCACTCCGACCACGTGGGGGCCCTGGGCGTCATCCTCCGCCGCACGGACTGGGCCATCCTCGCCACGCCGGAGACGCGGCGGGCGGCGGAGTGGGCCCAGGGCGTCCAGATCCCCGCCGAGCGCTGGATCGCGCTGGAAGCGGGCCGGGCCCTGGACTGGGAGGGCTGGCGCGTGCTGCCCTTCGCCCTGCCCCATGACGCCGCCGATCCCGTGGCCTTCCGGGTCGAGGCCGGCGGGGTCGCCTGCGCCGTGGTCACGGACCTGGGGCACCCCACGGCCCTGGTGGCTGACCACCTGCAGGACCTGGACCTCCTGGTGCTGGAGGCCAACCACGATGTGGACATGCTGCGCGAGGGCGACTATCCGCCCCAGCTCAAGGCCCGCATCCTCAGCCGGGTGGGTCACCTCAGCAACGCGTCCATGGCCGAGCTGCTGGCCCGGGTCTGCTCGCCCCGGCTGAAGGCCCTCGTCCTCGCCCACCTCAGCGAGTCCAACAACCATCCCGACCTGGCCCGCTTCGCCGCGGAGGAGGTTCTGCGGGGCAGCGCCGTGGCCCTGCACGTGGCCCACCAGCGGGAACCCCTGAGCCTGTCCGCCGCACCCGCCTGAGAGCCTCCATGTTCCGATCCACCCTCGCCCTGCTCCTCCTCGCCTTGCCCCTGGCCGGCCAGGCCCCGCCCCCCCTGAAGGAGGTGGTGGAGCGCTTCGATGCTGCCCAGGCCCAGGTCCAGACCCTCCAGTGCCCCTTCACCCTCACCCTGCGCCGGGCCCTGCTGAAGACGCCCTCGGTCACCAAGGGCACCATGTACCTCCAGGGCTCCGACTTCGCCCACTTCGCCTTCCAGCCCCCGGAAGACCTGGTCCTGCACCTCACCCCCAAGGCCCTCATCTCGTACAGCCCCGAGGCCCGCGAAGGCGAGCTCATGAAGATCGGCCTCATCAAGAACTCCGACCGCAAGTTCCTCGGCCTCGGCCAGAAACTCAGCTACCTCTCCGACTACTTCCAGATCTCGCTGAGCGAGGCGAAGGACGGCTCCAACACCTGGTTCCTGGCCCTCGCCCCCCGCACCCTGTCCCTGCGCAAGCGGATGCAGGCCCTCAACCTCTGGGTGGATAAGGAGACCTGGCTGCCGCGCCAGATCCAGTGGATCGAGCGCAGCGGGGATTCCTGGTTCCTGGAGCTGGGCGCCCTGAGGATCAACCAGGCCCTGCCCTCCGGGGTCATCGGCTTCAAGCTGCCGGAGGGCATCCCCCTGCGCAGTGAATTCAGCTTCTTCGCCACGCGCAAGAAGTAGGTACACTTCAAAAGCTTCACGGGGGCTCGATGATTGTGGTGTGCCCGGCCTGCCAGGCCCGCTTCCAGTACGATGACGGCCGTTTCGGTGCCGCCCGGAGCAAGCGGTTCAAGTGCCCCAAGTGCAGCCATGTCTTCGAAGTGGCCAATCCGGCCCTGGCCCAGGCACCCCTGGACGGCACCCTCGCCCATCCCATGCCGGCCTTCATGCCCGAAGCCGAGCCCACGCCCCCCACACCCATCCCCGCGGCCCGCACCACCGCCAAGCGGGACCGGGAAGCCATGCTGGTGGCCGCCGGCCTCCAGGTGCCGGGCATGCCCCCGGGCCTGAAGTTCACCCTGGCCTTCCTGACCGGGCCCCAGGCCTCCACCGTGCAGGTCCTCGAGCAGCCCCAGATCGTCATCGGCCGGGAGGAGGGCGACGTGGTCACGCGCGATCCGGAGACCTCGCGCCGGCACGCCCTGCTGGAGATCCACAAGGACGGCACGGTGTGGATCAGCGACCAGCAGTCCACCAACGGCACCCTGGTGAACGGCGAGCGCATCACGGGCCCGGTCCAGCTCATCAGCCAGCAGGAATTCACCTGCGGGAACAGCACCTTCATGCTCCTGGTGCGCAACACGGAAGAGTTCCCGCTGCACTGACCGCGAAAGACACCATGACCACCGATCCCTACGCGCCCTACCTCCGCCAGGCGGATGATCTCTTCGCCCAGGGGGAGGTCGTCAAGGCTGGACAGATCTGGCAGGCCATCCTCAAGCAGAACCCCACCCACGGCGAAGCCAGGGAGCGCCTGCTTGCCGTGAAGCAGCACCTCCTGGCCCTCCGGGAGGCCGCCGCCCAGGCCGCGCCGCCCGCTCCCCCCGAGCCCGAGCCCGAGCCCGAGCCGGCGGTTGTGGCCGCACCCGAGCCCCCGCCCGCACCCGAGCCCGTCCCCGCGCCGGTTCCGGCCCCAGTCCAGGCGGATCCTCGCTCCACGTCGCCGGAGGCGGCCCTGGCCGCCGTGGCGGAGCCGCCGAAGGTGATCACGGGCCAGCTGGATCCCGAGCGCCTGCTGGCCGAGGGCTGCACCCTCTACGACATGGGCCAGCTCCAGGACGCCCTGAAGAAATGGGACCAGGTCCTGACGCTGGATCCGGCCCACGCCCTCGCCCGGGGCTACGCCAACGGGGCCCGCCGCGAGCTGGGCCTGGGGCCCATCCACGCCGAGCCCGCTCCGGCCCCCGTGTCCGTGGCGGCCCATCATGCCGATGAGGACATCGACAAGCTGCTGCGGGAGGCCGTCCAGCTCTACGACATGGGCCTGACCGAAGAGGCCATCACCAAGTGGGAGCGGATCCTCGCCCTGGAACCTGAGCGGCACGAGATCGCGGGCTACCTGCGGGAGGCCCGCAAGGAGGTGGGCCAGGCCACCTCGGCGTTGACGGCTCCGGCGTCCGCTCCCACCGCCCCCGTGGAACCCGACAGCCTCGACCTGAAGCTCCGGCAGGCCGAACACCTGCTCAGCCTCCAGCGCCACGAGGAGGCCGCCTTCACCTTCCAGCAGGCCCTGCGCCTGGATCCGGGCAACGCCCGGGCCCTGAACGGCCTGGAGCGCTGCCGGAAGCCCGCCGGCCGCCCCGCGCCCGAAACCCGCCCCGCGGCCCCCGTGATGACCCTGGATGCCCAGGGCCGCATCGCCATGGCCGTGGACGACTACCCGGCTCCCGGCGAGCCCCAGGGCGTCGAGCCCCCGGCCGCCCTGCAGCAGACCTCCACCGCCCCCCGGGAGGGCCCCTCCCTACCGGACCGCCTGCGGGAGGCCACCGAGCAGATGCCCTGGCTGAGGGAGCCCAAGTTCCTCGCGGCCATCGGCGGCGGCCTGCTGGCCGTGATCGTGGTGCTGGCCCTCGTCCACGGCTACCGCAAGGACCAGGCCCTGAAGGAGGAGGTCCGCGCCGCCCGGGCTGCCGCCGTGGCCCCCGTGGCCCAGCAGGCCCAGGCCCCCGACCTGACCGAATCCCCCGGCGCCCTGCGGCAGGAGGCCGAGAGCGCCATGGGCGCCGATCCCCTGCGCGCCTACCTGCGGGCCGAGGCCCTGGTGAAAGCCAGCCCCAACGATGCCGCCGGCGCCCAGCTGCTGGAGAAGGCGCGGGCCGGCCTCGCGGGCGGGGTCAGCGGCGCCAGCCTGCCCGAGTTCCAGAAGCACCTGCAGAACGGCGACCTCGAGGCTGCCCGCAAGGTGGTGGACGCGCTGCTGCGCGCCCAGCCCGACAGCGCGGATCTGCGCAGCCGGGCGGGGCGGTTGCACCTCACCCTCTGCTTCGCCCACGCCAGCCAGGCCAAGTGGGACGAGGCCGAGGAGGACCTGCTGCGGGGCCGCGCCCTCTTCCCCGGCGACAAGATCTGGCAGGTGCGCCTGAAGCTCCTGGAAAAGGTGAAGGCCCTGCCCAAGAACCAGCAGCCCGCCTGGATCCCGCTGCTCAGCTAGCTCAACCTACCCATACTTCTGGCGGTACCGGATGGCTCAGGAAGTGGGTCATGCCTTCGTTCAGGCCATAGGCGCCGGTGCTGCCGAAGGCCAGCAGATCGCCCGCGGCCAGCTCCGGCAGGCGCGCCTCCCCCAGGCGATCCAGGCTGGTGCAGAGGGGCCCGGCCAGCGTGTACTGCACGGAGCCTTCGCCCTTGCCCACGGCCTTCACGGGGAAGGGCTCGCCCGTGAGCAGGGGGCGGATCAGGTGGTTGATGCCGCCCTCCAGGATGGCGAAGCGCGTGCCGCGGCTCTCCTTGATCCGCACCACCCGGGCCAGGTACATGCCGCAGGGCCCCGCCAGGAAGCGGCCGGGCTCCAGGATCAGCTCACCCGTGAACCAGGGATGCCGCGCCAGCAGCTCGGCGTGGCCGCGCCCCAGGGTCGCGAGGTCCAGCGGGGCCTGCTCCGACGCGTAGGGGATGCCCAGGCCACCGCCCAGATCGATCTGCTCGAAGGCCAATCCGTGGGCCTCGTGCAGGCGCTGCGCCAGGGACAGCACCGCGCCGTGGATGGCCAGCAGCTTGGCCGCGTCGCGCTGGTTGCTGGCGGCGAACACGTGCAGACCGCGGATGCGCACGTGGCGCAGGTTCGCGGCCTTCTGGAGCAGGGCGGGCACAGCCTCCTCGTCCACGCCGAAGGCCGAGGGCCCGCTGCCGCCGATGATGCGGTTGCCCTCGTCGATGTCGAAGGCGGGGTGCACCCGCAGGTTCACGGCGGTCTCGCGGTCCACCAGCACGTCGAGGCGCGCCAGGTCCTCGAAGCCCTCGGCCTGGACCCGCACGCCCATGGCCAGGGCCTTCTTCAACTCCGCCTCCCGCTTGCCCGGCCCCGCGAAGAAGGTGCGGCCGGGCGGCAGCCCCAGCGCCTCCACCCGCTCCAATTCACCGATCGACGCACAGTCGAAGCTGGCGCCCAGGGCCGCGAAGCAGGCCAGCAGGTCCCGGTGCGGGTTGGCCTTCACCGCGTAGGCCAGACGCATCCGGGGGGGCATTACTTTGCGTAGTGAGGAGAATTGCTCCGCCGCTGCCGCGGCGGAGTAGGCGAAGCAGGGCGTGCCGTGGGCTTCCGCGAGGTGGCGGCAGGTGGCGTCCTCGAGGGGAAAAAGAGGTTTCATTTCAAGTTCAACCTGGTGGGCGTGCAGAGTTGATTGCTTGTGTTTCGCCTAGTCACGCTCGTGATTAAGACTGTCCTGCCTTGAAGGACGATACGTCGAGGAGGTTCTTTGCCTTGGTGAGCTTAGTGCACGCATCCTCAATTAAACGAATGAAGTCTCGAGCATCTGAGAAGTAGTTCTTGAATGCCAATCGAACCTCCTCGCCGGTGTCTGCGCGAACAAGTACGATGTCTCGATCAGGCATCTGCTTTTCAAGGTCAAACAGCGCACGAAGCGCATCAGTTGCATCGCGGTACTGTTTTACCTCAAGGGGTTTCCCTTCTGAAAAAATCAAAATTGCATTTCTCTTTGACGATACGACCTTGTCTGCGGCATTCAACCCACGCAGCATTTGCAACAAGCCTAACTCTTGATCTGCAGCTAGAAACTGAGCAACAAGGTCACGATCTGATATTTCAGGCAGTGGGCCCTTCATTCGCTCATGAGCACGAGCCAGAAGCTCACTTGCCATTTGCATGGCATGCTCAAATCTCGTGTCGCCTTGTTGAAATTTTGGTTGGCTTTCAGTAATGAACCCGATCACCTCGACCGTGGTTGCCCATGCGTGTTGTACAAGGGTGCGGTACTGGATTTCAACATAGAGCCCCGCGAGAGGCCGACCTACAACAGAGTTGACGTCGTATTCGTATACATCGTGGACACCGCGATAGCCCGTTTCTTTGGGCTTTTTGATGTAGTCGTATTTGTCCTTTTCATCCGAATTTCTTCTCTTATGGTTGAATCGAGCTTGATGAAATTTCTCCCTGAACGAATAAAGCTCCTTAATGCTTTTGAATATGAGGCGGCAGCCCGCCACGTCGTCCATTCGAGATAGATTCATGCCGGGAAATCGTTTTAATTTGTCGAAGATCGTGCGCTTACGCTTGTGTCTTTGAGCAAAGATGATCCCCTTTCCTCGGCCACGTTGGATGAGGATGGCCTTAAATGTATTTAGAACCGCACGATGCGCCGCCCGCCACTCGTCGATGACGTGAAGGTCATCACTCGTTGCGAGATTCACCCGAACCTTTTCTCCGGCGCGATTGACACGGGACTTAGATCCGCCAGGAAAGGTCTGTTCGGATGGTTTGGGTGGAAGATTGGCCATGTAGGAGATTCTGACTCCGTTCTTGGAATGGGCCTAGACAGCAGGCAACCCTCGTTATGACGTCCAGTACGGCGCCAAGCGCCGCACACCCTCCTTCAGCTGCTCCGGCGTGGCGGCGAAGCTGAGCCTAGCGTGGCCGCGGCCGCCTTCGCCGAAGGCGAGGCCGGGGATGAGCACCACCTTGGCCTCGTCGCGCAGGCGCAGGCAGAAGGCCAGGGGATCGGCGTGGGCCGTGGGGGGCAGGGGCATGAAGTGGTAGAAGGTGCCGTCGGGCGGGGTCACGGCGTGGCCCAGCTCCTCGCGGAGGGCCTCGGCGAGGGCCTGCCAGCGCAGCTGCACGGCGGCTCGGGCCTCGGCCAGCACGGTGTCGGAGTGTTCGAGGAGGGCCAGCGCGGCCCACTGGGCCGGGGTGGCGGTGCCGGTGACCGCGTAGCCATGCACCACGCGGGCGGGCAGCAGCCAGGCGGGATCGCCCACGGCCCAGCCCACCCGCAGGCCCGGCGCGCCCCAGCCCTTGCTCACGGAGCTGGTCACCACGCCGCGGTCGGTGACGTCCCGCAGGCTGGGCGCACGCACGCCGAAGTGCAGGTCGCGGTATACCTCGTCGGAGATGAGCAGCACGCCCCGGGCCGTGCAGGCATCGGCCACGCGCTTCAGGGCCGTGAGGTCACCGCCGCCGCCCGTGGGATTGGAGGGCAGGTTGAGGATCACGGCGGAGGCGCCGGGCGTGGCGTCCAGCACGCGGATGAGCTCGTCGGCGTCCAGGCGGAAGCGGTCGGCGGAGAGCCGGTAGGTCACGGGCTCGGCGCCGGCCATGCGGGCCAGGGCCGGGTAGGCCACGAAGCCGGGATCGGGCATCAGCACCTGGGTGCCGGGCTCCACCCAGGCCTGGAACAGGGAGAACAGCGCCCCCTGCGAACCCGTGGTGATGAGCACCTCGTCCACCTGGGCGCCGTGGAAGGCGGCCACGGCACGGCGCAATTCCAGCAGGCCCACGTGGGGCACGTAGGCGCAGGGGCCGGGCTCGCGGAGCAGGGCCTTGCGGGCCACCTCCGGCAGGTCCCAAGTGGGCTCGCCCAGGCCCAGGGGGATGGCCCCGGGCGGCGTGCCATCCGTGATGGCGCGGATGGGCGAGGGCTTCAGAAGGGATAGGCGGTCGGCGGGGATCATGGAAGGTTCCATACGAGACAAGCGCTTGAAAAAGACTCACCGCCAAGACGCCAAGACGCCAAGGAAAGAAACAGAAAGGGCATTTGCAGTTCTTGGCGCCTTGGTGTCTTGGCGGTAATCATTTGTCTTCCCTCTGGCGTGGACTAGCGCAGGGCCTGTTCCAGGGCGGTGGCCGCGTCGGTCTTGTCATCGCGGTACTTCACGATACAAGGCGCAGCCAGCTGCAGTCCGTGAGCCTTGGCATAGTCGCCCGAGGCGGGGCGGGAACCCGGCACCACCACGGCGCCTTCCGGCACCTCCTGGCGCAGCTCGCGCCCGTTCACCAGATCGTAGATGATGCTGCTCCCCGTGATGACCACGCCCGAGGCCAGCACGGCGCGCTTGCGCACCACGATGCCCTCGAAGAGGCCCACGAGACCGCCCACGAAGGCGTCGTCCTCCACGATCACGGGGCGTGCGCCCGCGGGCTCCAGCACGCCGCCGATCTGGGCCGCGGCGGACAGGTGCACGCGCTTGCCGATCTGGGCGCAGCTGCCCACCAGGGCGTGGCTGTCCACCATGGTGCCCTCATCGACGAAGGCGCCCACGTTCACGTAGGCCGGGGGCATGAGCACCACGCTGCGGGCGATGTGGGCCCCGCGCCGCACGGCGGAGCCACCCGGGACGAGCCGCACGCCATCCTCCAGGCCGAAGTGGCGCACCGGGTAGGCGGTCTTGTCGAACATGGGGAAGCCGGGGCCCGGCATCTCCACGAGATTCGTCCGGCGGAAGCCGCAGAGGATGGCCTGCTTCACCCAGGTGTTGGCCTGCCAGGTGCCGTCCTCCTGCCGCTCGGCGGCGCGGATGGCGCCGGTCTCCAGGGCCACCAGCAGGATCTGATGCCAGGCCGGGGCCTCGGGATCGGCCGCCAGCACTTCGGGAGGGCGGCTGAAGAAGGCGTGGATGGAATCGAGGTCGACGACCATCACTTCACTCCTGGCAGGGTGCCGTCGGTGGCGAGGCAGAGGGCCTCGGCGAGAAGGGTGCGGGTGGCCGCGGAGGCGGGCATGAGGGGCAGGCGCACGATGTCCTCGCCGATCCCCAGCAGCTTGAGGGCCGCCTTCAGCGGCACCGGGTTGCTTTCCACGAACAGCGCATCCATGAGGGGCAACAGCTGCTGGTGCAGGCGCAGAGCCTCGAGGGTGTTGCCCCGCCGGGCCGCGGCGATCATGGCGGCGGTCTCGGCGGGCAGGACGTTGCCCAGCACCGAGACCAGCCCCGAGGCCCCCACGGCCATGGAGGCCAGGGCCAGGTTGTCATCGCCGGAGAGCAGGGTCTTGCCATGGGGCAGGGTGCGGGCCACCTCGGCGATCTGCGCGAGGCTGCCGCTGCTCTCCTTCACGGCCACCACCTGGGGGTTCTGCCACAGCCGCATCAGCACGGTCGGCGTCACGTTCAGGCCCGTGCGGCCCGGCACGTTGTAGGCGATGAGGGGGAAGCCCGGTGCGGCCTCGGCGACGACGGCGTAGTGGGCCACCAGCCCGTCGGGGTTCGGCTTGTTGTAGTAGGGCGTGACCACCAGGGCCCCCGCGGCGCCCAGCGCCTGGGCCCGCTTCGTCATGGCTGCGGCCTGCTGCGTGGCGTTGTGGCCCGTGCCCACGATCACAGGGCGGCCGCTGCTCTCCTCCAGGCAGGCGGCGATGACCGCATCCCGCTCCGCATCGAGCAGGGTGGAGGCCTCGCCCGTGGTGCCCAGGGGCACCAGCGTGTCCACGCAGCCGGCCACCACGTGACGCACCAGCTTCCGGAAGGCGGGCAGGTCCACCGTCCCTGCGGGCGTGAAGGGCGTGGCCAGGGCGACGGCGAGACCGGACAGATCCAGGGTCATGGCTTGCCTCCGAAAACGAATAGGGGATCGAGCAGGTCCGCCGCCAGATCAGCCATGGTGAACAGCCCCTTCCGCCCGTGCAGCCAGTGGGCCGCCGCCAGGGCGCCCTGCGCGAAGGGGGCCCGGGACCGCGCCGTGTGGGTGAGTTCGAGTACCTCGGCCGGGGCATCCAGGCCCACGGTATGGGTGCCGAACTCCGCTCCGGCGCGCACGACGCCGATGTTCAGCTGGTGCGCGGCAGGCGTGCCCAGGGTCCACTCGGTCTTGCGCGGACAACCGGCCAGGACGGCCGCGGCCAGGGTTTTGGCGGTGCCCGAGGGCGCGTCGGCCTTCAAGCGGTGGTGGTGCTCCACCAGGTAGGGATCCCGGGTCGCATCCAGGGCAGCGAAGCGGCCCATGACCGTGGCGAGGCGGGTCATGAGGGCCACCGTCAGCGAGAAGTTCGAGGAGGTGAGCACGCCGATGCGGCCCGCCACGCGAGCCTCCAGATCCGGCATCGTCCAGCCCGTGGCCCCGATCACCAGGTCCGTGCCAGTTTCCTGGGCCCAGGCCAGGTGCGCTTCCACGGCCTCGGCCACGCTGGCGTCGATGGCCACGTCCACAGGCCCCGTGGGCGACTCGCCCTGGTCCACCTGCCAGGCGAGGTCCCCGACCTCGGCCGCGATGGCCGAGCCCAGGCGCCCCCGTCCGAAGAGGCCGATGCGCAGGCTCATGGCGCCCCCACCAGCACGCGGTGCAGGCGCCGCAGGGCCTCGGCGGTGCTCTCCTGCTTCACCACGAGGCTGAGGTTGATCTCGTTGGCGCCCATGCTGATCATCTCGACGTTGATGTCGCCCAGGGCCGTGAGCAGCTTCGCACCCAGGCCCGGCGTGGATTTCAGCCGCTCGCCCACGGCCGCGATGATGGCACGGTGCTCGTGGATCTCCACCGTGGCGAAGGCCGCCAGATCCTCCAGCAGGGCCTTGAGGGGCTCGTCCGCCTCGACCGTGAGGGAGACGCTCACTTCGGCGGTGGCCACCAGGTCCACGCTCACGCCGCGGCGGCCGAACACCTCGAAGAGCCGCGCCAGGAAGCCGCTCTGGGCCAGCATCCGCGTGCTGCTCACCGTGAGCACCGTCACGGGGCCCCGGCTCGCCAACGCGGTGATGGGGCGGCCCGTGCGCACCTCGGCCGAGATGGTGGTGAAGCGGCCCTCGGGCTTCTGGGTGTGCCGCACCGTGACGGGGATGCGGGCTTCCACGGCGGGCTGGATGGTGGCGGGGTGCAGCACCTTGGCGCCGAAGGCCGCCAGCTCGGCGGCCTCGGCGAAGCTGAGGTCGGGGATGGGCAGGGCCTCGGGCACGATGCGGGGATCGCAGGTGAGCACGCCCTCCACGTCGGTCCAGATCTGCACTTCCTCCGCGGCCAGGGCCGCGCCGAAGAGGGCTGCGGAATAGTCGCTGCCGCCGCGGCCCAGGGTGGTGGTGAGGCCATCCTCCGTGGCGCCGATGTAGCCCTGGGTGACCACGGCCCGGCCCGGGCCCAGCAGGGGCTTCATGTGCTCCGCCGCCAGGGCGCGGATGGCGTCCTGCTGGGGCACGGCCTCGCCGAACACCTCGTCCGTGCGCAGCACGGTGCGGGCATCCACCCAGGCACCCCCCACGAAGGCCGCGAAGATCCGCGTGGAGAGCCGCTCGCCCAGCGAGGCGATGGCATCCATGCTGCGGGGGCTCAGCTCGCGGAGCAGGGCCACGCCGCGCAGCAGCAGCTCCAGCTCCCCGAAGAAGTCCGTCAGGGCCACATCCAAGGCCTCGGGCACGGCGCCCCCGAAGAGCTCCGAAGCGGCCTTGCGGTGGGCGGCCATGAGGGCCCGCTGGCGCTCCATGGCCCCGGCCAGGTCGCCGGCCTCGGCGGCCTTCGCCGCATCAAAGAGGCCGTTCGTGGTCTTGCCCATGGCCGAGAGCACCACCAGGGGCGCCTTGGGCAGCGCCGCCGCCACCAGCCCCGCCACCTGCCGCATGCAGGCGGCATCCGCCACGCTGCTGCCACCGAACTTGAGGACGATCATCGGAGGTACCCCTTCGCATGGGCCAACTCGGCGTTGAGGATGCTGCCACCGGCGGCGCCCCTTTCCGTGTTGTGGCCCAGCAGCGCGAACTTGATGCCCAGGATGGGGCAGGCGCGGATGCGGCCCACGTGGACGCTCATCCCCTCGTCCTTCTCCACGTCGCGGCGAACCTGGGGGCGGTCCTCCAGGTCGTGGACGTGGATGGGCACCGCGGGTGCCGAGAAGAGCCCCAGCTGCTGCGGCTCGGGTTTCCAGGCCAGGAAGGCCGCGCGCACGGCTTCGATGGATGGGTCGCCCTTCAGCCGCACGCTCACGGCCTCGGTGTGGCCTTCGATGACAGGGACGCGGTGGCAGAGGGCACTCACGGTCATGGACGCCAGTTCCACGCCCTGGCCCGTGAAGCGGCCCAGCATCTTGGGGGTCTCCTCCTCGACCTTGGGCTCCTCGTTGCGGATGAAGGGGATGACGTTGCCCAGGATGTCCAGGCTGGCCACGCCGGGGTAGCCGGCACCGCTGATCGCCTGCATGGAGGTCATCATCACGGCCTCGACGCCGAAGGCCTCGTGCAGGGGGGCCAGGGCCATGACCAGCACGGTGGCCGTGCAGTTGGCGTTGGTGACGATGCCACCGCTCCAGCCGTGGTGGTGGCGCTGGAGGTCCAGCAGGCCCAGGTGGGGCGCGTTCACCTCAGGCACCAGCAAGGGCACGTCGGGCGACATGCGGAAAGCCGCGGCGTTGGAGAAGACCATGGCTCCGGCCTTGGCAAACTGGGGTTCCAGCTCCTTGGCGGGGCCCGTGTCCAGGGCGCTGAATACCACGGGCGACAGCGCGAACTCCGGTGTGCCGTCCACCATCATCTGGTCGCCCAGGCCGCCATAGGCCTCGCCATCCAGGCGCCAGGCGCAGGCATCGCGGTAGCGCTTGCCGGAGCTGCGCTCGCTGGCGGCGAGGTGCTCCACGCGGAAGAGCGGGTGGTTGGCCAGGCGGCGCACGAAGCGCTGGCCGACGACACCGGTGGCGCCGAGAACGGTGACGGGGATTTTCGTGGTCATGGTTCAGTCTCCCAGGAAATGCAGGGCCAGGCGCCGGTTCAGGTCCATCCCGGCCTCAAGGTCGGCCAGGGTCAGGTGCTCGTCGAGGGTGTGCGCCACCGTGATGCTGCCGGGCCCCGCCAGCACCACCGTGCGATCCGGCACCAGGGCGCGCAGCGCGGGCGCATCCGAGCCGAAGGGCATGGGCGCCTGGTCGAAGCCCGGCACGCTCGGATAGAGGTCGGCGGGTTCGTCCAGGCGCAGGTCCACGGAACCCTCGGGGGGGGCCAGACGCCGCACCTCGGCGAGGAAGGTGCTGCCTGGCACCACGCGGGCCATGAGGTGCGCCTCGGCCTTGGCGGGCACCGAGTTGAGCGCCTCGCCCGCCTGGAGCAGGCCCAGGTTCCAGAGCTCGGGACCCAGCTGCGCGTCCACGGGCCGCTCCTGCTCCCGCAGGCGCTGCAGCCAGTCCAGCAGGGGCCAGGTGGCGTTGTGGCCCAGCTGGGGGCTGCCGCTGTGGGCGGCCCTGCCGCGGCAGTGGAGGCATACGTGCTGCACGCCCCGCTGCCCCGTGGCCAGCTTCAGCTCCGTGGGCTCGCCGTTGATGAGCACGCGCAGATCCCCAAGCCGATCCGCCAGACCCAGGGCCGCCGCGGCGCCCGCGCTGTCGGTCTCCTCGCCCACCACGCCCAGCCAGGCGAGGCCCTCGCGGCCTGCGGCCAGCAGGGTCCTCACCGCCGCCAGCTGGGCCACGATCTGGCCCTTGGCGTCGCAGGTGCCGCGGCCGAATAGCACGTCCCCCTCCAGACGCGGGGGCAGATAGGGCGGCACGGTGTCCAGGTGCGTGGAGAAGAGCACCTTCGGCCGACCCCACAGGGCCAGCACGTTGGTGCGGCCCGCGGCCACCGGCTGCTCCACCACGGTGGCGCCCAGCTCCCCCAGGAGGGCCCGCAGGCCGGGCAGGCCCGCATCCTCGCGGCCGGAGGTGGTCTCCGCGGCGCAGAGGGTCATCAGCCTGGCGCTGAGCCAGCTGCGGAGGTCTGCGGGGGCTGCGTTCATGGTCTACCTCGGCGTGCCGACGGTGCCCTCAGGAACGCGATGGGAGGAGTCCCGCCGCTGCGCCTCAGGCCCTCCGCGCCGGGTGACCGGCACGACAGCCGGCGGGGTTTCCCCTCGTCGTCCAGGGGGCGCGTCGATGAGCCGCGTTCCCTTCGGCGATCCGCCCCTTTCCCGTCGGGTCATCGGGTTCATCGCCCTCGCCGCCGGTACTGATGGGAACCGCTCCTCCATCGGAAGCTCCACCTTCCCATGGCCGGGGGCCCCGTGGCAACTGCCCGGGTCTCAGGACCTGCGGGCCGCCTTCGCCGGCACGAGGGCATCCGCCAGCCGCCGCACGTAGCCGCTCAGGTCGGTCACGGCCGCCACGGCCTCGGGCGTGGTGCGGAGCAGCTGGAAGTAACCCGCGTAGGCGGCATAGGCCAGCAGGGCCCGCTCCTTGGCCTCCTCCTCCGTCAGCCCCAGGGCCCTGAAGGCCTCCACCCCGAAGGCGAGCCGCCGCTCGGAGGCCCGGCGCAGGTAGGGCTGCACGCGCGGGTCCTCGCTGGACACCGCCAGGGCGGCGAAGAAGCGCCCGTTCTCCACGTCCTCGAAGGCCGCGAAGAGCAGCACCCGCAGGCGCCGCCGGGGATCCTCGATGCCGCCATAGCGGGTCACCACGTCGGCGCTCTGATCCTGCTCCCAGAGCTCCAGCGCTGCGTGGATGAGCTCGTCCCGGTTCTGGAAATGCCAATAGAAGCTGCCCTTGGTGACCCCCAGGGCCAGCGCCAGGGGCTCCACCGCCACGGCCTGCACGCCCTCCTGGGCGATGAGGTTCGTGGCTGCCTTCACCCAGGCCTCCCGGGAGAGGGGGACGGTGGATCGGGCCTTCTTCTTGGGTGCGGACATGGCGGCCTTGACAGGTGACTCCATCAGCTTACCATACCATACCGTATGGAAAAACCATACGCTGCCGTATTGAACCAGGAGCCCCCCATGCGATCCCCCGCCTTCCACCTGCTCCGATCCGCCGGAGCGATCTTGGCCCTCGTGGCTGCCCTTGGCTGCAACACCCCGCAGACCACCGTCCGCCGCAGCAGCCTCATGGACTACCTCTACCCCAAGGAGAAGTCCGCTCCCGCGCCAAACCCGGCCGGGGCGCGGCTCAAGCTGCCCCTGAAGCTCGGCATCGCCTTCGTGCCCGGCGGTTCCGCCTCCTGGCGCGTGCAGAGCCTGCTGGCTCCCGGGCAGGAGAAACCCCTCCTGGACGTGGTGAGGCAGAGCTTCAAGGACAAGCCCTGGGTCTCCGAGATCAAGCTGGTCCCTAGCACCTACCTGCGCCCGGGCGGCGGCTTCGAGAACATGGACCAGGTGGCCCGCATGTACGGCGTGGACGTGATGGCCCTGGTCAGCGTGGACCAGATCCAGTACACGGATCCTCGCTGGTACAGCTTCACCTACCTCTCCGTCGTGGGCGCCTACGTGCTGCCGGGTGACGCCAACGACACCCGCACCCTCATCGACGCGGCGGTCTACGATGTCGCCAGCCACACCTTCCTGCTCCGGGCCCCCGGCCAGAGCCAGATGAAGGGCAGTTCCACCTGGGCGTACCGTGAGGTCCAGCTCCGCGAGCACTCCGCCAAGGGCCTCCAGGCCGCCATGACGGACCTGGCCAAGAACCTGGACGCCGAGGTGGCCTCCTTCAAGGCCGAGATCGCCAGCGGCGACCGCAAGGATGTCGATGTGGTGGACCGCCAGGGCGTGTCCCTGCGCCAGAGCGGCGGCCGCAACTTCGGCGGCAGCCTCTCCTGGATCGAGGTACTCGGCGCCCTGCTGATCCTCGGGGTTGCCCTGCGGTTGCGGCGGGCCTGATGGATCCCCTGGCCCTCACCGCCGAGGCCCTCCGCGAGCCCTGGCGCCTGTGGACTGGACACCTGGTCCACTTCGGCTGGGAGCACGCCCTGGCCAACACCCTGGCCCTGGCGGTGCCCGCGATCCTCGTTCGGCGCCAGGACCGCGGGCGGTTCCTGCTCGCCACCCTCGTGATCGCGCCCCTCCTGAGCCTGGCGCTCCTCCCCGGCCTCGGGGACGCTCAGTACCGTGGCGCCTCGGGCCTGGCCTGCGCCCTCTGGGCCTGGGTGGGCCTGCGGCTGGCGATGCGCCGCGAGTCCGTCGCCCCGGGCCTGCTCATGCTGGGTGGACTGGCCCTGAAGCTGTCCCTGGAGAGCGCCCTCGGGGTCTGCTTCCTCGCCGACCATCCCAGCTGGCAGACGCTCCCTCCGGCCCACGCCTGGGGGGCCCTGCTCGGCCTGTGCCTCACCGTGCCCGGCTTTCCGGTCCAGCGTCCGGACGCCGCGCGCCGGATCTGAGGCCCCCAGCGGGGTACACTGGTGCTCCGGAGCGCCCCATGTCCCTCGTCATCGCCGGCAAGACCTTCGACAACCGCCTGGTCCTCGGCACCGGGAAATACAAAGACTTCGCCACCATGCAGGCCTGCTACCGGGCCGCCCGGGTGCAGATGGTCACCCTGGCCGTGCGCCGCTTCGACCTGGCGGCCAAGGGCGAGGACAACATCCTGAACTGGATCCCCAAGGACATCGCCCTCCTGCCCAACACCGCCGGCTGCTACACCCGCGAGGATGCCCTGCGCGTGGCGCGGCTGGCCCGGGAGGCCCTGGGCACGGACTGGGTGAAGCTGGAGGTCATCGGCGACGCGAAGTCCCTCTATCCCGACAACGAGGAGACCCTGGAGGCCGCGAAGATCCTCGTGAAGGAGGGCTTCGTCGTGCTGCCCTACGTGAACGCCGATCCCATCCTCGCCAAGAAGCTCTGCGATGCGGGCTGTGCCGCGGTCATGCCCCTGGGCAGCGCCATCGGCTCGGGCCTGGGCGTGCAGAACCCCATGACCCTGCTCCTGATCAAGGAGGTGGTCGAAGGCTACAAGCTGCCCATGATCGTCGACGCGGGCGTGGGCACGGCCTCCGACGCGGCCCTGGCCATGGAGCTGGGCGCCGATGGCGTGCTGCTGAACACCGCCGTGGCCGAAGCCGGCGAGCCCACCAGGATGGCCCAGGCCATGGACTTCGCCGTGCAGGCGGGCCGCCTCGCCTTCGAGAGCGGGCGCATGCCCAAGCGCCTCTATGCCAGCGCCAGCAGCCCCCTGGCGGGCGTCATCGGCAGGTAGGGCAATCCCTCCCGGGCCCAAAGAAGGTTCATCCGGGAATCCAGGGCCAAGAAAAGCCAACCGCGAATGACGCGAATCGCCCTTCGGGCGCGCGAAGGGCGAACGGGCAGTCCCCCGCCTCCGAGCACGGGGCGGATTCGCCGGCTCCAGAGGGCCGGCAGCGCCGCCCCGTGCTCGGCCAGCCACGCGAGGCGCGGCTGGGGGCCGTTGGCCCAGGCGGCCCATCACCGCTGCATTCGCGCCATTCGCGGTTCCATTTTTTTAGCCCATGTAGTGCCCCGCCCTAGTGCGAAGAAATCTGCGGTGAAACCTCTTTCCCTGAGGACCCGGAAGAGCTAAAAGAAAGCGCCCGGCGGTTGCCGGGCGCTTCTCCGTTCGGGTGCTTTTCGTTAGCGGGTCTGGACGGCTTCGTGCAGGCCGATCTCGGCCAGGGCGGTGGCCAGGTGCGCCACGGTGCGGTCCACGTTGTGCAGCTTCTCGAGCCCGAAGAGGCCGATGCGGAAGGTCATGAAATCCGCCGGTTCGTCACACTGCAGCGGCACGCCGGAGGCCACCTGCAGGCCCGCGGCCAGGAACTTCTTCCCGGACTGGATCTCGGGATCCGTGGTGTAGCTCACCACCACGCCCGGGGCCTTGAAGCCTTCCGCGGCCACGCTGGGCAGGCCGCAGCTCTCCAGCAGGAGGCGGGCCTTGGCGCCCAGCTCCGCCTGCTCGGTCCGCAGCTTCTCGAAGCCGTAGGCCTCCATCTCCTGCATCACCGCGCAGACCTTGGCCAGGGCATCGGTGGGCATGGTGGCGTGGTAGGCGTGGCCGCCCTTGAGGAAGGCGTCCATGATCGCGGACCACTTCTTGAGGTCACAGGCGAAGCTGCTGCTGGTGGTGCCCTCCATCACGCCCTTGGCCTGCTCGGAGAGCATGACCATGGCGGCGCAGGGGCTGCCGCTCCAGCCCTTCTGTGGGGCCGTCACGAGCACATCCACGCCGATGGCCTTCATGTCGACCCACATGCAGCCGGAGGCGACACAGTCCAGGACGAAGAGACCGCCTACCGCGTGGGTGGCCTGCGCCACCGCCATCATATAGTCGTCAGGGAGGATGATGCCGGACGCGGTTTCCACGTGGGGGGCGATCACCAGGTCGGGCTTTTCGGCGGCGATGGCGGCGACCACTTCGGCGATGGGCGTCGGAATCCAGGGGGACTGGCGGTCCGTGCCGGTGCGGCGGGCCTTGAGCACGGTGTGGGAGGCGGGGATCCCTCCCATGTCGAAGATCTGCGTCCAGCGGTAGCTGAAGAAGCCATCGCGGATCACCATGGCCTTCTTGCCCGTGGCGAACTGCCGGGCCACGGCCTCCATGCCGAAGGTGCCGCCACCGGGCACCAGCACGGCCTCCTGGGCATGGTAGACATCCTTGAGGATGCGGTTCATTTCGCGCATCACGTTCTGGAAGCGCTTGGACATGTGGTTCAGGGCGCGGTCGGTGTAGACCACGGAGAATTCGAGCAGGCCGTCGGGGTCGACGTTGGGAAGCAGTGCGGTCATGGGTGTCCTCCTCAGAGTGGTGCTTAGAGCCAATTGATGTCGGTGCCGGCGGGCAGGTGCGGCGTGAAGATCGAGAGGTACTGGAGGTTCTCCTCCAGGGCCCGGGTGTCGTGCGCGATGCCCCGGGGGCAGACGTGCACGTCGCCCGTCTTCACGGGCTTCCACTCGCCGTTCACCAGGATCTCACCCTTGCCACCCACCACGATCACGTACTCGTCGCAGACGGTATGGAAGTGGGTGCCGATGGTGGTGCCCTTCACGGCCGTGCGGATCATCAGCTGGGTGCGTGGGCATTCGTAGACCACCTCGCTGTCCACGCCCTTCTCGGGCAGCGCCCGCTGGGTGTAGTAGTCGATCAGGTTGATGAGTACGGCCACGTTCGGAGTCGAGTCGATGAGGCCCTTCAGGGTCTCGGGTGCGCAGGTGGTCATGTCGGGTTCTCCTAAGTGATTCGGGGTTGCGGTTGCCGGTTCAGCTGGCGACGGGCGCGACGGGCAGGATCCAGGGAATGACGAAGGCCTGCAGAAGCACCACGACGATCACGATCCCCAGGAGGATCAGGGAATACTTGAGGGTCTTCCGGAAGATGTCCGTCTCCTTGCCCACCAGGCCCACGGCGGCGCAGGCCACGGCGATGGACTGGGGCGAGATCAGCTTGCCCATGACGCCGCCGAAGAGGTTCGCCGAGGTGGTGAGCACGGGGTTCATCCCCAGCTGGATGGCGGTGACCTGCTGGAGCTTGCCGAACAGGGCCGCGGACGAGGTCACCGAGCCGGTGAGGAAGACGCCGATGAGGCCGATGACCGGGGAGAAGATGGGGAAGGCCATGCCCGTCAGGGCGGCGAAGGTCAGGCCCAGGGTGAAGGACATGCCGGAATAGTTGGCCAGGAAGCCCAGTCCGATCACCGCGGACAGCGTGACGAGGGCGAAGCGGAGCTGCTTGAAGGTCTTCAGGAAGACCCGGCCGCCGGTGGCGGGGCCGATGCCCAGCACGACCATGGAGATCAGGGACGACAGGAACATCGCCGTGCCGGGGGCCGTGAGCCACTGCCACTTGTAGCTGGCGGCATAGGCGGCGGGCTTGGCGACGATGGGCGCGGCCTTGAAGACGACGCCATCCAGCCCGGGCCACTTGGGAACGGCCAGGAACCAGTGGTGGGTCTTCTCCGCGTAGTTCTTGAAGGCGGGGGTGCCCCAGATGCCCATGACCACCATGAGGATGAGGAAGGGCGACCAGGCCTTGAAGATCTGCCCCGCGGAGTAGCTGGTGGTGCTGGCGGTCTGGCTGGCGGCCTTGTCCTCCTCGAAGGTCCAGGTGGTCTTGGGCTGCCAGAAGCGGATGAAGATCACCAGGCAGAGCAGCGACACCACGGAGGCCGTGATGGCGGGCAGCTCGGGCCCGAAGTAGGTGGAGATCACGAGCGAGGTGGCGCCGTAGCTGGTGCCCGCCACCAGCGCCGCCGGAATCACTTCCTTGGCCCGCTTGAAGCCCACCATGACCACGAGCATGAAGAAGGGGATGATCAGGGCCATGAAGGCCATGTCGATGCCCACGGCGCGGGCCATGGTCGTGGCGGGGATGCCCGTCACGGTGGACATCATCATCGTGGGGACGCCCACGGGGCCGAAGGGCACAGGCGGCGTGTTGGCCACCAGGCAGATGACGGCCGCCGGCAGCGGCGGGAAGCCCAGGCCGATGAGCATGGCTGCGGCCACCGCCACGGGCGCGCCCTGCCCCGCCACGCCTTCCATGAAGGCGGAGAAGGAGAAGGCGATGAGCAGGGCCTGGATGCGGCGATCCGGAGACAGAGACGAGATGGAGCTCTTGATGATCTCGAACTGGCCGGACTCAACCGTGAGGTTGAAGAGGAAGACCGCCGTCAGGATGATCCAGCCGATGGGGAACAGGCCGGTCACCATGCCCAGGGCCGACGCCGAGAGCGCGGCGCTGATCGGCATGCGATACACGGCGACGCTGATGATGATGGTGAGGAGCAGCGTGATGAGCCCGGCCACGTGGCCCTTCATGCGCTTCACGGCCAGGGCCCAGAAGAGGAAGAAGATGGGGATGGCCACCACCAGGGCCGTCAAGAGCAGGCTTCCGTTCAGCGCGGCGTAGTTCTGATTCCAGGGCATGCGGTTGATCCTTTCCACAAAGCGAGTTGGCAAACGGATCTCACAAGGTGAAGCTCACCTTGCGGCAGAGGACGGCAGGCTGGGACGATCGGCGGTTGGCATCATGTGGATGGAAGCCACTATGGGCCGATGCCTCAATAGTTGATGTGACCATCGTCAATTTTTCATTGGTTTCAATGGTGGTTATCCCAACCGGTCTAACCTCTGGACCGCAATTTTATTGCCGTTTTTTTCTGGCCTCGATCCGCATTCCCGGCGCGCCGGGAGGGGCCTGATCGCAGAGCTGCCCCCGGGCCGGGCCCCTGCCGGACCCGCCTCCCGACCGGCACGAAAAAGCGGGCCGGCTGGCCCGCTTTTCCTGGGGTGGAGCGGTGCTACTTCGCGGCCACGGCCGGGGCGGCGCCCTTGGCGTCGATGGCCTGGTTCAGCAGGTCCACGCCATCCTTCGCGGCCTTGATGGCGCCGGTCAGGGTCTCGCGGGCCAGCTCGGGGTTGTGGAAGCCGTCGCTGTTCTCGGCAGTCCAGAACTCCCACAGCACGTGGGCCTCCTCGTGCTTCTCACGGGCCTTGGCCAGCACGTCCTCAGCCACGCCGGCGCGTCTGGCGACGACATAGGTGTCGATGAGGCGGCCGATCCAGAACTCGGACTTCCGCATCTTGCCCTTCACGTAGTTGCGGATGGTCTCGATCTCGTACTTCTTCGCGTCCACCCCGTCCTTCGGGTGGCAGCCCAGGCAGGAGGCCTTCACATCCGCCAGGGGTCGGATCACACCATGGGTGGAGAAGATCTTCCCGTCCTTCCCCTTCTGCTTGGGCATATGGCACTGGTGGCACTGGATGCCGGCCTTGTCATGGACGCTGCCCGCGAAGGCCTCGGCCTCGGGATGCTGCATCTTGATGAGGCGCGCGCCGGTGATGGCGTGCCTGAAGTCGTAGAAGTCGACCTTCTTGTAGTGCTCCAGCAACTGCTTGGCGTTCTTGAGGGGGAAGTGGTTGGTGCGCTGGTCGTCGTAGCCCACCTTCTTGTTGTCGGACCACTGGAAGCCCGCGTTGCAGGCGTACTCCACGTGGCACTGGGCGCACATCATGCGCGAATCGGTCTTCTCCATGAGGCCGATCTTGCGGAAGCCGTCGCGGAAGTCCACGACCTTCAGGTCGGTCTTGCCGTTCCTGGCGAAGATGTTCTTGTCGCCCTCGCGGCCGATGGCCTGGATGAGGGCGTCGCGCACGATGCGGGGCCTGGTGCCATGCGGGTCGTGGCACTGGATGCAGCCCACGGGATTGTGCGTGGCCTTCGCCACGTCCACGGGGCTGGAGGTGCGGTCCCAGCGGGCCTTGGCATCCTTGTCGCCCATGAACCTCCAGGCCAGGATGTGGTCCGAGGTCTTGCACTGCATGCAGGTCGGATTGGCGGCCATGGCCGTCTCGGGCAGCTTGAACTGGGGTCCCTTGTCCACCAGCACGTCCCAGGTCCTGCCGACTTCGGTGATGCCCTTCCAGCCGTTCTTGAACTGGAAGCGCCCGCCCTGGAAGCGGTCCACCACGAACTGGTCGATCACCATGAAGGCGTGGCCTCGGGGCTCGTTGTGCTCGAAGGTGAAGCCGTGGCCCGCCAGCAGCTTGTCCTGCATGGGGGAACGGCCGGTGGGATTGCCCTTCTCTTTGCGGGCTCCCCCCTCCAGGTTCACCTTGAAGAAGCTCTGGTACTGGTCCTTGTGGCAGCTGCCGCAGATGGCGGGATCCAGCTTGGTCACGGGCTTCACGTCGCCCGAGCTGTCCACGTGCTTGCCGAGCTCGTCATGGCAGACGGTGCAGGCCAGCTTGGCGTGCTTCGAGCCCTCCTTCATGGTCTGGATCTGGTCGTGGCACTGGTAGCAGGTCTCCTTGCCGAGGCCGGCGGCCTTGACCGGGCTGGCCTTGGGCTTGGCGGGCTGGAATCCGAGGGCCAGCAGCAGGCTAAGAGAACCGGCCGCGCCCCAGAGGGCTCGACGCGGGGCGGATGGGGTGGACATCGAAGGCTCCTGTGGGGCGCGGTGGCTGCCGCGAAGGTGGAGGCGGGAAGGAAGGGCGACATCAGAAGAGGCCCGCCGCGTTTAAGAGGCGTGTGTCCTCTTTCGAGAGATGGGTTAAGGATACGGCGGTCCGAATAAAAAACCAGGGGTTCGAAGTCACAGCTTGGGGTGGTGGATAATGCCCCATGCCCGACTTCGACCTGAGCCCCCTGGAATCCCGCGTGCTCGGCTGCCTTCTGGAGAAGCAGCTGAGCACGCCGGATGTGTACCCCCTGTCCATGAACGGCTTGCTGAACGCCTGCAACCAGTCCAGCAACAGGGAGCCCGTGCTTTCCCTGGTGGAGTCCGACGTCCGGGAAGCCGTGGACGCCCTCATCGCCCGGGGCCTCGCCGAGCACTGGCCTGGCCGGGTGCTGAAGGTGGCCCACACCGCCAAGCCCACCTGGAACCTGTCGGTGCAGGAGGGGGCCCTCCTCGGGGAGCTGCTCCTGCGCGGCCCCCAGACCCCGGGCGAGCTGCGCACCAACACCCGCCGCATGTACGCCTTTCCCGACCTCGACGAGGTGGAGGGCTGCCTGGCGGTCCTGATGGAGGCCGAACCGCCCCTGGTGGTCCGCCTGGCCCGGGTTCCCGGCGCGCGGGAGGCGCGGGTGGCACACCTGCTGTCCGGCCCCGTGGAGGCGGGTGGTGCCGTTCCTCCCGCCCCGAATGCCGCGCCCGCCCGTGCAGGGCGCATCGAACAGTTGGAGGCCGATCTCTCCTCTCTCCGCGAGGAACTCGCGGAGCTGCGGAGGGAATTCGAAGCCTTCAAGGCCCAGTTCTGATGCCCCAGCCCCTGGTGGTGGACCGCTTCTACGAGGCCTTCGCCCGGCGGGATGCCGCGGCCATGGCCGCCTGCTACCACCCCGACGCCACCTTCGAGGATCCGGCCTTCGGCCCCCTGGATCGGGAGGCCGCCGGCGCCATGTGGGCCATGCTCCTGGCCCGCGCCACCGACCTCGTGATCACCCATCAGGTGCTAGGAGAAGCCGGTTCCGAGGTCCGGGCCCGCTGGGAGGCCCGCTACACCTTCACCCGTACCGGGCGGCCCGTGCTCAACCGCATCGAGGCCACCGTCATCCTCGAGGACGGCCTCATCCGTACCCACCGGGACCACTTCAGCTTCTGGGCCTGGGCCCGCCAGGCCTTCGGCCCCGCGGGACTCCTGCTGGGCTGGACGCCCTGGTTCCAGACCAAGGTGCGGGCCGAGGCCCTCCGTGGCCTGGCCGGCTTCCGGGCGAAGACCGCCGGGACCTAGCCGATCCCCATGGCCCGCAGGCCCGAGACCAGGGTGTCGAAATCCGCTTCCTCGGCCTGGAGGACCATCCGGAAGGCCTTGGGTGCCAGGTCCTCCTGGACGGCGCCCAGCACCGCCACCAGGGTCGTGAAGTCGCCGGGGGGCGCCTCCTGCAGCAGCTGTTCCGCCTCCAGGACCAGGAAGGTGCCGCCTTCGGGCAGGTCGGCCAGGGCATCCCGCAGGGCGTCCCAGGTGCCACCGAAGTGGGGCGGAAACTGCGCGGCCGCGGCCCACTCGTCCATCAGCCCCCGGCGCGTGCGCATGCGGGAGCCCCGCAGCCACCAGAGGGCCGGGTGCCCCGCTGCTGCGTCCACCAGGTCCCCGGCGGTGCCCCGCCAGGGTTGGAACAGGGCCGGCCCCTGAAAGGACAGGCCCATCACTTCACTTCGAGGAAGCTGCGGTAGTGGTCGGCGGTGTACCAGGCCCGGCCGTCGTTCCCCGTCACCAGGCGCTCGGCGCCCCGGTTCCTGCCCTCGGCCCGGGGCCGGACGTCCCACTCGCGGTACTCAATGCGCTTCCGCTTCGCGTTGTAGCGGGGCAGCTGCCCCTCGTAGTTCCCGAAGACCCGCCCGCCCACATAGCCCGGCGGGGCATAGCCGTGCTGCCGGACGTACGCGAGCGTCTCCCGGGCGTGGACCGGGATGGGATCCTGCACGGCGGCCTGAACCAGGACGGGCGGCGGCGCCGAGGCCTGGGGGCCGCAGCCGGCGGGCAGGAGGAGAGCGGCCAGACACACCAGGCCCGCGGCCAGGCATGCGAGGGTGCTTCTCCAGCGGGTCATGGCTGCTCCAGGGGACGGGTTTCAGTCTAGCCGCGCCCTGCGGCCGACATCAGGCCTTGGTTGAGGCGCCCGCCTCGAGAACGCCCCCCAGGCGCCGATCCGAGCGCAGCAGCAGGAAGGCGAAGAGGAGTCCCACCGCACCCAGGCCCGCGAACATGACCTGGGTGGAGGTGTAGGTGCCCGTCTTGTCCCGCAGCCAACCATTGAGCAGCGGGAAGAGCGCCAGGCCGCCATTCTGGATGGCGGTCATCAGGCCGAAGGCCGTGCCGACGCGCTTCTCCTCCACCACCAGGGGCACCGAGGGCCACATGGCGGCGGGCACCAGCACGAAGGCCACGCCCAGCAGCGCCATCATGGGAATGGGGTTCCAGTGTGTGATCCCCAATAGCAGGTGGGCAGGAATCATGATCAGGGCCCCCACCACCATCAGGGAGGCCCGTCGCCCGATGCGGTCCACAAGGCCACCGGCAAAGGGTGCGAACACCATCGAGGCAGCGATGGTGATGCTGGTGATGCCACCCGCCGTGTTGAACATGTGGGTGAAGTTGTAGAACACCTTGGACAGGAAACTGCCCGTCATCACGGTCACGTTGGGAATGCCCCACTTGTCGTGGAACATGTCCGAGGACAGGGCCGTGAAGGGGAAGATGGCGCTGTAGAAGGTCACGCAGAGCAGCACCACGAACCAGTAGGACGAGGTGAATTTCTTGAGGTCGGCGAAGACGATCTTGTCGCCGGCCTCGGCCTTCTGGAGGGAGAGCACCTTCTCCCCGTGCCGGTCCATGACAATGAAGACCAGGTTGCAGAGCACCGAAAACAGACAGAGCAGGGCCGCAGCCCAAAGGGCGACGCGGAAGCTGTGGAAATGGTCGGCGATGAGTTCTTCAGTGTTGAAGGCGAACACCGTGCCCACCCGACTAAGGGTGAGGGCGATGCCGAAGGCCATGGCCATCTCCTTGCCCTTGAACCAGCGGCTGATGATGGCGCTCTGGACCACGATGAGCGACTCGGAGCCCGCGCCGAAGATCAGGCGCCCAAAAATGAGCATCCACTTGCCCTTGGCCACGGCCACGATGACCGCCCCCACGAACACCAGCACGCTGAAAAGCAGGCTGGCCTTGCGGGGTCCCAGCTTGTCGTAGAGCATGCCGCCGAAGAACACGATGGCGATGGCGGCCACGGAATAGGCCGTGTAAAGCGACCCGATGGTGCTCCGGTCCAGGTGCAGCTCCGCCATCAGCGTATTCTCAAGGGCCCCGATGCTGTCGTAGGCGAAGTAGCTGCCGAGCACCAGGAGGCTGATGAAGATCAGGATGGTGAAACGGTAGAGGCGGGTGCTTGGATGAAAGACACCCAGAGTGCCGGTCGTCATTGCGGGTCCTTTGGTGGGCCGGGGCATTGCCGCTATCGGGGGTGGGCCAGCTGGCCCGAACCCCCGATGGTCCCACAGCCGCCGCAAGGTACGACAGGGTCTTTTACCCCGGCGGTTCACCATCCACTCGCTTTGTCGGATAGTGGTCTCTGATGGCCAACCCGACCCGTCGCCTCTGTCCCAGCTGCCAGACCCGCCTGTCGCCCCTCGCGGCGGAGTGCCCGGAGTGCGGCCTGGCCCTGGCTCCGCCCCGCCAGGGCCGCCCCCTGCTCTTCCAGGCCTCCGCCCTGGCCCAGGCCTCGTACGAGCCCCCGCCCCGCTCGCTGACCGCCCCCGCGCTGGGACGGGTGGCCCCGGTGGCTGTGGAGGTGAGCCTGGACGAGCTCCAGCGCCCTGGGGAACTCGCACCGCAGGCACCGGCCCCGACGCAGCCCGCCCTGGGCCATCAGGAACCCGCCGCCAGCTTCTGGCCCCTGGTCAAGGTCGAGGCCGCCGAGGCCCTGCTCCTGCTCCTGGTGCAGGCCCTGGCCCTGGCCCTGCCCGCCTGGGCCCTGGGCGTCCCCCCGGCCCGCCTGCTGCTGGGCGCCTGGCCCCTGGTCCTCCCCTACCTGCTGGCGATCTCGTGGGTCTTCTTCATGGCCCCGCTGGTGCTCGCCGGGCAGTCCCCGATGATGGGACTCTTTGGCGTCACCCTGCCCGAGAACTCCGCCGAACGGCGCATGACCTTCTCCCTGGTCCACCTGCTGTCCGTGGCCTGCTTCCCGTTGAGCTTCCTCTGCATGATCCTGAGCCCCCGCCACCAGACCCTGGCCGAACTGCTCAGCGGCCAGGAGCTGCTCTCCCGGCCCACCGCACGGATGCGCTGATCACTCGATGATGGGCTCCAGGTGGTACGGGATGGAGATCACCACGGTCTTGGGCTTCATCAGCAGGGTGCCCTTGATGCGCCAGGCGGTCTGGTTGTGGAGCAGGTTGGCCCACCAGTGCCCCGTGACGAACTCCGGCAGGATCACGGTGATGGTGTACTCCGGCTCCACCCGGCGCATGCGGTCGAGCTCATCCACGATGGGCTCCACGATCTTGCGGTAGGGGCTGCGGATGGCGCGGAGGGGGATGCCCTCGCAGTACCGGGGCCAGTCCGACCGCAGCCGCTCCAGGGCGGCGCTCTCGCGGCCGTGCTCGTCGGGGAAGTCCACGGTGATGGCCTCCACCTCGCCGTGGTCGGCGATCACCTTGGCGTAGTTCAGGGCCTGGACGACCCCCGAGTGGATGCCGGAGACCAGCACCACCACGCGGTTCCGGCGGTGGGGGAGGAATTCCGCCCGGCTGGCCGCGAGGATGGACTTCACCCGGATGTAGTGCCGGTGGATCTGCAGGAACAGCCACACCATCATCGGGATCAGCACCACCACCAGCCAGGCCCCGTGGGCGAACTTGGTGATGGCGATGTCCACCATGACGATGCCCGAGGCGGCCATGCCCACGCCGTTGATGAGGGCCTTGCTCAGCCAGCGGGGCTCGCTGGTCTTGAGCCTGAGCCAGTGGACGACCATGCCCGCCTGGGAGATGGTGAATCCCGTGAACACGCCCAGGGCGTAGAGGGGCAGCAGCAGGTCCGTGTTGGCGTGGAGGATCCACACCAGGAAGCAGCTGACGGCGGTGAGGATCAGGATGCCGTTGGAGAAGACCAGGCGGTCGCCCTGGCTGGCGAACTGGCGGGGCAGGTAGTTGTCCCGGCCCATGAGCGCCGCCAGGCGCGGGAAGTCCGCATAGGCGGTGTTGGCCGCGACCACCAGGATGGCAAAGGTGAAGGTCTGGGTCAGGTAGTACATCAGTTTGGGCAGGCCGTGGCTGACGTCGCCGTAGATGGCCTTGGCCAGCTTGGACAGCAGGGTTTCCGCCACGACGCTGGGGTCGGTGCTGTGCTGGTAGGCGATGCCGAAGCGCTGGGACAGCAGGGTGATGCCCAGGAACATCACGCCCAGCAGGAGCACCATGTAGACCAGGGTCTTCGAGGCGTTGTGCTCGGCGGGGTCCTTGAAGGCCTGCACGCCGTTGGAGACGGCTTCCACTCCGGTCAGCGCGGTGCAGCCGGCGGAATAGGCCCGCATGAAGATCCAGACCAGGGCCAGGCCCCCGAAGTGCTGGGTGTGCTCCAGGGCCTGCTGCGCCTGGACGGGCGTGGGACCGCCGCCGACCATGGTGCGGACCGTCCCCACCCCCAGCAGGATCAGCATGAGGGCCACGAAGCCGTAGGTGGGGATGGCGAAGAGGGCTCCGCTCTCTTTCACCCCGCGGAGGTTGGCGAGGGCGATGAACACGATGGCGAAGAGGGTCAGCGAGACGTTGTGGCCGTCCAGCAGGGGAAAGGCCGCCGTGATGGCCGCCACGCCGGAGGAGACGGACACCGAGACGGTCAGGATGTAGTCCAGCAGCAGGCTGGAGCCGGCCACCAGGGCCGCCAGCTCGCCCAGGTTGGACTTGGCCACGATGTAGGCACCGCCGCCGGTGGGATAGGCGAGGATGGTCTGCCGGTAGCTGACGCCGAGGATGGCGAGGAGGCCCACGATGCCGAGGGCCACGGGCACCGACAGGCCGAAGAGCGGATGGACCGCGGCCACGGTCACGGCCGCCGCCGCCGTGTGCAGGTTGCTGGACAGGCTGGCCATGATCTCCTGGGTGGCATACGCCACCGAGGAGAGGGCGTCCGAGCTGAACACGGACAGGCCGATGACGTTGCTGACCTTGGTGTGGGACGAATCCCCGCTGGCGAGGCGCTGTCCCAGGAGGAATCTTCGGAAGGTGGCCATGGTTCAGCGTTCCTGGTTCATCGGGCCATCAGCCACAGGCCGGAAAGGGTGGCCGCGAGACCCACCAGCTTGGAGGGCTGGAGCTGCTCGCGGAAGAGGATGAAAGCCAGGAGGGCCACCAGCACGAAGTTGGCGTTCATGATGCCCACCGCCAGGGCGGCCTTGGCGCCGCGGGAGAAGCTCTCGTTCAGGAGGATCAGGGCCAGGGCCGTGAGGAGGCCGGCCCCGAGGCCCCAGGCCACGCCGCCCGCGGTACCCACGGGCCGGCCGCGCCAGAACCAGTAGGCCAGGGCCACCGGGATCTCGCCCAGCACCACCCAGAGGAGCACCGACGCCGGTTCCAGCCCGCGCAGGCCCGCCGCCTTCATCCCCAGATTGGCGAGGCCCATGAATCCCATCGCCGCCAACGCCCAACCCAACCACGCCATACTCGATACGCTCCAAGGGAAACCATTATGGCTGTTGCGGCCGCCTGTGGGGACAAGGGTTGACTGACGCCACAGGCGGCTCATGCCGGGCGGCGGAAGGCCAGCGCCTCAACGAGGTGCCGCTGCCCCCGGCCCACGGGCCAGAGCCACCGCTCCCGGTGGGCCAGGCAGAGTCTGCTTCCGGTCAGCAGCGGGGGCACCTCGAGGCCCGCCAGCGCGTCACTGGCCTCGATGGGCGTTCCCGGCGAGCGCAGCTGGCGGCACCAATCGCCGTCCCAGGGCCCCAGATCCAGGTCCCCGCCGCTGAAGACCACGGCCCGGTCATGCACCAGCCACAGGTCCGCGCCGCTGGCCGCCAGCGTCCCCAGGAAGGCCCGGATGGCCCGGCCCGTCCAGGCTTCCAGGGCCGTGGCCAGGGGATCGGGACGCTCTGGATCCGCCTCCCAGGGCGGCTGGGGGAAGGCGGCTTCCACCAGGCGTTCCGCCACCACGCCGAACTGGCCCATGACATTGGCCACCAGGATGGTGCCCGGGCGGTGCGCGTCGATCCAGGCCCGCAGGGGCACTGGGTCCGGCTGCAGGGAGGGCAGGAGCCCCGCCAGGCGCAGGGCCGCGACCTCGGGATCCCGGCGCCGGCCCGTCCAGGATTCCCGGGCCGCCCGGCGGGCCGTGGTCTCCAGCTCCGCCAGACCGCCCGTCAGGTCCGCGAAGACCCAGGGCGCCCAGCGGCGGTGGCGCAGGGCCGTCCAGACCCGGCTCCAGGGATCCGCATCCCAGCCCGTGGTGCCCGGTGGCGCCAGGGCCCAGGGCACCTCCAGCCCCGGGCCGGCCCCCAGGATGAGCACGGGCCGGGAGGGATCCGCCGCCTGGAGGCCCTCGCCCAGGAAGGCGCGCACCCGCGCCAGGTGCTCGCCCCAGGCGGAGCGGTCCCGGGCCAGGAAGGCCCACTGCTCCCGGCGCAGCAACCTGGAAAGCGGCTTGGACATTCCTGAATGCTACGGGAAACTGGAAGATCAGGAGTCCGAATGGCCCGTTTCTCAAAGCGCGTCGGTCGCGAAGTGCTGGCAGGCCACCCCCGCCTCCCCGAGTGGATCACCAAGGAGCGGGTGAACCTCGCCGACCTGCACGGCATGAAGCGCGACCTGCGGGACTCCCACCTGCACACGGTCTGCGAAGAGGCTCGCTGTCCCAACCGCACCCACTGCTTCACGAACGGCACCGCCACCTTCCTCCTCATGGGCGATGTCTGCACCCGGGCCTGCGGCTTCTGCAGCATCCAGAGCGGCAAGCCGCGGCTACTGGATCCGCAGGAGCCCTCCGAAACAGCGGAGCGGGTGGCGGCCATGCAGCTGCGCTTCGCGGTGCTCACCAGCGTGAACCGCGACGACCTGCCGGACGGCGGGGCCGCCCACTTCGCCGAGACGGTGCTGGCCATCAAGCGCCGCAATCCCGGCGTGGGCGTAGAGGTGCTGGTGCCCGACTTCCTGGGCGACCTGGAGGCCGTGGCCCGGGTGGTGGCCGCCGGGCCCACCGTGTTCAACCACAACACCGAGACCGTGCCGAGCCTCTACGCTGAGGTGCGGCCCGCGGGGAGGTTCGAGCGGTCGCTTCGCGTGCTGTCGCACGCGAAGGAGATGGGGAAGGCCTTGTACGGCACCTCCTTCCGCACGAAGAGCGGTCTCATGCTCGGGCTTGGCGAGACCGAGTCCGAGCTGCTCTCCACCTTCGAAGCCCTGGCCAAGGCCCAGGTGGACATCCTCACCCTGGGCCAGTACCTGCGCCCCACGCGCCACCAGCTCCCCGTGAAGCGCTACGTGCACCCGGACGAATTCGCCGCCCTGGGCCAGAAGGCCAAGGCCTTCGGCTTCACCACCGTCTACGCCGGCCCCTTGGTGCGCTCCAGCTTCAACGCCCACGAGGTGGCGGAATTCGAGGGCATCAGCATCGCGTAGGGCGTCGAGAACTCGGTAGTGCTGGCTGCACGGTTCAGCGACGCCAACCGGGCGTCAATCCCCGCGAATGACCGCCACCACCCCAGAATCCGCCTCCTCGACCGTAGCTCCCCCGGGCCCCGTGGTCATAGGACCTGTCGACCCCATTCCAACGCCCGCCATGCCAATAGGCGCGGTCACCCCAGTAGGCGTACCTTCCGGAGTAGCCATACCAGTGGCCCAACCCGACCCCATACCAGCCGTAGTACCGCGGGCCCCACACCCCGAAGTAGGGCATGGGCCCCCAGCCCCATAGCCAAGGCGCCACGACCCAACACCAGCCGGCCTCCGGGTAGTACACGTACATGTGCGGGGTACCCCCGTCTGGCGGCAGGTTGGTGTACCGGTCCCCGTAGGGCATCCACACCCAGCCGTACTGCTCGGTGTGGACCCACTGACCGGCGTCCGCGGGCTTTTCCTGCCGCGGAGCTGGCGTGGCGCCTGGCGGAGGCGCGGGAAGCACGGCCGGGGGGGGCGGCGGCGGCTCAGCCGGGGCCTGGGTGGATGGCTCACTCGCTTCGGGGCTGGGCCTTGCCGGAGCCTTGTCCTGATCGCGGGAAGCCGACTTGAGAGGAAGGATCGCCAGGCTTGCTGCTATCGCCAGAGTGCCAAACAGGGTTTTCATGGCCGAACCTCCAGTCAATTAGACTCCCACCGGGAAGACTTGGTTACAGGCGGATGGTTTCGAGCGCCCAAATCAACCGTTTTCAATGGATAGAGATTCGAGCGCCCCCTTTCGATTCTTGACCGGGGCGGGTCCCCAGAAGCGGGTTGAGATTCTGACCGAAGACGATCACTGAACGAATGCCGGTGGCACAGATCGGGGGCTTGGGATCAGGTTGTCAAAGCGCCCGGCCTACGACACCAAGAGCGATCTCATGCTCGGACTTGGTGGGGCCGAGGCCAAGCTGATGCAGACCTTCGAAGCCCGGCTAAAGCCAAGGTGGACATCCTCACCCGGGGCCGGTACCTGCGCCCCACCCGCCACCAGCTCCCCTGGTGCGCTCCAGCTTCAACGCCCACGAGGTGGCGGGATTCGAGGGCATCAGCATCGCCTGATCAGTCCCGCCGTGGCTCCACCACGATGGCGGTCGGTTCCGCCGGGCACGCGAAGACGCAGAGACCGCAGCCCGTGCAGACATCGGCCTCCACCATGGGGTGGCCGATGGTCTCGCCTTCGGCGGAGGGCGCGATGCGGATGGCCTCCTCGGGGTAGGGGCAGCGGTCCACGCAGATGCGGCAGGCGCGGGCCTCCCGCTCCAGGGTGTCCCAGGTGACACACTGGCTTGGCTTCACGCGGGCGGTGCCCATGCGGACGGCCTTCGGGCCCTCGATCACCGTGCCGTCGGCCTTCTTGAAGGTCGGCCAGACCAGGGCGCCGTCGTCGCACTCGGCGATGCAGGGCAGCGTGGTGCAGAGGAAGCAGGGGACGCTGCGGGGATCGATGTAGGGTGTCTTCAGCGCCAGTCCCGCCGAGGGCGCCGCCACCAGGATGGCGTTCTCGGGGCAGGCCCGCATGCAGCGGTCGCAGCGGGTGCACTTGGTCAGGAACTCGAACTCGTCCAGGGCCCCGGGCGGCCGCAGCAGCTTGGGCCCCAGGCCCGTCACCGCATCCTCGACCCGGTTGGCCACGAAACCGGCGAACAGGGTCCCCAGGGACTTGAAGAAGTCGCCGCGTTCCTGGGGTTCGTCGAGCTTCTTGGCCATGGGGCTCCCTACATCAAACCCAAGACCCGCATGGTGGGCCGCAGCACGCCCCAGAGCACGGGGTCGAAGCCCAGGGTGAGGACGGCGGCCTTCCCGTCGCTGGTGAGGTCCAGGTGGGCCAGCAGCTCGGGGCTGACGGCCACGTCGCGGGAGCTGGGCGCGGCGTCCACCCACTTCACGCCGGCGGGGGCCTCCTTCGTCGCCAGCGATTGCCCGTCCAGGGCGCGCACCTGCAGGATCATCAGGTCGCCATGGAAGGAGGGCACGCGGATCTCCATGAGCCGCCCCTTCCCCACGGTGGGCGTCACGGGTACCACCTCGAAGGCCTGGCGGTAGCCCAGCTTCTTCAGATCGGGGTCCTCGCCGTTGAGCACGGCCAGGGTCTGCTCGACCAGGCCCTCCAGGCCCCGGTCCCCCATCCAGGCCACGGAGCGCAGGTGGGTGCCGCCCACGTCGCCCAGGCCCTCCAGCAGGCTGGGCAGCAGGGCCAGCACCTGTTCCAGGGCGGGGCGCCCCCGCAGGGACTTGGCGCCCTGGGGCCAGGGCCCGGCCAGGGGCATGGGATCGATGCGCGCCTCGGGCTCGGCCCGCAGGTCCAGGATGCGGCCCGGGAAGCCCTCGAGCAGATCGAGGTCGGGCGTGTCCGCCAGGAGGACGGCATCGAGCCCCTCCAGGAGCAGCCTGCTGGGCGCAAAGACCACCAGGTCGCCGACCTCCTCCTCCACCGTGAGGGCGCCGATGGAGAGGGGCACCACAGAGGCCTCGCGGGCCTCGAGGGCGTTGACGAGTTCGCGCCCCAGGAGCGTCTGGGCGCCGATGACGGCAAGTTTCAGCATGGAATACCTTTCGATCTCAGACGCGGACGGCGGCTTCGTCCGCCGGGACATGGCCCTTCAGGGCCCCGGCCACGGGGCCGGCCAGGAACTGGCGCACCTGCTCGCCGGCCCGGCCCGTGAACCGGGCGGCATCCAGGAGGGTGGTCAGCTCGGCCTCGTCCATGGCCCAGGCGGGATCCGCCGCCAGCAGAGAGAGCAGCTCGTTGGGACGCCCCTCCTGCTTGATGCGCCGGCCGGCCTCCAGGGAGGCCACGCGGAAGGCCTCGTGCAGGTCCTGCCGATCCCCACCGCGCTTCACGCCCTCCATGAGCATCACCTCGGCGGCCATGAAGGGCAGCTCGCTCATGAGGCGGGCCTCGATCATCCGGGGGTTCACCACCAGCCCCGAGGCCACGTTCTTGAGCAGCACCAGGATGGCGTCCACCGCCAGCAGGCCCTGGCTGATGGTGAGGCGGCGATGGGCCGAGTCATCCAGGGTGCGCTCCATCCACTGGGTGGCCGTGGTCTGGTAGCTGCTGGGCATGAGCCCCAGGACGAAGCGCGCCAGGCTGTTGATGCGCTCGCTGCGCATGGGGTTGCGCTTGTAGGGCATGGCCGACGAGCCGATCTGCTTGGTCTCGAAGGGTTCCTCCACCTCTTTCAAATGCTGGAGCAGGCGCAGGTCGCAGGCGAACTTGGAGGCGCTGGCGGCGATGCCGCAGAGCACCTGGCCGACGCGGTCTTCCAGTTTGCGCGTGGCCGTCTGGCCACAGACGGGGATCGCGGGGAAGCCCACCTTGGCGCAGAAGCGCCGCTCCAGCTCCTCGACCTTGGCGCCATCCCCTTCGAACAATTCCAGGAAGGTGGCCTGGGTGCCGGTCACGCCCTTCACGCCGCGGACCGGGGTGGTGGCGATGACGTGGTCCAGGTCCTCCAGATCGAGGAGGAGATCCTGCAGCCACAGGCAGGCCCGCTTGCCCACGGTGGTGGGCTGGGCGGGCTGGAAGTGGGTGAAGCCCAGGGTGGGCTGATCCTGCCACTGGGCCGCAAAGGCCGCCAGGGCGGCGAGCACGTCCTGCAGGCGGCGGCGCAGCAGCTGCAGCGCCTCCTGGGTGATGAGCAGGTCGCCGTTGTCCGTGACGAAGCAGCTGGTGGCCCCCAGGTGGATGATGGGCCGCGCGCCCGGCGCCTGCTCGCCCCAGGCGTGGATGGCGGCCATCACGTCGTGGCGCAGGGCGGCTTCGTGGCGCGCGATGGCGTCGAAATCCACGTCGTCCTGGCTGGCCTTCAGCTCGGCGATCTGCGCGGCCGTCACGGGCAGACCCAGCTCGGACTCGGATTCGGCCAGGGCGATCCAGAGGCGCCGCCACACGCGCTGGCGGTAGAGGGGCGAGAGCAGGCGCACCATGGCCTTGCTGGCATAGCGGCTGGCCAGGGGATGCTCGAATCGCTCCAGTTCGGGACCATCGTGGGGCGGCAGGAAGGGCATGAGAACTCCGGCCCTCCAGTGTCTCACACGCCGCCGACCTGTGATCCCGCTCACGAACAGCGCGCCCCGCAAAGGCCCCCAGCCGCTAGGATAGGGGCATCACCCGGGAGCCCCCGCCATGTATGAAGTGATCCGAACCTCCGACCCCGCTGTGTTCCAGGCCCTGGAGCTGGAGGTCCAGCGCCAGCGGCACCACCTGGAACTCATCGCCTCGGAGAACTACGCCTCCCGCGCCGTCATGCAAACCATGGGCTCCCACTTCACCAACAAGTACGCAGAAGGCTACCCGGGCAAGCGCTACTACGGCGGCTGCAGCCAGGTGGACATCATCGAGAACCTGGCCCGCGACCGCGCCAAGCAGATCTTCGGCGCCGAGCATGCCAACGTGCAGCCCCACAGTGGCGCCCAGGCCAACATGGCCGTCTACCTCGCGGCCCTGAAGCCCGGCGACACGGTCATGGGCCTCGACCTCGCCCACGGCGGCCACCTCACCCACGGCCACCCCCTGAACAGCTCCGGCATCCTCTACAAGTTCGTGCCCTACCACGTGCGCCAGGAGGACGAGCGGGTGGACATGGACGAAGTCCGCGCCCTGGCCCTGCAGCACCGCCCCAAGATGATCGTGGTGGGCGCCTCCGCCTACAGCCGCACCTGGGACTTCAAGCGCTTCCGCGAGATCTGCGACGAGGTGGGCGCCCTGCTGATGGTGGACATGGCCCACATCGCCGGCCTGGTCGCCACCGGACACCACCCGAACCCCGTGCCCCACGCGGATTATGTCACCACCACCACCCACAAGACCCTGCGCGGCCCCCGCGGCGGCATGATCCTCTGCAAGTCCCAATACGCCAAGGATCTCGACCGCGCCGTCTTCCCCGGCGTCCAGGGCGGCCCCCTCATGCACGTCATCGCCGCCAAGGCAGTGGCCCTCCACGAGATCCAACAGCCTGATTTCAAGGCCTACAGTGGGCAGGTGATCCGCAATGCCCACGCCCTGGCCAAGGGCCTCCAGGAGCGCGGCTGGCGCATCGTCAGCGGCGGCACGGACAACCACCTCTTCCTGGTGGACCTGCGCGACCACGGCCTGCTGGGCCACGAGGCCGAGGACTGCCTCCACCGCGCCGGCATGACCACCAACAAAAACGGCATCCCCTTCGACCCCAACCCTCCCCTCAAGCCTTCCGGCATCCGTCTGGGCAGCCCCGCCCTCACCACCCGGGGCATGAAGGAGGAGGAGATGGATCAGATCGCCCGCTTCTTCGACGTGACGCTGCGCCACCGGGCCGACGAGAGCACCTTCGCCCGGGTCCGCCAGGAGGTCTTCCACCTGACCGACCAGTTCCCGATCCCCGAATAACCCGTTTCGACCTCCTCCCGCCGCCAAGACGCCTCGCGTTTTGGCGGTATGTTTTTAGGGGGGCATGATGGCCGAGGCCGATGGGCTGTTCGTCTATGGAACGCTGCGGGAGGGTGGGTCGAACCACGCCTGGCTGCAGCGCACGCACCCGGAAGGCCTCACCCGGGCCTGGGTGGCGGGGCGGTTGTTCCACCTCCCGGCGGGCTACCCTGCCCTGGTGCCCGGGACGGAACCCGGCGCCCCGCCCTCCGGTCCCGGCTGGGTGCGGGGCGATTTCGTGGGCTACGAGGACCTCGCCGACCTCGATTCCGCCCTGGCGGACCTCGACCCCCTGGAGGGCGTGGAGGAGGGGCTCTTCACCCGGGAGATCCTGCCCGTGGTCCTGGAGGGGGGCCAAAGGTACCACGCCTGGGCCTATGTGTTCCATGTGGAACGCCTCCCCCGGCTGGAGCGGGAAGCGGTGGAGATCCGGGATGGGGACTGGGCGCCCTACCTCTAACGCAAAGCGGCGCGGACAGGTCCGCACCGCTTTGCGTTAGACGAAAGGACCGTCGGCTACAACAGCTTGGGCTGCTCGCCACCCTCGTCGGGACCCGGGTGGGCCAGCTCGGCCTCGGTCAGCTCGTCCTCCTCGTCCAGGGCCATGGCGCTGGCATCGATCTTGGCCAGACCCACCACGCGGTCCTCGGCGCTGGCCAGCTTGAGGAGGCCGACGCCCTGGGCGTTGCGACCCGTCTTGCGGACCTCGTCGATGAGGAAGCGGATGACCATGCCCTCCTGGCTGATGAGGAGGCACCCTTCCCCGGGCTTGACCAGCTTGAAGCCCACCACCTGGCCGTTGCGGACCCCGGCCCGGATGTTGATGACGCCCGTGCCGCCCCGGCCCTGGAGCCGGTAGTCCTGGAGGAGGCTGCGCTTGCCGTAGCCCTTTTCGCAAACCGTCAGCAGCATGCCGTGGTCCTCGGTGCTCTCGTCGGGCTCCACGCCCTCCGGCAGGTCCGGCAGGGGGTCGGCAACTTCCATATCCACGATGTGGTCCTTGGACGCCAGCTTCATGCCCCGGACGCCGGTGGTGGCGCGGCCGGTGGCCCGAACGTCCTCCTCGGGGAAGCGGATGGCCTTGCCCTGGGCCGTGGCCAGGACGATCTGCTGGGTGCCCGTGGACCGCCGCACCGTCACCAGGCGGTTGTCGTCATCGATGTTGAGGGCGATGAGGCCGTTGGCCCGGATGTTGGCGTAGGCCGCCAGGCTGGACTTCTTCACCGTGCCGTCGCTGGTGGCGAAGACCAGGTATTCGCCCTCGGGGAAGTCCCGCAGGGCCATGAGGGTCACCACGTTCTCCCCGTCCTTCAGGGAGATGAGGTTGCGGATGTGCTTGCCGCGCGTGGAGGCGGCCGCCTCGGGCAGGTCGTAAACCTTGAGGGCATAGACAATGCCCTTGTCGGTGAAGGCCATGAGGGTGTCGTGGGCCTTGGTCATGAAGAGCTGCTCGACGAAATCCTCGTCCTTGGTCTTCATGCCCACCTTGCCCTTCCCGCCCCGGCGCTGACGGCGGTAGGCGTTGAGGTCCGTGCGCTTGATGTAGCCGGCCTTGGACATGGTGACGACCATGGGGTCGTCCGGAACCACGTCCTCCATCCGGATCTCCCCGGAATACCCGGTGATTTCCGTGCGGCGGTCGTTGCCGAACTGGTCGGCCACCTGCTGCAGCTCTTCCTTGATCACCTTCAGAAGCAGGCTCTCGTCGGCCAGGATGGCCTTGAGCTTGGCGATGGTCTTTTCGAGCTCGGCCAGTTCGTCGAGGATCTTCTCCCGCTCCAGACCGGTGAGGCGTTGGAGCCGCATGTCCAGGATGGCCTGGGCCTGCACGGCCGACAGGCAGAGGCTGGGATCCTTCTTGAGCGCCGCGGCGGTGGCGAAGGCGCCCGCCATGAGGCCGGCCTTGGCTTCTTCGGGGCTCTTGGCGGCGCGGATGAGCTTGATGACCGCGTCCAGGTGATCCAGGGCGATCTTGAGGCCCATGAGGACGTGGTGGCGCTCCTCGGCCTTCCGCAGCTGGAACAGGGTGCGGCGGGTGACCACCTCGCGGCGGAAGCCGATGAACTCCTGCAGGATCTCGCGAAGCGTGCAGACGCGGGGCTGGCCGTTCACGATGGCCAGCATGGTGATGGGGAAGCTGTTCTGGAGCTGGGTCTGCTGGTAGAGCTGGTTCAGGACGATGTCGCTGGGCTCGTTCTTCTTGAGCTCCACCACCAGGCGGATGCCCTCGCGGTCGGACTCGTCCCGCAGGTCGCTGATGCCGTCGATCTTCTTGTCGCGGACCAGCTCGGCGATCTTCTCGATCAGGGTGGACTTGTTCACCTGGTAGGGCAGCTCGGTGAAGACGATCTGCTCCCGGTCCCCTGCCCGCCGGATCTGCTCCACGTGGGACTTGGCACGGACCACACAGCGCCCGCGGCCGGTGCGGTAGGCATCCAGCACGCCCTCCGTCCCCAGCATCATGCCGCCGCCCGGGAAGTCGGGGCCCTTGATGTGGGCCATCAACCCATCCATGCCCAGGGCCGGATTGTCGATGAGGTCCACCAGGGCGCCACAGCACTCCCGCAGGTTGTGGGGAGGGATGCTGGTGGCCATGCCCACGGCAATGCCCTGGGAGCCGTTCACCAGCAGGTTGGGGAACCGGGAGGGCAGGACGAGGGGCTCCTCCATGCTGCCGTCGTAGTTGGGCCCGAAATCCACCGTGTCCTGGTCGATGTCGCCCATCAATTCCGCCGCGAGCCGGGAGAGGCGGGCCTCGGTGTAGCGCATGGCCGCCGCGGAGTCGCCGTCGATGGAGCCGAAGTTGCCCTGGCCATCCACCAGCACGTGGCGCATGGAGAAGGGCTGGGCCATGCGCACCAGGGTGTCGTAGATGGCCGAGTCGCCGTGCGGATGGTACTTACCCATCACGTCGCCGACGGTGCGGGCGGACTTCTTGTAGGCCCGGTTCCAGTCGTTCCCGGCCTCCTTCATGGCGAAGAGCACGCGCCGGTGGACGGGCTTCAGGCCGTCGCGGACGTCGGGCAGGGCCCGGCCCACGATGACGCTCATGGCGTAGTCCAGGTAGGACTTCCGCATTTCCTTTTCGATTTCCAGCGGCTCGATTCGGTTCTGGTTCATGTGTCCTTCGGTGTTCTACGTGGAACGCTGCTCGACAGGCCTGAAAAACAACGGCTTAGATGTCGATGTTCTCCGCCAGGAGGGCGTTGGTCTCGATGAAGCGGCGCCGGGGTTCCACGGCATCGCCCATGAGGATGGTGAAGATCTCGTCCGCTTCCACGGCGTCGTCCACCCGGACCTGCAGCAGGGTGCGGCGCTCGGGATCCATGGTGGTCTCCCAGAGCTGCTCGGGGTTCATCTCGCCCAGGCCCTTGTAGCGCTGGATGCCCAGGCCCCGCTTGCCTTCGTCCAGAACCATGGCCAGCATGGCTTCCGGGTCCGAGAAGACCTGCTCCTTGCCGAGCTTGGTGGGGCCCTCCTCGGCCTCCTCTTCCTTGTCCTTGGCGGGCTCCTTGATGTCCTTCAGGCGGCGCAGCCGCAGCTCGCCCCCGTGGAAGGCGGCCAGCTCGACCTGGAGGGCGGCCAGGCGGCGGAACTCGCCCCAGTGGGCCACCTGGTCGTCGATCCAGAGCGTGATGGGACGGCTCAGGTGCATGCGCACCACCCGCAGACGGTAGCTGGCGGGGATGGTGATGGCCGGATCCTCGCCCTCGGCCGGCAGTTCGACGGCCTCCGTGGTCTCGATCTCGCAGGTGCCGAGCTTCTGCCGGGTGATGGCGGCGGAGAGCTGCTCGAGGGCTTCCCGGTTGGCGAACCGATCCGCATCCAGCAGGCCCTCGGCCAGGAGGGCGTCCACGATGGGACGGGCATAGCCGCGGCGGTTGAGCTTGCCGTAGAGCTGCTGGACCTCACCCCACTTCTTCATCTCGCGAACCAGGGTGGCGCCCTTGTGCTCGCTGCCGTCCGGCAGGGTGAGGCTCCAGCCGTCCAGGGCCTTCTGGAACAGGAACTCCTCCAGGGCCCGCTCGTCCTTGAGGTACTTCTCCGTCTTGCCCTTCTTCACCTTGTAGAGGGGGGGCTGGGCGATGTAGAGGTGGCCGCGCTCCACGAGCTCGGGCATCTGCCGGTAGAAGAAGGTCAGCAGCAGGGTGCGGATGTGGGAGCCGTCCACGTCGGCGTCGGTCATGAGCACGATCTTGTGGTAGCGGAGGTTCTCGACCTTGAACTCCTCCTTGCCGATGCCCGTGCCCAGGGCCTGGATGAGCACCCGGAGTTCGTTGTGGCTGAGGATCTTGTCGAACCGGGCCTTCTCCACGTTCAGGACCTTGCCCTTGAGGGGCAGGATGGCCTGGGTGGCGCGATGCCGGCCCTGCTTGGCGCTGCCGCCGGCGGAGTCGCCCTCCACCAGGAAGATCTCGCTGAGGGCGGGATCCTTCTCCTGGCAGTCCGCCAGCTTGCCAGGCAGGCCACCGCCGTCCAGGGCCCCCTTGCGGCGGGTCAACTCGCGGGCCTTGCGGGCCGCCTCGCGGGCCCGGGCGGCCTCGATGGCCTTCTCCAGGATGGCCTTGGCCTCCCGGGGGTTCTCCTCGAAGAAGCTCGAGAGCTTCTCGTAGACGATGGTCTGGACGATGCCCTTCACCTCGCTGGAGACGAGGCGGTCCTTGGTCTGGCTGGAAAATTTGGGGTCAGGGACCTTGGCGCTGACGACTGCCGTCAGGCCCTCGCGGACGTCCTCGCCGGAAAGGCTCACCTTGGCGCTCTTCAGCAGGTTGTTCTTTTCCGCATAGGCGTTGATGACGCGCGTCATGGCGGCCCGGAAGCCCTCCAGGTGGGCACCACCGTCGCGGTTGCGGATGTTGTTCGTGAAGCAGTACAGCGTCTCCTGGTAGGAGTCGTTCCACTGGAGCGCCACCTCGACGGTGGTGTCCTGCTTCTCGTCCTTGATGAAGATCGGGGGCTTGTGGAGGACCACCTTGTTGCGGTTCAGGTGTTCCACGAAGGCGCCGATGCCGCCGGCATTGACGAAGTCGTGGGTGTCGCCGGTGCGCTCGTCCGTGATGCGGATGTGGACGCCCTGGTTCAGGTAGCTCAGCTCGCGGAGGCGCTGGCTCAGGGTCTCGAAGCTGAACTCGAGGACATTGTTGAACACTTCCGGATCAGGCTGGAACTTCACGCGGGTGCCGCGCCGGGCCGTGGGGCCGACCTTCCGCAGGGGGGCGTCCGCCTTGCCCTGGGAGAAGGTCATGGCGTATTCCTGGCCGTCCTTCCAGACCGTCAGCCAGAGCTTGGAGGACAGCGCATTCACACAGGACACGCCCACGCCGTGGAGGCCGCCGGACACCTTGTAGGCGTTCTTCCCGTCGGTGTTCGTATTGTCGAACTTCCCGCCGGCGTGGAGCACGGTCATGATCACTTCGGCGGCGCTGCGGCCCTCCTCCTTGTGGATGTCCACGGGGATGCCGCGGCCGTCGTCCTCCACCGTGCAGCTGCCGTCGCCGTGCAGGATCACGTCCACGCGCTTGCAGAAGCCCGCCAGGGCCTCGTCCACGGAGTTGTCCACGACCTCGTAGACCATGTGGTGGAGGCCGCTGCCATCGTCGGTATCGCCGATGTACATGCCGGGCCGCTTGCGGACGGCCTCGAGGTCTCTCAGAACCGTGATGTTGTCGGCGGTGTAGCTGTCGGTTTCCAGGGGGGTGTGCACGCGTGCGCTAAGGACTTCTTCAGACATCAAGACTCACTTGGTTGGGTACGGTGAAGTGCGGTGTTCCAGCGCGGCTCAGGCGGTGGCGCTGTTGGCGAAGCGGACGGGCATGAGGACGTAGCGGAAGCTGAAGTCCTCGAGGCTGGGGGACATGAAGACGCCCTGCCCCACCTCGTCCTTGAACTGGTAGACCACCTCTTCGCCGGGCAGCCGCTCCAGCAGCTCCGTGAGGTAGTCGATGTTGAAGGCCAGCTCGAAGGGGTGCTCCTCGCCCGTGAACGGCAGCGTGGCCTGGTTCACGCCCTCGTCGGGGTGCTGGAATACGGTGCGGAGGTTGGGGAATTCGTAGAACAGCCGCACGTTCTTGTTGTAGTCGTCCTTCTTCAGGCCCACGAAACGCAGGGTTCGCAGGAAGACCTCGCGGTCCATGATCACGCGCTTGGGCAACTCGGCGGGTAGCACCTTCTCGTAGGCGGGGTAGTTGCCGGTCACCAGGCGGGTGCTGAACTTCAGGCCGGGCTGATCCAGAAACAGCGTCGTGCCGTCCCAGCAGAGCTCCACCTCGCCCTCATCGCCCAGCAGCGTGGGGATCAGGTCCAGGGCCCTCTTGGGCACGATGAGGCGGACCTCATCCTTGAGCTTCGTGTCGCAGGGCACCTCGGCCACCGCGAGGCGGAAGCCATCGGTGGAGACCACGCGGACGTGGTGCTTGGACAGGTGTACCAGCACGGCCGACAGGGTGGGCTTGGTGGCATCCTTGCTGACCGCGATGGAACCCAGCTGGATGGCCCGCTTGAAGCGGAGCACGGGGATCTTCACCACCGGAAGTTCCTTGCTCGGTGCAGGAAGCTCGGGGAAGCCCTCGCCAGGCTGGATGTTGTGCTCGGAGTTCATGCCCTTGGCCCGCAGCCAGAGGCGGCCACCGGCGTCGGGGCACTCGAGGCTCAGGATGCCTTCGGGGAAGACCCGCACGGTCTCGATGAACTTCTTGCCCGGAACGGCCATGGTCCATTCGCCCTGCCCCTCACCGGGCACGGTGGCCTCGAAGGCCAGTTCCATGTCCGTGGCCTTCAGGACCACTTCCTTGGGGCGGACGTCCACGAGGATGTGCTGAAGGATCGGAAGGGTTACCCGGCGGTCGAGGGCATGCTTCAGCAGACCCAGTGTCCGGTCCAGACGATCCTTGGAAACCTGTAACTGAAGATTCATGAATCACCCTTGATGATGCTGAGGACCTGGGCAACCTGTGGAAAGGCGAGTCAAAGTCCTATCCTACCGGAGTTTCACTGCCCGGGACAGGCTGTGGAAAGCCCCTGGAACCCCGCGGAACAGCGGGTCTGGCGAGCCCCGGAACCCGCTTGGCGGTGGCATTGTGGATCCCATCGGGACCGAGTCTGTGCATAAGGACGCAATACCAATCAAATCAGTGGATGCTGTTGAGGAGTGCCTGGACCATCTTGTGGAATTCGGGATCGCGCTTCATGCGGTCCCGGACGGAATCAATGGCGTTCATCACGGTGGAGTGGTGCATGTTGAAGGCCCGTCCGATGTCCGCGAAGGGCAGGGAGGCGATCTCCCGTGCGAGATACATGGCCACCTGGCGCGGGAGGAGGATGGCCTGCTGGCGGGACCGCTTCTTCATGAGGTCCACGAAGGACACATTGAAGGTCTCGGCCGTCATGCGGTAGATGCGATCCGGATGGACGGGCGCGGTCGGCTCCTCGCCGCTCTGGCCCTGGAACGCGGCGTGGGCCACCTCCAGCGAGGGGGGCACCCCGATGAGGCTGGCCTGGAAGATGACCCGGGTGAGGAAGCCCTCCAGGTCGCGCACGCTGCCCTTCGCCTTGTGGGCGATGAAGGTGAGGACGTCCTCGGGGATGGTGGGGACGTGCCGGAAATCCACGTCCTCCAGCTTCTTCTTCAGGATCGCGATCCTGGTTTCGAAGTCCGGGGGCTGGATGTCCGCCGTCAGGCCCCACTTGAAGCGCGTGATCAGGCGCTCGTGGCAGCCCTCCAGCCGCTGGGGGGGCTTGTCCGAGGTGATGACGATCTGCTTCCCGTGCTGCAGCAGGTGTTCGAGGATGTGGAAGATCTCCTCCTGGGTGCGCTCCATCTTCCCCAGAGTCTGCACGTCGTCCAGCAGCAGCACGTCGTTCTGCTGGTATTTCTTCCGCATGGGCTCGGTGTTCTTGGCCCGGATGGCCACGGTGAGCTCGTTGAAGAAGTTGTCCACCTTGAGGTAGACCACGCGCAGCTTGGGATCGCGCTCCAGCAGGCCCTTGCCGATGCCGACCATCAGGTGCGTCTTGCCGAGCCCGGCGCCCCCGTAGATGAACAGCGGGTTCATGCTGAGGGGCGTGGCGGCCTTGCCGAAGCTGTCCACCACCGCCCTGGCCGCGGCAAAAGCCAGCTGGCTGCCGGGCCCCACCACGAAGCGGTCCAGCGTGTAGCGGTTGAAGAGGTGGGGGAAGGAGACCGACGTCTCGACCGGACCCGCGGAAGCCGTGGTGGCGGCCTTCTTCGGGGGCGCCTTCGGCTCCAGCGCCGGGGCGCCATTGATGTGGAATTCCAGGCGCAGATCCGCCAGGCCCCCCTGGGCCAAGGCGTCGTTGAACTCCTCGGGCAGCTGCTGCTCGATCCAGAGCTTGGCGGCCGCGCTGGGGACCTGGATCCACAGCGCGCCATCCGCGACCTTCAGGGGCTCGCAGGGCGCGATCCACTCCTTGAAGCTGGCCTCGGGCAGCTGCTTGGACAGGCCCAGTCGGATGGTGTCCCAGAGGGCTGTGGGATCGGCGGAGCGCATGGTTTCACCGGCAGGGGCGGGGCGGAGGCGCGGGCGCGCGACAGTGACGGAGGGTGCCGCGCACGCTCCGTCCACGCTGGGCTCGCGGGGGGGAACCCAATCTAGCAC